>NZ_NQKX01000004.1 GCF_002252635.1 Synechococcus sp. MW101C3
CAGCTCCTGCACCTGGCGGCCCAGCGTGATCTCCTGCTCATGGCTCAGCAACGGCACGCGGCCGATGTCCCGCAGATACGAGCGCACCAGGTCGCCGTCCACGGGGGGCAGGGAACGGGGCAGAACCACGGGCCGGGGGTCGGCATCGGCCAGCGACTCGACGGGCCGGGACGGGGAGAGAGCGACAATCACGGCGTGGTGTTTTGACAGTGTGTAAAGCCTAACCTGAAGAAGTGTGAAGTCCCTCTCATCTCGGACTCTTCGGGGCGACATTCCCCTGAGCGCCAGCCAGAGCAGCCAGGGTCTGAGCAGTGCCGGTCGCCAGCTTCTTCCTGCCCTGGCGCTCGCTGGCCAGAGCCGCTCATCCACCCACAACGCAGACCCTGCCTGGGGAGTAGGCGCAGCCATCCAGCCAGCAGGCCCGCCAACCGGCCCCAACGCGCCGCCCTCCGGCAGGGGCCTTCCGCCCAGCTAGAGCGGCATCCCGAGTGAGTCGAGCAGCCAGGTGGCGGTCCTGAGGTAGATGAACACCCCCGCCACGTCGGTGGCGGTGGCGATGAAGGGCGCCGACATCAGGGCTGGATCGAGCCCCAGCCGATCGAACAGCAGCGGCAGCGCCGCGCCGGCCGTGGCCGCCAGGGTGGTGATGGCCACCAGGCTCAGGCCCGCCGCCACCGCCACCAGCCAGCTGCCTGACACATAGCGGGCCCAGGGCACCACCACCAGCACCATCAGCACCCCCAGCAAGGCGCCGGCCACGGCCTCGCGCCAGATCGCCGGCCAGGTACCGAGCGCCTGGATGCGCTGGGTGCTGAGGCCACGGATCACCACGGTGGAACTCTGCGAGCCCACGTTGCCGCCCGTGCCGATCAGCAGCGGGATGAAGGCCGTCAGCATCACCACCCGCTTCAGCACCGACTCCTGAGAGGCGATCACCGCCGCGGTGCCGGCATTGGCGATCAGCAGCACGAGCAACCACACCACCCGGCGGCGGGCCACGGTGAACAGGTTGCTGCGGAAGTAGTCGTCCTCATCGCCCGCCTGAACGGCGCCGGCCGCGTAGAGGTCACGGGTGGCCTCCTGCTGGATCACATCGATCACGTCGTCGACGGTGACGATCCCCACCAGCCGCTCCTCGCGGTCCACCACCGGCACCGCCAGGAAGTCGTAGCGCTGGATCACGCGGGCCACCTCCTCCTGATCCGTGGCGGTGGTGACGTTCACCACCTCCCGGGTCATCACATCGCCGATGCGGTCCTCCGGGTCGGCCATCACCAGATCCCGTAGCGAGAGGATGCCAGTGAGGTGACGCGAAGCGTCGGTCACGTAGAGGCTGTACACGGTTTCAGTGTCCCGGGCCCGCCGCCGCACGATGTCGAGCGCCTGAGCGGCGCTGTGGAACTCCTTGAGGTCGATGAATTCGGTCGTCATCAACCGGCCGGCCGTTTCCGCCTCGTAGCCCAGCAGCTGGGCCGTGACTCGGCGCTCCGCCGGGCTCAGCTCCATCAGCAGGCGCCGCACCACCTTGGCGGGCAGTTCATCGAACAGCCGCACCCGGTCGTCCGGCGACATCTCCTCCACCAGCTCCAGCACCTCGCCGGAACGGAGCCGCTCCACCAGGCTCTGCTGCACATCGCCATCGAGGTATTCGTACACCTCAATCGCCTTGTCCTTGGGCAGCAGGCGGAAGGCCAGGGCCTGCAGCGTGCGCGGCAGGGTGCCGATCGCCTCGGCGCAATCCACCGGCTGAACCGGCTCCAGCAGCAGTTTCACGCCGCCGTAGTTGCTGGCCTTGAGCAGGGCTTCCAGCTGGCGGGACACCACCTCGGCCACCTGCAGGCCGCCGCCGAGCACGATCGTGGAGCCGCTGATGCTGCCCACCGCGCCACCGCCGTGCTCAGCGCCGCCGGACTGGCCTCGGCCGGCAGGATCCTGGCGGCCATGGCGGGCGCCGCCGCTGTCGAGCTCGCTCATCGGCCCCGAAGTGGCGGCACATCGAGTGTATGGGGAGGGTTCCTGCCACGGCCTCCCCGCAGCGGCGCTCAGCTTCTAGGGTCAGCCGGCAGCGACAACAACAACCATGAGCGTGAGCGTTTCCAATGTGGTGGTGCGCAGCGCCACAGGCGCGGAGACACCGCTGGCCGGCTATGCCGGCTCGGTGCTGCTGATCGTGAACGTGGCCAGCCGCTGCGGCTTCACCCGCCAGTACGCCGGCCTGCAGACGCTGCAGGACACCTACGGCGCCCGCGGCTTCAAGGTGTTGGGCTTCCCCTGCAACGATTTCGGCGCCCAGGAACCGGGCACCCTGCCGGAGATCCAGCAGTTCTGCTCCACCACCTATGGCGCCAGCTTCGAGCTGTTCGACAAGGTGCAGGCCAAGGGCGTGAAGAGCGCTCCCTATGACGTGCTCACCCAGGCCGAACCGGCCGGCGATGTGGAGTGGAACTTCGAGAAGTTCCTGGTGGGCAAGGACGGAACGGTGCTGGCGCGCTTCAAGAGCGCCGTGGATCCCACCGGCCCTGAGCTGACGGCAGCCATCGAGGCGGCCCTCGCCGCCTGAGCCGACCGCAGAGGCCGAGCGGCTCCATGCCGCTCACAGCCTGCGGCGACGCAGGGCGGCCATCAGCCGATGGCTGGCGGCGACCCCTGCGGCCGCTGCCAGCAGACCCAGCACCAGGCTGGCCAGTAGCAGCCAGAGTCCCTCGCCGGCGCGATCGAGCTCGGCCAGCCGCACCAGGTTCAGCATCCAGCTGCTGAAGGTGGTGAGGGCCCCGCAGAAGCCGATGCCGAGGCAGAGCACCAGCGGCGTGCGCCAGGGGATCGGTCCCGCCAGCAGGCCGAGCACCAGGCAGCCGGTCAGGTTCACCAGCAGCTCCGCCCAGGGGGCACCGCCCAGCACAGGGCCGAGACGCGCTTCCGCCTGCCAGCGCAGCAGGGCGCCAGGCACCGCCCCCGCAGCCACCAGCAGCAGCTCCACGAGCTCGAAACGCAACCGCCGCGCCTGAAGGTCGCCCGGGTCAGGCACGGGCTACCGCCTGCCCCAGCAGCACGGCCAGCACGCCCAGCAGCACGGAGGCCGCCAGCAGCGCCAGTGTTTCGCGTCGCCTGCCGGCCTGCCAGGCCAGCAAGGCTTCCAGCATGAAGGTGGAGAACGTGCTGAAGCTGCCGAGAAAACCGGTGCCGATCAGCAGCAGCAGGGGGCTGCCAGTGCCGCTGGAGCGATCGAGCGCCACCACCAGCCCGAGCGCGAAGCTGGCGGACACGTTGACCGCGAGGGTGGCCCAGTGGCGATGAGGCAACAGCGGCTCAAAGTGGTTGACCAGCCGCAGCCGCAGCCAACTGCCGGGTACCGCACCGACGGCCACCAGCAGGGCCTCATTCACCCGACCAGCCAGCCGCGCCGGGCCGTTCCGGCGGCAGTCGCTGCCTCGACGTGCAACCAGCGTTCCCCCTCGGGCTCCTGCCACACGCGCAGCAGCCGCAGCGGCGCGCCCGCAGACACGGGCAGCAGGCAAGGCGCGCGGTGATGGGGAGAAGCGCGCAGCACGCCATCGCGCGAGCCCTCAGCAAGCAGCGGATCGCCGTTCTGGCGGCGGCGCAGCTCCGGGGTGCGCCAATCGGCGCCACCGGCGGGGAGGGAGGCCGGAGCGATCAGGGCGAAGCCCAGCACCCAGATCCAACGCCAGGCCATCAGATGTCGAGCTGAGCGAAATCGAGCTCGGCGCTGTGGGTTTCGATGAATTCGCGGCGGGGCGCCACTTTGTCTCCCATCAGGATGGTGAAGATGCGATCCGCTTCAGCGGCATCTTCGATCTCCACCCGCTTCATCTTGCGGGTGGAGGGATCCATGGTGGTTTCCCACAGCTGCTTGGGCATCATTTCCCCCAGACCCTTGAAACGCTGGAGTGTGTAATTGGCCTTCTCACCGAAGCCATCAAGGGTTTTCCTGAGGTCTTTTTCGTCGTAGCAGTAGGTGTGGTTCTTGCCGCGCTCCACCTTGTAGAGAGGCGGGCAGGCGATGTAGATGTAGCCGCCTTCCAGCAACATTTTCTGGTAGCGATAGAAGAAGGTAAGCAGCAGCGTGCGGATGTGGGCGCCGTCAACATCCGCGTCGGTCATGATCACGATCCGGTGATAGCGCAGCGAGGATTCATTGAATTCTTCTCCCTTGATGCCCAGCCCCAGGCCAGTGATCAGCGCCTGGATCTCGGTGTTCTTGTAGATCTTGGCGTCGTCGGTTTTCTCGATATTGAGGATCTTGCCACGCAGGGGCAGGATCGCCTGGAAGCGGCGGTCGCGGCCCTGCTTGGCGGAGCCACCGGCGGAGTCGCCTTCCACGATATAGATCTCGGATTCGGAAGGATCGCGGGAGCTGCAATCGGCCAGCTTGCCGGGCAGTGTGGAACTCTCGAGCACCGATTTACGGCGCACCAGTTCACGGGCGCGGCGAGCCGCCTCAGCGGCGTTGAAGGCCTGGATCGCCTTCTCCAGGATCAGGTCGATCACCTGGGGGTGGAACTCAAGGAATTCGCTCAGCGATTCGCCCACCACGGTGTCCACGATGCCGCGCACCTCGGTGTTGCCGAGCTTGGTCTTGGTCTGACCTTCGAATTCCGGATCGGGCACCTTCACCGACAGCACGGCGGTGAGCCCCTCGCGGATGTTCTCGCCCGCCAGGTTGGAATCACCGTCCTTGCGCTTGCCGCGCTTCCTGGCGAAGGTGTTGAGCGTACGGGTGAGAACTGTTTTCAGACCCTCGATGTGCGTGCCGCCGTCGACGGTGCGGATGTTATTGGCGAAGCCGAGAATGCTGTCGGAGTAGGCGTCCACGCACCACTGCAACGCAGCCTCCACCTGCACGCCGTCCTTCTCAGCATTCACATAGATGATGTCGGGGTGAAGGGGATCCTTGCCGTCGTTCATGTAGGCGACGTACTCGCGGATACCGCCTTCGTAGTGATAGATCTCCTCGTGGGCGCTGCCGTCGGCGCCGAGGGCCTCGCTGCGTTCATCGCGGAAAACAATCCGCACACCGCCGTTGAGATAGGCCAGCTCCCGCAGCCTGCCGGACAACGTGGTGTAGTCGAAGTGGATGCCGCCGGAGAAGATCTCGATATCGGGCTTGAAGCGCACCGCCGTGCCAGTGCGGCCGCTGGTATCGGCTTCCGAGCGCAGGGTTCCGATCGGGGCGCCGCGCTCGAAGCGCTGGCGGTGCACCTGATCCTGCCGGTGCACGGTCACTTCCACCCACTCGCTGAGCGCGTTCACCACCGAAACGCCCACGCCGTGCAGACCGCCGGACACCTTGTAGCCGCCACTGCCGAACTTGCCGCCGGCGTGCAGAACGGTGAGCACGGTCTCCAGGGCCGACTTGCCGGTGCGCGGGTGCACGTCGGTGGGGATGCCGCGTCCGTTGTCGGTGACCTCTGCGGAGCCGTCCTCGCAAAGGCGCACCAGGATCTCAGTGCAGTGGCCGGCAAGGGCCTCGTCCACCGAGTTATCCACCACCTCATACACAAGGTGATGCAGACCCCGCGGCCCGGTGGTGCCGATGTACATGCCGGGGCGCTTACGCACCGGTTCCAGGCCTTCGAGCACCTGAATCTGTTCGGCGCCGTAGGCGTGCTGAACTTTGGAGGAGTCGCTCATTCCGAAAGGCTCAGGTGGCAAGTTGCGGCGTGCGCCGGTAGCCGGGTGAAGCGGTGCAGCAGCGGCACAGGGCGCTCAAAAGGCCAATCGAGGTGTCGATCTTACCACTGCTGCTTCAGAGGGGCGCCCAGGGGGCGCTCAGCGCCCGTTTGCGACAGGGATGCACCCCCCAGTCGCATCTCTGCTCCGTCCGTCCCGCGCCGGGACCGCCCGCAGGCCTCCGGCGCATCCCCTCGGGCCGTTCCTCAGCGAGGCTCAGGTCACCCCGAGCGCGCCCTGCGCAGACGCCCCCCGGATGGCCGCTTCGCTTCCCCTCGTGCTCGTGCTGCTCGGGCCCACCGCCAGCGGTAAGTCGGCCCTGGCCCTGGAGCTGGCCGGCCACTTCGACCTCACGGTGCTCTCGGTGGATTCCCGACAGCTTTATGCGGGCATGGACATCGGCACCGCCAAACCCACCGCCGCCGAACGGGCGCGCGTGCCCCACGGCCTGCTCGACCTGCGCCCGCCCGACCAGCCGCTGAACCTGCAGGAGTTCCGCCAGGCGGCCGAGGCCGCCATCGCCGCCGAACACCAGCGCCGCGGCGTGGCCTTTCTCGTGGGGGGCAGCGGGCTGTACCTGCAGGCCCTCACCCAGGGGCTGCAGCCACCGGCGGTTCCGCCACAGCCGGCCCTGCGCGCCCAACTGGCGGCGCTGGGGCCAGCCACCTGCCACCAGTTGCTGCGTCAGGCCGACCCGGAGGCGGCAGGGCGCATCGACCATGCCGACACCGTGCGCACCCAGCGGGCCCTGGAGGTGCTGTACGCCACCGGGCGGCCCCTGTCCAGCCAGCAAAGCCAACGACCACCCGCCTGGCGGGTGCTTGAACTGGGCCTTGACCCCAGCGACCTCAGGCAGCGGATCGCCCGCCGTACCCGTTCGCTCTATGCCGATGGCCTGGTGGAGGAAACGCAGGAGCTGGCCCGGCGCTTCGGCCCCAACCTGCCGCTGCTGCAGACGATCGGCTACGGCGAAGTCCTGCAGCTGCTGGCGGGCGAGCTGAGCGAGGCGGAGGCGATCAGCCGAACCGACCAGCGCACGCGGCAGTATGCCAAGCGCCAGCGCACCTGGTTCCGGCGCCGGCATGACCCGCTGTGGCTGGATCCGGGCGCTGGCGCCACCGATCTGCTGAGGGCCGCCGTGGTGGCGGTCGAAGGGGTTCTAGGGTAAGTGTGAGTGCTCGACGGCTGTTCCCCGTGCCGGCCTCCGCTACGCCCCTCGCTTCTTTGAATGCCTCCTCGTCCTCGGTTTGATCGTCGTGCTCCCGTGCGGGAGCTCCCCAACATCAACGAACGCATCAGTTACCCCCAGTTACGGGTGGTCGATGCCGACGGCAGTCAGCTCGGCGTGATCACCAGGGAGGAAGCCCTCGAGGTCGCCAAGGACCGTGAGCTCGACCTTGTGCTGGTGAGCGAGAAGGCGGATCCGCCGGTGTGTCGGATCATGGACTATGGCAAGTTCAAGTTCGAGCAGGAAAAAAAGGCCAAGGAAGCCAAGAAGAAGTCGCATCAAACCGAAGTCAAGGAGGTGAAGATGCGCTACAAGATCGATTCGCACGATTACCAGGTGCGCATCGGTCAGGCCATCCGCTTCCTCAAGGACGGCGACAAGGTGAAGTGCACGGTGATCTTCCGCGGCCGGGAGATTCAGCACACGGCGCTGGCTGAGCAGTTGCTGTATCGGATGGCCAAAGACCTCGAGGAAAGCGCCGAGATCCAGCAGGACCCCAAGCGCGAGGGGCGCAACATGATCATGTTCCTCACGCCGCGCAAAACGCCGCTCACCAAGGAAAAAGATGCCGCCGCCCTGGCGGCCAAGGCGGTGCGCACCATTCCTTCACCGCAGCGCCAGACCAGCGCCGCCGCTGCAGGCGAGGCCGCCGAGGGCTGAGCGCGCACGCAGGCGCAGAGCGTTGCTCGCTGCTGCGGCACGCCCATGCTCAGAGCGTGGTGGCGAACAGTTCGAGCATTCCCCGCCAGCCGGCGGCGGCAGCGACGGGGTCATGGTCGGGCCTGGCCTCGCACATGAATCCGTGGCCCGCCTCCAGTTCGATCAGCCGGTGGCGCCCGCCCGCCGGATCGGCCTGGCGTAACGCAGCCCCGATCGCCGCCAGCTCAGCGGCCGGCATCAGCGGATCGCGCCGCCCGCAGAAACACCAGACCCTGCCAGTGACCTCCGGTAACACCTCCAGGGTGGGGGGGCCGCCCCCCGGCCTGCCGCTGGCCACCCCTGCCCCGTAAAAGTCTGCGGTGGCAGCGATCTGGGGCAGGCTGGCCGCCAGCAGAGCGGCGTGGCCGCCAAAACAGAAGCCCACGCAGCCCAGCAGGCCGGCCCCGGTGCGTTCCTGCAACCACTGGCAGGCCACGTCCAGATCAGCCAGCAGCTCGGCGCTGCTGGTGCGGTCCTTGTGGCTGCGTCCTTCGGCCAGATCATCGGCGCTGTAGCCCAGCTCCAGGGCCGGAGCGCTGCGGGCGAACAGGGGCACCGCCAGCGCCGCATACCCCTCCAGAGCCAGCCGGTCGGCGACCGAACGCACCCAGGCGTTGATGCCGAAAACCTCCGGCAGTACAAGGATGGCGCCTCGTGCGGGCTGGGCGGGAGCAGCCCACCAGCAACGCAGCGGCACCGAAACCACACCGGTGCGCTGCGCCTGCTCGCCTGCCAGCGAACCTGCCGGCCTGTCAGCAGCCACCAGGCCAGGAGCAGCAGCGGGGGCTGCAGGAAGGGTGATCCACTCGGCCACGGATGCTGTCGCAGGGGTCGGCCCACACGATGCCACTGCGGCGGTTGGGCCAGTGGCGGAGCAACCGGCACAGTCTCTTATGACAAACAGGGAATTGTCACCGGGGCCGAAGCTCCGTAGGGTGTCCCCAGACGTTCAGGTCCGGGCCGGCGTGCGATTTCACATCCAGCAGGAAAGCGACATCCCGGCGTCGACACAGCTGTACAACCAGATCTGCTTCGCGATCGCGGCCCGTCATTACCCGCCGGGCCACCGCCTGCCGAGCACGCGGCAGCTGGCCATGCAGACCGGCCTGCACCGCAACACGATCAGCAAGGTCTACCGCCAGCTGGAAAACGACGGTGTCGTGGAGGCGATGGCGGGCTCCGGCATCTATGTGCGCGATCAGCAGAAGCCGCGCGAGCTGAAGGCACCGCCGGGCCTGCGCAACCGCCTGCGGCCCGACATCGACCGCGAGGTGCGCCAGTGCGTCGACGGCCTGCTCAACGCCGGCTGCACGCTGCAGCAGGCAAGGGAGCTGCTCACCCGCGAAATCGACTGGCGGCTGCGCTGCGGCGCCCGCGTGCTGGTGAGCACACCGCGCGAGGACATCGGCGCCTCGCTGCTGATCGCCGAAGAACTGGTGCCGGTGCTGGAGGTGCCCGTCGAAGTGGTGCCGATGGAGGAGCTCGAGGCGGTGCTGGAGAGTTCGAGCAACGGCACGGTGGTCACCAGCCGCTACTTCCTCCAGCCCGTGGAGGAGTTGGCCCAGCGCTTCGGCGTGCGCGCCGTGGCGGTGGATCTCAACGACTTCCGCCACGAGCTCGATCTGCTCAAGGAGCTGCGGACGGGCAGTTGCGTGGGCCTGGTGAGCATCAGTCCCGGCATCCTGCGGGCCGCGGAGGTGATCCTGCACAGCATGCGCGGCAACGAGCTGCTGGTGATGACCGCCAACCCCGACGTGGGCAGCCGCCTGCTGGCCCTGCTGCGGGCCGCCAGCCACGTGCTCTGCGACCGGCCGAGCCTGCCGCTGGTGGAGCAGACCCTCCGCCAGAACCGCGCCCAGTTGATGCGGCTGCCCCAGGTGCACTGCGCCCAGAGCTACCTGGGGGCCTCCACCATCGATCTGCTGCGCAAGGAGATCGGCCTCACCGGCCAGCGCGATGGCTACGGCGATCCTGAAACCATGAAGGTGGGATGAGCAGCGTGAAGCCATCTCCGCCCGGCTCGATCGGGCGGTTGCTGCGTGCGATCGGCGCCGACCTGCGCATGATCAAAGAGCGCGACCCTGCCGCGCGCGGCACGGTGGAGATCCTGCTCTGCTATCCGGGCTTCCATGCCCTGGTGCTGCACCGTTTCAGCCACCGCCTGTGGCGGCTGGGCCTGCCGCTGGTGCCGCGGGTGCTCTCGCAGGTGGGGCGCAGCCTCACCGGCGTGGAGATCCACCCGGGCGCGCAGATCGGCCATGGGGTCTTCATCGACCACGGCATGGGCGTGGTGATCGGAGAAACGGCCGTGATCGGCGATCGCTGCCTGCTGTTTCAGGGGGTCACCCTCGGCGGCACGGGCAAGGAACACGGCAAGCGCCATCCCACGCTCGGCGAGAACGTGGTGGTGGGGGCAGGAGCGCAGGTGCTCGGCGCGATCGCGGTGGGATCGAACACCCGCATCGGCGCCGGCTCGGTGGTGCTGCGGGATGTGGCGCCCGACAGCACGGTGGTGGGCGTTCCCGGCAGGGTGGTGCATCAATCGGGGGTGAGGATCGATCCTCTGGCGCACTCGCAGCTGCCGGATGCGGAAGCCAGGGTGATTCGCAACCTGATGGAGCGCATCGACACGCTCGAAGGTGAGGTGGGTCGGCTGCAGAACTGCCTGCGGGAAGTGGCCGCCGGCCGCCCCCTGCAGGACATCTGCGGCGGCAAGGCCCAGAACCTGAGGGACCGCGAAATCCTTGAGTTCCTGGGCGATGGGCCCGGCGATGGGCCGGGTAGCGGGCTGCTGACGGCGCCGGCTGACGGCGCCGACTGACGCATGAGCTGCTGCGGCGCAGGCTCTGAAGCTCAGCCGGTGACCACCGTTTCGGCGGTTTCCATGCGGGGCTGAAACATGAACATGGAGTAGATCACGTTGCGGCGCATGGAGGTCATCATCTCCAGGAACATGTCGTAGCCCTCGTTCTTGTATTCGATCAAGGGATCCTTCTGCCCGTAGCCGCGCAGACCCACCGATTCACGCAGGGCATCCATGGCCTGCAGATGTTCGCGCCAGAGGGTGTCGATCTGCTGGAGGATGAAGAACCGCTCCGCCTCCCGCATCAGCCCAGGCCTCACCTGCTCGATCTGGCTCTCCTTGAGGTCGTAGGCGTTGCGCAGCTGCTCGCGCAGGAATGCCTTGAGCTCTTCGGTGGAAAGGCCCTGGAGCTGCTCGGGCGTGAGATCGGCCAGCAGGTACACGAACTCCTGAACCTTGGCCACCAACCGGCCCAGATCCCATTCCTCGGGCGGCAGATCAGGGTTCACGTAGGCATCCACAATGTCAGACATGGTGCGTTCGCCGTAGCCGATCACCTGCAGCTTGAGCTCCCGGCCTTCGAGCACGCGGCGCCGCTCGGCATACACGGCTCGGCGCTGGTTGTTCATCACTTCGTCGTACTCGAACACCTGCTTGCGGATGTCGTAGTAGTAGGTTTCAACCTTCTTCTGCGCCCCTTCCAGCGAGCGGGTGAGCATGCCCGATTCGATCGGCATGTCTTCTTCCACCCGGAAGGCATTCATCAAGCCGGCCACACGTTCACCGCCGAAGATGCGCAGGAGATTGTCTTCCAGCGAAAGGAAGAAACGGGTGCTGCCGGGATCGCCCTGGCGTCCGGCCCGGCCGCGCAGCTGGTTATCGACCCGGCGCGATTCGTGCCGCTCAGTGCCGATCACGTGGAGGCCACCGGCCTGCCGCACCCGCTCCTCCTCCTCCTTCACCACCACGTCGTACTCGGCGCGGACCCGGGCGATCAGGCTGCGCAGCGCCTGAATCTGGGGGTCGTCGGTGGGGGCCTTCTCCGCCGCCTGGGCGATCCGGTCTTCCAGCTGCAGCACGCTGAGGGCCCGGTCACCCCAGGCTTTCACCAGTTCACGGGCCAGCTCCACCAACGATTGCTCGGTGGCGGGGGTGAGGGCGCAGGGGAAAAGAGCGCCGATGGCACGGGCCTCGCTGGGCGCCGAGACCGGCAGGGGGGCACCGGGAGCAAAACCGGCACGGGAAGCCTCCCGGGGCAGGGGGATCGGCGGCCGATGGCCCTCCTCCGGCCGCACCAGCAGGGGCAGGAGCACTTCCCTGAGCTTCAGCCGTGCCATGTAATCGGTGTTGCCGCCAAGGATGATGTCGGTGCCGCGGCCCGCCATGTTGGTGGCGATCGTGACGGCTCCGGCCCGGCCGGCCTGGGCCACGATCTCCGCCTCACGCTCAACGTTTTCGGGCTTGGCGTTCAGCAGGTTGTGGGGAATGCCCTGCTCGGCCAGCAAAGAGGAAAGCAGCTCCGACTTCTCCACGCTGGTGGTGCCCACCAGGATGGGGCGCCCGTCGTGGTGAATGGTGGCGGTTTCCAGAGCCACCGCCCGCCATTTGGCCACTTCGTTCTTGTACACCTGATCCACCAGATCGGTGCGGGAGCGCTGCCGATTGGTGGGCACCACAGTCACTTCGAGTTTGTAGGTTTTCTCGAATTCCACTTCTTCTGTCTTGGCGGTGCCGGTCATGCCGGCCAGGCGTGGATAGAGCAGGAAGAAGTTCTGGTAGGTGATGCTGGCGAGTGTCTGAGTTTCCGGCTGGATCGGCAGATTCTCCTTGGCCTCGATCGCCTGATGCTGCCCATCGCTCCAGCGGCGACCGGGCATCACCCTGCCGGTGAACTCATCCACGATCACTGCGTCTTCGCCGCGCACGATGTAGTTGACATCTTTGATGAACAGCTCCTTGGCCTTGAGCGCATTGGTGATGTAGTGGGCCCAGGGATCGGCGGGGTCGAACAGGTCTTCCACTCCCAGCAACTGCTCAGCCTTGGCATACCCCTCATCGGTGAGGGTCACATTGCGCTGCTTCTCATCCACCTCGTAATCCCCTTCGGGATCCACACCATCTTTCGAGCTGCCTTCAGCACGGATGAGCTCATTGGCAATATCAGCAGCGCGGCGGTATTTCTCCTGGGGGCGCTCCACCTGCCCTGAGATGATCAGGGGCGTGCGCGCTTCATCCACCAGGATGGAATCAACCTCGTCAATCACGCAATAGTTGAATTCACGCTGCACCACTTCTTCGATATCATTTGCCATGTTGTCGCGAAGATAATCAAAGCCCAGCTCACTGTTGGTGGCATAGGTGATATCGCAGCCGTAGTTGCGACGCCGCTCGCTGGGCGGCATGTCCTGCTGGATCAGCCCCACAGACAGCCCCAGGAAGCGGTGCACCTGCCCCATCCACTCGGCATCACGACGCGCCAGGTAGTCGTTCACCGTGACCACGTGCACACCCTTGCCGGTGAGCGCATTGAGATAGGAGGGCAAGGTGGCCACAAGGGTCTTGCCTTCACCCGTCTTCATCTCGGCGATCTGCCCCTCGTGCAGCACCATGCCGCCGATCAGCTGCACATCGAAGTGGCGCATCCCGAGCACCCGCTTGCCCGCTTCGCGCACCACGGCGAAGGCTTCAGGCAGGAGCTCATCGAGAAGCTGGCGCTGACGGGCCGGAGTTTCCGCCTTTGCCAGGCGCTCACGGAAGTCGACGGTCTTGCGCCGCAGGTCGTCATCGTCGAGAGGGGCCACCTCCTCTTCAAACAGATTGATGTCGGAAACGAGCGGTTGGTAGCGCTTCAGCTTCCGGGCATTGGGATCTCCCAGGAGGAGCTTGAGCATGGAAACGGACCATTCGTATTGCGTCACCCTACCACCGCAAAATCATGGTCGGGAGCGGAGAAGCCAGCTGCTGCAAGGGTTTTCGGCACCCGCGCCAGCGGGAATCCACCCCTGCTGGTCGGGTTGACGAGGCACCCGCAAACTGTGCCAGTCCTAATGAGAGCTTCCCTACCGGCCAGATTTGACCAGGAGAAGCCCCATGAAACGCACGCGCCACACCCCCAAGCAGATCATCCGCAAGCTGCGCACCGCTGAGCAGCTCCTCAACCAGGGCCAGACCGTCGCTGACGTCAACAGGACCCTGGAGGTGGCGGCTCCCACGTATCGCCGCTGGCAGGAGCTCCACGGCGGCATGAAAGCCACCGAGGCAAAGCACCTCAAGAAGCTGGAGCAGGAGAACACCCGGCTGAGACGCTTTGAGCTCGACAAGGCGATGCCCTAGCAGAAGGCTTCTGCAAAGCATTAAGAGCTGGCCGAGGGAAGGTTCTGAGTCCGGAACGACGGCGCAGATGCGTCGTGGGTCTGCAGGATCGATTCCGGGTTTCTCAACGTCATGCCTGTGGGTTGGCATGCCAAAAAAGCAATACCCAGCGGCGCCCTGTCCCGCTGGC
This sequence comes from Synechococcus sp. MW101C3, assembly GCF_002252635.1. NCBI lineage: Bacteria > Bacillati > Cyanobacteriota > Cyanophyceae > Synechococcales > Synechococcaceae > Synechococcus > Synechococcus sp. MW101C3. Next base: position 13,921 of record NZ_NQKX01000004.1, read on the forward strand.
TGACGTCGAGGAGCAGAAGTTCAGGCAGCCGATCCGTGACTGTCCCGGCGCAATGTGCGTTGGGGCCGGCGGGTGCTCTATAGGAGGCTGAGGCTTGATGGTTGGAGTGTCAACTACAAGCGGGTGCAACGGATCTGGCGGGAAGAGGGGCTGCAGCGGCCCCAATCGCGCCAGCGGAAGCGCTCACAGCCGGCGGACGGCTCGAGGGAGCTGCTGAGGGCCGAGTACGAGCACCACGTCTTGACGGTCGACTTCCAGTTCGACCAGACGATGGATGGCCGGTCGTTGAAATTCCTGAACGTGCTGGATGAAAACAGCCGCATCTGTCTGGCCATTCGTGGTGGCCGGCGCTGCAATTCTATTCACATGATCTACACGGTTTAGGAGCTGCACAAGCTGGATCCAGCACCGACCCACCTACGGATGAACAATGGGCCTGAGCTCATTGCCCATGCCTTGCAGGAGTGGTGCACAGGCCGCCGATCCAGGACGGCCTGTATCCCGCCGGGTTCCCCCTAGGAGAATCCATTCGTGGAGCCGTTCGACGGCCAATTCAAGGATGAGTTCTTGAACATCGACCTATTCACGACGGCGCAGAAAGCCAGGCTATTGGCAGAGCAGCACCGAATCGAGTACAACACCTTCAGACCGTATTCAGCGCTCCAGGGGCGTACGCCCTTGGAGGTCGTCAAGCAGTGGAGAGCGGCTTGACTACCCACCAGCTCTCAGAGGAACTGGACCAGCAAAGGAGGTCACGTCATGATCGGCGCCGCACGTGTCACTTCCTGGGCGGAACTGGACCCGCTTGGGGGGATGCTTATCGAGGAAGTCCCTTAACATCCGGCCGTTGAAGTGGCGGAACTCGGAGTCCAGGCGGTTGGATATCTGCTCCGCGACCCAGATCAGGTGCTCCAGGCGGCTGGCAAGGACAAGCGAGTGCCAGGTGTACGCGAAGGCGGAGGCAGGTGGCGACTTTTCATCTCATCGAGTCGCAGGAACGGACTCGGAACGGTACAGGGGACACTCCTCGCGCGCAAACAACCCTAACTGCTCCGTGTATCCGAACTGCCTGGGGGTGACGGCTATAATCTGCAATGACAGCAACGTCATCCGGGACATACAACATGCCTATGTCAACCGCAATACCTAATGGGCGAAGAGAGGCTAAGGTCGAAAGGCGAATTACAGCAATATGCTTAATATTGCTTGTTCTTTTCTGGAGATGGTTATGGGGCGATTGCTGGAGCCCCATTAATCCCTCATGCGCTACCGCCCCACAACATGCTGACAACGTTCAACACTATTACGCATGGGCAGCCTACTCAAGAGGCACTCTATCAACCTGGCTACCGCCTAGGTTCAGCAACTGGACATGGCCTCAGGAAGTCCCTCTGATATTTGGCGACACAATCCCAATCGCCTCGATTCTACTGGCTCCAATTGCAAGAGTTTCCGGGCACAGCACCCAATACTTCAGCTTTGTGAGCCTGGTTAACTTCGTATGTTCATATCTGTGCGGTGCATGGATTGGTCGTCATTTTAACTTGCGAGCTTATTCAGCTGCGTTTATCGGTATTGCAATGGCACTTAGCCCAGTGGCAATTTATCGGGCATCAGGCCACGAAGCATTATCGCTACACGCAATAATCATATTTGCAATAGCACTGACAATTAAAAGGATTCGATCACTGCCTGCATGGTCTGCTTTAATCTTCGTGGCATTGGGCACGCACGCATACTACTTTCCAATTGTCTTTTCACTGGGAGTCTTTTCGCAGCTTGCATGTGATGAGAGCGACATTCAATGCAGGCAAAGTGCAATGCATTCTGGGGTCAAAAGGCTGTCAATACTTGTCGCGATCACAATCCTAAGTCTCTTGGTGTATGGATATATTCCCAACTCAGCAGAGCTAGACCCTGGTGGCGGCACATGGAGCGCAAACATCTTTGCCCTTCTAGACTCCCAAAGTCACTCATTCATAGCAAAGCCCTTGGACAGAATAGACCCCTATCAGTGGGAAGGCTTTAGCTATCTCGGATGGCTTGGCATCACTGCATTGATTCTTAGCGCAGGCGCCATTATATGTTCCGTCAACAATGGTCACAATGATCATCAAGCCATTTTTCCAAGACCACGTTGCTACTGGACTTTGATTACATTGTTTGCGGTGTTCTCTCTCGGAAATACATGGTTCATCGGAAGTCATAAGGTTATAGAAGTCAGTGATGATCTGCCTCTGATCAATCATATGTTTTCCACATTTCGCGCCACAGGCAGATTTATGTGGCCGATGTATTATAGCATCTTGCTTTGGGGGATGCTCTCTGCGATGAGATCAACAAGGGTCCCGAAATCATTGACGATTTTCTTTGCTTTGCTTTTGCTTGAGAGCCATGTCCCAATGGCTTTGTTTATAAGGCAGGATTTTGCGTCTCACTACCGTGAGGGCCAAGAGTGGCAGCAAAGACTAGATTCGAATCAAGATCCCCTGATTAATACACTTAAGAATGCTCAGCTTTTTCTAAACCTAACTGGCGACCCTCGGTTTGAAACTGACTCCCTCCCATCCTTTATACCTCAAGCGATTAATCCTACGATTGCAACCAATTATAAGCCCTACCTTGCAAGAATGCCCCAGAACTTTAGTGACTTAAACTCAGGAAAGCCGTGCGAACTCGCCATGATGATGCTCAAACGCGCAGGCGGCTCATTTCAACAAGACAGGATTTATGGAATATTGCCAGAGAAAGAAGCGAATGAATGCAGGCATATCGTTGACATTAGCTCGAAGCAGTCGCTTATCGCAAAAGACCCAACAGCTGTCTATGCTATTCGACAACAGCCAGGTTGAGAGCATTGCATCTATAAAACGGTTGACGGCGTAAGCCGTTGCCACAGATGAACTGTTGCCATCGTGGCTCGTTCTGCATGGAGGACTGTCGAGAAGAGCAAAGGGATGGCGGGGACTTTCGGGAAACTTGTCACTCCTAGGCGTGCATTCCCACGAGGTTGTTCATGCCTGCAGCTAAGCGAGCCGCTGTCGCGGGGTGAGGCTACCAAGGGCCATGCGGCACCTGTGGCCGCTATAGATCCGCAGATAGGCCGGCAGCAGCTCATTTCGACCCGATGAGTTGCTGCAGGGCATCACGTTGGTCCACTCCACCAGCAAGGTTTTGATGAACTGCTCGGCCTTGCCATTGGTCGTTGGGATGTAGGGCGCAGTCTTCTTGGCCCTCTTTCCCATCGCCTAGCAGCCTTTCGCTAGCCGTGCAATTTGTAGGCAGAACCGTTGTCGCTGACCACCCACCCGTAGGCACTTGATCCCTTGGCCGCTGTCCGACCACAATATGGTTGAGGTCGCCTACGTAGTTGACACCGGGCACCAGGCGGCTGGTTCGTATGGATTTTAGATCACTGCGGCAGGTGCGCAACAGGGTGGACCGTGGGTTATTCGCCCCTCTGCTCATGGCGTAACCGTTCAAGCTCTTCACGTGCTTGCTGCAGGGAATGCCAATGCTGCTCAGCTTGCAACCTGTAGGGCAGGTGGTTACGCTCACCCCACTGGCATTCAGGCCGCAGTTCAGCAATCTGGGCGAGAAGGCTGCCCTTGGCAGTGAGCAGCGGCAGGATCTCCCGAAGCGAATTCAGCCAAGCGGGCTCGCTCGTGCCAAAACTCAATAGGCCCAGGCCATGGCCATGGAGAAGGCCTAAACCATGGGTATCGGAACGTTCCAGCAGCTCGTTCCATAGCCTCCAAACACCAAATCCACGCTCCCTCACATTGATATCGTGAAACAGCACCACGGCTTCGGGCTTCAATAGCGGTCGCCAGGTTTCGAGATCGTGCTGGACGGCGTCATACGTGTGCAGACCATCGACATGCAGAAGATCAATGGCTCCGGATGGAAAGTGAGTAGCGGCTTCATCAAAGCTGGACCGAACCAGCCGCGAACGACAACGATGGTTGCGATCCTGCTCGCTCTGAACGCGTTGATAGACCTCCTCTCCATACCCGCCCGCATGCTCGTCTCCCTGCCAGGTGTCAACGGCGTAGACAAAGGTTTGGGGTGAAAACGCCTGTGCCGCCTCACAGAATGCGAAAAAAGAAACTCCAAAGTGCGTACCAAGCTCAACCACGGTCTGCGGTTGGAGGTGCTCCACAAGCCAATGGGCAAGGGGCACATGTTCCCACCACGCCGAGGGGGCCAGGTAGCGGGGCAAAAGGCCAAGATTTCGTTCCATCAGCAAGTTCATTGGCGGTGGCAGGCTCCCAGCTCCTTGCTGGATGGGCTGTCTTGGTGGGACAAACAGCCAAACTCGATCTCCTGCATCGGCAGACCTGCAATGCCGGCGTACATGGCACTCGATTCGCTGTGGAGGATCAAGGCATCATGCTGCCACTGCAGCTGACGATGGTCTTCCTGTGTTCCTGCCGCCAGGGAAACGGCAATGGCATAGTCACCAGGAGCCAGCACAGGCAGGGTAAATCGAAAGCGTGCAAAGTAGGTAGCTCCGGCCGGAACCGTGAAGGTCGGGTCTGGATGGGATAAACAGGTGTTGTCTCCGAGTACCGCCATCCCACGAGAATCTTTGAAGATGAATCCCACAATGGGCTGGCGGATCGCTGCGTGGGCACGGGCTGTGATCGAGAGATCGACAAGCTCTCCGCCCATGGCCGTGCGAAGCGGCAGGCCACTCGCCGCGTCAACCAGGTGCACGCTCTCCAGACTGGCCTCCGCGGTTCCAAACGAGCTTGAGAGCAACAGGGCCTGATCAAAAGGCGTGATCTCAATCAAATTCCCAAGCCCTGCATTGAGCCGTAGCTCCTGTCGGTAGTCGCGCCAACGGGTGTAGTACTCCTCCGCAGGCTCGACAGGTGGCTTGGTGGTCTTGTCTGGAGCCGTAACTGAACGGCCAGTCGATGCGTCCTGGGCGATGTAAAGGTCCTCAAGGTAGAAGTCGCTGACTGTGGACGCTTCTCCGGCGAACTTGATGCGACCCGCCTCAAGAAGAATGGCTCGATTGCAGAGGCTACGCAAAGCCTGTGTGTCGTGGCTCACGAAGAGCAGACACTTCTCCTCTCGCTGGCGATTCAGAAAGCGAAAACACTTCTGATTGAAGAAGGCATCTCCCACGCTGAGAGCTTCATCCACCACAAGGATGTCGGCATCCACATGAGCAACGACGGCGAACGCCAGCCGCACAGACATGCCACTGGAATAGGTTTTAACCGGCTGATGAACGAAGTTGCCAATGTCAGCGAAAGCGAGTATGTCGTCGAGCTTCTCTGCGGTTTCTTCTCGACTAAGCCCGAATAGGGAAGCATTGAGATAGATGTTTTCTATTCCTGTGAACTCAGGATTGAAGCCACTACCAAGCTCCAGCAAGGCAGCAACCCTACCCCGCGTCTGCACCTGCCCTTCGCTCGGCGTAAGGGTGCCACAAAGAATTTGCAACAAGGTGCTCTTGCCACTGCCGTTGCGGCCGATCACACCAAGTGTTTCGCCGCGGCGCACCTCAAAGCTGACATTCCGCAAGGCCCAGAACTCGCGAAAGTATTGGCGACGGCCACGCCAAAGGGCCTGCTTCAAACGTTGGGTGGGATCGTCGTAAATGTGGAAGCACTTTCCCAAGTCTTCCACGTGGATCATCAGATCATCCGACTCAATAGTCACGTTGGAAGAGGTAGCAGGGACGCCGGAGAAAGATTATAGTTCATGGGGTGGTGCTTCTTACATCACATCAGCGAAGGCCCCTTGAGCCTTTTGAAACAAACGTAGCCCCAGCTCAGCGATCACAACCCCAAGCAGAAGGCCAACAACGACATAGCCAAGCTCAGGAGCCTCCCCCTGAATCGCCACGCGACGGGTCTGCTCAATGACTTGTGCCAGGGGGTTGAGCTGCAACAGAGGCTGCCAACGTGGTGGCATCGCGGACATCGGGAAGAAGACCGGGCTCAGAAACATCAGCATGCTGACCACCACTTGCACAACTTGGCCGATATCCCGCAAAAAGACCCCCAGAGAAGACAGCAGCCAGGTGATCCCAAGGCAGCCAAGGAGGAGGGGAATCCAAATCACCGGCAGCCAAAGGATGGAAGCTGGAATGGCCTGAAACGCAACCAGTTCGAAAACAAGGAGAATGATGAGGCTTGCGAGTGCATGGAAGGCGGCACTGCCAAGAGCAACAGAGGCCAGGATCTCCAACGGAAACACAACCTTTTTCACATAGTTTGGATGCGACAAGACCAGGCCGGGCGCCCGATTCGCACATTCAGCAAAGAGGTTGAATACAATCAGACCAGCGAATAGATTGACAGCAAAAGCAAGAGACCCCTGATTTTGCAAAGTGCCCCAACGGGACTGGAACACTTGCGAAAAAACAAACGTATAAACGACCAACATCAACAGGGGCTGAAGAAAGCTCCAAGTCCAACCCAGGTGCGAACCCCGGTAGCGCCCCAACACCTCCCGCTCTGTCAGCCGCCACCAGAGCTCACGATTCTTGAGAAGCACGACGGGAAACTGCAACCTCCACCTACGTGATGGGCTGAGCGGATGGCGGCCTGGGCTATGGCCAAGTGCACGGCGAGTTACAATCATTGCGTGCTGATGGGGCAGAGAAATCAGGATGGCCGGCAGTCCATTGTAGAGGCTTGTCACTCCTCAAGGAGCAACGATCAATCTGTGGCCTCTGAGCATCCGGAACAACCGAGAGAGGCTATGAAATGGCTGGTGAGGTCATAGAAAGACCCTCAATGAAGAAATGCCTTCGAATGGATGCTCAAAGCGCTTGAATGAATCAACGAGTGCACCTAGAATTCGCAATCCTGGAACGCCACCAATGTGGAGATCTTCGCTCCAGTGAGATAAGAAAACAGAGCCACGGAAAGGGATACCGAGGTCAGGAAAGCCAACTGACTGATGGCATGCTCAGAGAGCGAGGCGTTTTGGTAGGCATGCAACAAAATCATCATGAGCGCCGTACCGAGAGCCAGCATGGCCACCGAGGACTTCATGAGGCGATCGATTCCGGATCGACCATGAAGCAAGCGATCAATCAACCGGCCGCCACGCCCGATGTGGTTGCCGTAGCGTTGCGCGAAGAAGAAGCGGGTAACCACATAATCAGAAATCAGCGCACAAGCAGAATAGAATAGGAAACCAGCAACCAGGAGCGAGGTTGTGCCGGTGAAGATTGAAAGCTGAGTTGCATAGGAAGAGTACAACAGCAGCGAGGCCACCAGACACACAGATCCAAATCCCAAGAAGGCATAGCGCGGACTGAAAGAAAGCATGAACTTGAGATGTCTCCACCCATCTCGCCACGTACGCAGATGGGGACGACGACCCGGTGGATTGGGGCGAAGGTCCGTAGGGATTTCAACCAGGTGCAGGTCACGAAGGCTGGCCTTGATGACCATCTCAGAGGCATATTCCATGCCAGTGTTGCAAAGGGAAAGGGCCAGGATCGAGCTTCTGCGGAAAGCCCGCAATCCACAGTGAAAGTCACCGACGTCAATGCCAAACAACATCCTTCCCAACAGGCTGAGCACAGGATTGCCCAGATAGCGATGCAAGAACGGCATCGCCCCTGGCGAAATCGTGCCGCTGAAGCGATTGCCCATCACCAGATCAGCCCCGGCTTGCAGCGGTGCCAGGAAGAGCGGCGCCTGATCGAAGCGATAGGTGGAATCTGCATCCCCCATCAACACAAAGCAGCCCCGTGCCGCCTTAATACCAGCAGAGAGAGCCGCGCCGTAGCCACGAATGGGAACGGGCACCACGCGTGCACCCTCCTGCTGAGCGATCTGCACAGAGCCATCTGAGCTGCCATTGTCAGCCACCACGATCTCAAAGTTGAGGCCCGTTGCTTCCCCTCCACGATGGCAATCACGAATCGTGGCGGCCAGAGTAGGCGCCTCATTCAGGCAGGGAATCACAAAACTAAGCTGAGGATCGGCATCAACTTGCAAATCCAATGCACCACTTCTGAATTCCCATCCTATTGGGCTCATCCGCCCGGCGGCGTTCGGCTGAAGTGAAGAAACTCAACGCAATGAAACGGAACAGAGGCTGAGATCCTCCACTCCTTTGCTCGTTTGATAGAACGAGCAGGTTCCCGCCTGGAAACCAGCAGCAGTGATCTCAGGGGCTTCCGCCAAGAACGCACGAAGCCGCTCCTCTGGCCGATCAGCACCACCTTGAAACATCAAGACCAGAAACGAGTCGAAACCGCTCTCCAGCAGCTGCCGCTGAATCCGCTGGTGAACCATGGGCAGCTTCGAGTGAGCCGCTGAGGCCGGGGCGATCCCCGGGTTCCAGTGCAACAGTGGATTGTTGCTGGCAAGGGTGTGCGACTTGATCCAACCGATGGGTCGATCGAGCAGGACAACGGGGACACCAGCAGGGAACTGAAGCCGACCATCACGCAGGGGCACCAGCGCCGATGGGGAGGCTGAGCGAATCAGAGTCCAGTGCTGCTGGAACCCTGAGCGCCCCCAGCTTGGCGTGATCTGGCTAGCCAGGCTGAGCGCCAGCAAGGCAGCGAGAAGGAGCGAGGGGTTCAGGAGCCGTGGCGGCATGGGCAGGGGGGCAAGCAGTTGCCGGCAGGCCATGGCGATCACCAAGCCCATCAGCAGTTGCAACGGGATGGCATAGCGCCCGATGCCGCTGAGAAAGAGCCAGAACACATAGGAGGCCGCAAGACCCAGCACCATGGCCCGTGGCCTCCGGCCCAATCGTTGCCGCAGGGCAGGGAGAACGAGCAGAGCCAGGCTGCTCAGAGCCCAGAGCAAGGTGCGCAGATCCCTGATGCCGACCTCGGAACGACGCGTCTGCAGGTTCTTCTCAGGATTGAACGGCGGAAAGAAGCTGTCGGTGAAATCAAACAGGGGAGCGAGCAGAAAGGCGGCTGGTGAATCAGGCTGAAAACGACGTTCGTGGGGGTGGACGTCTTCGTGAAGCGGCGAGCGGAAAAGATGATTGAACAGCGGGAAGAAGGGGCTCCCCGTATTGCGGCTGGAATGAAACAGCTGCGGAGAGGCGAACAGCATGAAGCTGATCAGAAATGGCATCAGCCAGGTCACCAAGGCCAACCGCAACCGGGAGAGCAGCGCCGGCCATCCCTGCGAGGCGGGCGGGCCCAGTGCCAGCACAGACACCAACAGCGGCAAGGTGATCAGAAAGGTGAGCTTCATCCCTACGGCCGCGCCTGCCATGCCAGCGGAGAAGGCCACCAGCACACGCTTCCGCCCTGGTGCAACAGATCCCCTCACCGCCAGCAAGGCCAGCGCAAGGCTGCTGACGCTGAGCAGCGACAGGGTAAGGTCAGCCATCGTGTTGCCCGCCTCGGACAACACCATCGGGGCACTTCCCCCCAGCAATGCCGCCAGAAATGACAGGAGGCGATCGTGGGCGAACACCATCAACCCGATCGCATAGATCACCAGCAGAGCAACGCCCTGGACCAATGAGAACAGCAGCGTCGGCAAGAGCGGCTCGACCACATGGCTACCTGCCAACATCCATGCCGCTGGCAGGCTGGCCAGGGGGTTCAGGAAGGTCTGAGTGCCACCGGGAAGAAGATCGGCTCCGTAATCACCGGCGAGAAAAGCCAGTGCAGCGTAGAGGTGATAGTTGCGAGCGTCGTAATTGATATCCTGGCCATGCATCCAGCTGTAGACAGGAAACACTGCCATCAGCAAGGTGGCCAGAAGCCAATCCAAACGAGTCAACTTCGAAAGAAGCACCAAAAGCCTGAGTTGGTTCGCAAACACTATCAGGAAAGATCCCAGCCCACTGGATGGCGGTGGAGGCGAAGATGGAACACTGTCGTCAGTTCCACCAGGAGCCAGGCCTGTTGATCACCGTGATTCGCCACCGTGCAGGCGCTCCCAGCCTGCGTCTGGGACTTGGACCAGGGCTGAGGCCGGTGGATGCAATTGGCCAGCTGCAGAAGCTGCTAAATTGCAACAGTTTTTGGGCCACGGCACGAAGCCGGGTTCAGCTGCGAACGATGCTCAAAGGTAGCTCCGTTGTGGTGAGTGCCTGGAGCGGACAGCAGCTTGTGGGGTTTGGCCGGGCCAACAGTGATGGCGTGTTTCGTGCCGTGCTTTGGGATGTCGTTGTGGCTGAGCAAAGCCAGGGGCATGGGTTGGGGCGCCAACTGGTGGAAGCGTTGCTGGCTGCACCAGCCTTGGCACAAGTGGAGCGCACCTATCTGATGACGACGAACTGCGAAGGTTTCTACCGGAAGCTGGGATTCAACGCCGTTCAGCACCAACGGCTGATGAGGCGTGAGGGCAGCGGGGAATGAGCAACTCCTCCCTGCGGGTGCGGGTGGCCATCCCCCACTACTTCCGTGAGTGCAGCGGCGGCACAGGCTATGGATCAGGAAAGCCAGGGGCCCGCTTTGAACGCTGCCTGGCGCTGGGCCGATGCCTGGCCGCCCTGCTGGCACTGGAGCGGAGCACGGAGGATCTGGTGCTCAACATCGGCCAACGTGTGCTGGAGGGCGCGGGGCCCCTGCAATTCGGCGACAAGCACCGGCTGGCCTCGATCAGCCTTGACTTGCATCTGTTCACCAGTGAGGGCCATCAACTGGAGGAAGCGATTCGGCCCTACGCCGATCGGCTGACCCTCCACACCTTGTCACTGGAGGATCCGCGCCAACTGCCCCTGGCCGCCCGCGACTTCCTGATCCAGGCTGACCCCGTACTGGATCTGGCCCTATACCTGGAAGACGATCTGGTGATCGGTGATCCCCTCTTCTTCGACAAGCAGGCCTGGTTCCTTGCCGGCTGTGAACACAAGGCGGTGCTGATGCCGCACCGCTACGAACGGGTTCCAGGCCAGGCGGGCCAAAGGTTGCTGGTGGATGGCCCCTTACGCAGCGATTTCATCGGCCGGTTCACCACGCCCCAGGCCGCCGTTGGCCGCGGGCGGTTCTGGGATGGGCAGGAGATCGTGTTTGATCGAACGGCCAATCCACATTCTGGCCTCTTCTGCCTGAGCAACAGCCAAGTGATGCAGCTGCGGGGTCAATCCTTGCCCAAGCAGGGGTTCGTCGGTCCGCTGGAAACCGCCGCCACGCTCACCGCCCTGCGTTTTTTCGCCGTGCTGAAGCCAGCGCTGGCGCACAGGCAGTTCCATTGGGTGGAGCATGGCCACCCCTCGTTTCAGCCGTACGCCAAGCAGTGGCCGCGCGCCTGAGCACCAAGCCAAGGCCTGGAAGCACGGTGATAAGGTGACATTGCATTTTGGATTCAGCCATGCCGGTTCGAAATATTATCTTCAAAGGGCGCCAATTCGTGATCGAAGATCTTCCCGAAGAAGCCAGGCAGGTGTTCGGCCTGCTCCAAGCTGCAGGGGAGCAGATCACCCGCGGCCAGGCAAGTGTGGCTGTGGCGGAAACAGCCCGGCAGGTATTAACAGCAAAGCTGGATCAGTTGCTTCATGATGTGCCTTCCAGCGAAGTCACTCAGCCATAGCGGTGGAGATGTGCAGGCTCTCTGAGAGGAGAAGCCTGCACAACCATAGACATTCAGCCTCTCCGATCCGTCGCGAGACTACCTGCCGCCTTGGTACTGTCTGCGACCCTGGTTGTGCACCCGAAGGAATGGGGCTGTGGCCATGAACATGCCGCAGCCCGCACCCGATCGCCTGTGACTCAACAGCTCTGAACGCCCCACCACCGGCAAGACCTGGTGGCAGGTGGCACTTCAGATATGCCCATGAAACGCATCTTGAATGAGAGCGTGGTGACGGACCAAACAATCAGCGCGATCGTAGTGGCTGATCACCGTTCGGCGTGCCGCAAGCCGCAATGAGGCATAGGCCCCTGGGTCACTCAAAACAGCATGCATCTGATTGGCAAGAGCATCGGGGTTGAAATAATCCACAAGCAGGCCATTCTCACCGTGGCGGATCACCTCCCGCACCGGTGCGGTATCTGAGCCCACCACCACACAACCGGCCGCCATGCTCTCAAGCAACGACCAGGAGAGCACAAACGGGATCGTGAAATACACGTGGCAACTAGAGATTGCCAACAGCCGCAGAAAGTCTGCATAGGCCAGGCGGCCAGGGAAATAGATGCGATCCAGATTGATCTGTCCTTCAAGTTCAGCCAGCAGCTGCTCTTTGTGGGGAACATCAGGACGGGCACCGTATCCGCCTTCGGATGTGCCCACGATGATGATGTGAGCCTGCGGGCACAACTCCTGAAACCTGGGTAGAGCGCGCATGAAACGGTGAAAGCCGCGGGCAGGCTCAAGCGATCGGCTCACGAAGGTGACAACGGGATCAGCCGCACTGAGCCTGCGGCCGCGCACCTCTAGATAGAGATCTTTCTGTGGCTTGGCATGGCGGGTATCGATGCCATCGTGAATGATGCGAATTCGTGAGCGAAGCTCCTGCGGATAGGTGCTGCGTTGAAAACGGGTGGGGCTGACACCTGCGGTGACCTGCTGCAGCGACAGCAGGATGCTGGCATTCTTGCCTCGCAGCTTTTGCAGAATCAGAGAATCGCTGGAGCAATACTCTGGATCAAAGCCGAGATCAAAGCCATCAGCGTTGTAGTAATACTCACAGTAACCAATCAACTTCGCAGTGGGCCATACATCCAGCAGGAAGAGATCCTCACCCCAGCCTGTATGCGTGCAGATCACATCCGGGATGAATCCTTCATCACGTAGCGTTTGTGCGGCTGCAGCACAGCTGCGCGCGCGAATCATCTTGCTTTCAAAGTCCACCGCCAGGGGATCAGTATCACGGCCGCTGGAGCGATCAAAGCCGTAGTGGCGATAGGGATAGGTCTTCGGAAAGGCGGAAAGGGGCCGAACATTGCCAAGCGCCAGAACCGTGTGGCCTTTCGCCTGGCAATAGGGCAGCAGATGCTTGTACTGGCCAGGAAAATTCTGATGAACGAACAGGATGTTCATGCAGGTGGAACTCAGGCGTCAACGGATCGAACAGAAAAAAAGCGGGGCCGAAGCCCCGCTTGAATGAGAAGGAGAAGACCAGACTCAGACCAGTTCAGTGCCGGTGAACAGGCTGTTGTCGAACACACCCAGCTGGCGGAGTTCGCTCGCTTCCACAGTGTAAGCCTGGGGATTGGCGAAGTCGAAGGACGACTCGGTGTACAGATACAGAGCCGTATCCGTTTGACCCTGCTGGACGATCAGGGCTTGGTTGGTGACAGCATCCACAAAGGTGAGGATGCCGACGAGATCACCAAGAGCAAGACCGTTGCCGATCACACCCACGCCGTTGATGTTTCCAGCAACAGCGTTGGCATCGAACAACTGGGCATCGGTAAGGCTGCGGGCCGGACCGGTGAGGTTGAGGACGTTGCGACCGGAGAGGTTGTTGCCTGCATTACCCGTGGAGCTCAGGCCACCCAGGACGAGCTGGGCATTGGTCGCCGGTGCGGTGGAGAGCAGCCCGCCGATGTCGGTGAGCAAGCCACCGGTGATATCGATGGAGTCAGCAAGGGAATAGCCGGTGATGAAGTCACCGCCAGTGCCTGTTCCACCAGTGCCACCATCATTGCCCGTGTTGTAGCGGACAACTTCAACTGCGCCGGAGAGAGCGATGGTGTCAGCACCGCCATTACCGGCCACTGTCACGTTTTGACTGGGGTCACCAGAGAAGTTGGTGAAGGTGTCATTGCCGGCACCCAGGTTGTAGGTGGAACCAGCAGCAGCATTGTCGAATCCGGTGGTGAAGACATCGACAGCCTGGCCCTGAACAAAGCTGGTGGCATTGAGGGTGAAGTTGTCACCATCAGAGTTGATGTCACCATCGAGATTGACCGCCAAACGACCACCGGTGGGCAGAGGCAGCAGAGTGGTGTCGAGAACCAAGGTTTGGTTGAAAGCACCGGGGGAAACGTTCAGAATTTCAATGTTCTGAACTTGCGTGCCGGTGACGGTGGTGGTGGAACCAATAACGGCATCGAGGGCGAACACGAGAGTGTCGACATCGGCACCACCATTGATGCGATCGCCGGGGGTGAAACCACCAAGGTCATCGGTGTGAACGATGCCTTCTGACAGGGCAAATGTAGAGCCAAGGACAATGAGATCATTGCCGGCGCCAGCAGTCACCGAATCATCGCCCAGACCCACCCGAACGGTGTCTGCGCCGGCACCAGAGGAAACCGTGTCGTCCTCGTCTTCAATGCCATCGGCAGTGCTGATGGAGTCAGCACCAGTGCCGGTCACGACCGAATCAGCACCGAGTCCAGCCAACACGGTGTTGGTGCCATCTCCGGCGTTGATGGTGTCGCTACCCGTACCACCAACGATGGAGTCGTTGCCGACGCCCGTGATCACCGAGTCTTCACCAGTTCCAGCGTTGATGGTGTTGTTACCAGTGCCGCCATCGATGATGTCATTGCCACCGTCACCCAGTACGGAGTCGTTGCCTTCGCCGACGCTGATGGAGTCAGCACCACCCTGGGCATCGACGGTGTCATTGCCACCGCCAGTAACGATGGAATCGTTGCCACCGCTGCCGAGAACACTGTCGGTGCCACCAGCGGTGACAACCGTGCCAGCTGCATCGAGGTCGACGGTGTTGTTACCGCTACCTGCATCGATGAACAGCGAACGCTCGATGTTGAGGAGGAAGTCGTCACCACCGGCGGTGAAGATCGACTGAAGCCCAGGAGCAAAGAACAGACCGATTCCACTGAAGCGAACCGGTTGGTTAACAGCCGCAGGGTTGAAATCAAAGATTTCGATGCTGCTGATGTTGGTGAGGCTCAGCTGCAGAGCCAGTGAGGCGAGCGGGTTGCTGACAGCAAACTCAAGCTCAAGGGTGTCCACACCGCCGAGGCCGTTGGCGAAATCGCCGACTTGCACGTCCGAGAGCTGGAAGGCCGTGAACGTGTCGCTGAACGCGGTGCCGACAAGATTGTCGGCATTGGGGGTGTAGAAGAGTGCCGTGTTGATAACGACGAAACCAGGCGGCACACCCACAACGGAAACGTTGAGATCGGCGCTTTGCTCAACAATGATGCGCCCGGCCAGCAGCGGATCAGCACCGGTGAGGTCGATGTTGAGGCTGGAAACCGAACCCGCCAGCAGAGGAGTGGCGCGGATGATCAGCACATCATTGCCATCACCAACAAGGCTGTTGAACTGGTCGACGCTGAGGTCGCGCAGATCAAACGTGAAGGTCTGAGGACCATTCACCGAGGAGCCAAGCTCAATAACCTCAAGACCCGTCACGTTGACGAGGTCGACGGCGGTGACATCTGCCGAATCAAGAATCAGCAGTGTGTCAGCGAAGGTTTCATCCTGATCGAGCGGTGCTTCACCGAAGGCAAGCACAGATTCGGGGCTGATCAGCTCATCGCGGATGATGATGGTTTCGCTGTCGGTGTCATCCTGACCGGAGTAGCGGATCGAGATGAGATTGCCAACGAGATCCACTGGGCTGAGGAAGCTCAGATCCAGGGTCACGTTGCCGGCGTCATCACCAGAAGTGAACACCGAGAAGATGCGTGAGCCGATGTCATCGGACGTGCGGACCAGCTCGTCGCTGAGGGTGATCGAGTAATCAGCGTTGCCAATCAGATCAAGGGCTTCGATCCGGCTCACCCGCAGGGTTTCCGAACGGAGCAGGGTTCCGCCATTGGCGAGGCTAATGGTGTCGATCCCAGCGCCACCGTTGATCGAATCGGCAAAGGTCAGGGAATCGGTGTCGATCACCAACTCATCGTTACCCAAGCCAAGCAGAACAGTGTTGGCGAAGGTGTCGTCTTGGATCACATCATTGACAACCTCACCAACAACGACGAGGTCATCATCATCGCCAGCATCAACGAGGTTGGCACCGCTGCCAGTGAACACAACGTCAGAGCCAGCGCCGGAGCTGATGGTGTCGTCGCCTGAACCAATCACATCGCCAGCGATGATCACATCACCAACGATGAAGTCTTGGCCGCTGCCGGTGGTGATGGAGTCGTCGCCGAAACCACCCGTCACTGCGTTGTCGCCGTCACCAGCGTTCACAACGTCGTCGTCGTCGCCAGCGTCGATCGAGTCGTCGCCAGAACCAGAGGTGATGGTGTCGTTGCCCGCGTTGGTGTCGACACTGTTGTCGCCATCGCCAGCGTCGACAAGATCGATTCCATCACCGGTCGTGATGGTGTCGTCGCCAACGCCAGCGGACACTGAGTTGCGACCATCGCCGGCATCCACCAGGTTGTCACCTTCGCCAACGAAGAGTTCGTCATCACCGCCTACGGTGAAGACGGTGTCGTCTCCGTCTTGGGTGACGACAAAGAAATCGGTGGGGAAGGTTGGCGACTGGGTTCCAAGCTCGAGGAAGTTATCCCCGATCGCCCCAAACACGCTCACATCCGGGAGGAAGTTGTTGATGACATCGCCCAGGATCGAGGTGTAGCGCAGGCTCAGATCACCATCGAGAGCAAATGCATTGATGGTGCTGATGCGGCGGTTGTCATTGATGGGAAGGCCGAGATCCGTGGTGATGTCGAGGGAAGCATCACCGTCGATCACCAAGGTGGTCAGCGCGTCACCAACGCTGAGCAGATCGACCACATTGGTGATCGAGCCAAGCGAGGTGAGCGCAAGGGTTTCGATGCTGGCGTTAGCGCTGAGAGGACCCTGGGTGAAATCAAGGCCGAGGGCTTCACCGAAGGTAGAGTCAACCGGTGTTTCTTCGATGACGACATTAACCAGATTGTTAGAGCTGGCTAGTGCGTTGACGTCGAAGTTGTATTCGATCGTGCTGAAGCTGTCCTTGATTTTAGTGGTGAAACCAACAGCTGATTGGATGTCCTCAAGGAAGAGGAACCCAAGCTTTGACTGATTGATGTTGATCTTGGTGAGCCCATCGGCTGCGCCGCTCGCGCCATTGAGGCCGAAGGCACGGCTGAGATCAACGGAGCCAACATCCCAGAGATCTTCGCCAGAAGGATTCAGCTCCAGGGTCTGAATGCCAAAGCTGGTGAAGTTGCCGATGGTGAAGCCACCATTGGTACCGATCTGCAGGGTGGACTCGGTGCCGGCGCGACCAGTCAGCTGATCGTTCTGACCGAGGGTCTGATCAGTGCCGATGAATTTGAACTCGGCCACAGCTGTGGCCGTCACCACATCGGTTGCTGTGGTGAGGACCGTTTCGGTGGGGAGGACAACCGGAGGAGTGGTGTCAATGATCACCACGGAGTCGCTACCAGGCGGCTTGGAGAAGACGATCTGGTTGGGGAAAGTGATCTCAAGGGTTTCCGTCTCGCCAACAATCGCGTCTTGCGCGATGGTGACCTGGAGGACGCCCACGCCGGTGGCACTGATCTCAACAGTGCCCGCCAGCTTTCCACCGACCACGTCAGCGGCCTGAACACCGCTGAGCTCGTAGGAAATGGATTGACCGGCCAGATCTGGGATCGTCTGAATCAGGAAGATGACCGTGCCACCTTCAGTGACGCTGCTGGCATTCGAGCTCAGCAGCGCAACTGTGCCGACGGGGGGCAGGCCATTGATGGAGGCTTGGGTGGCTGCCGACGAAGGAATGGTGGCCGTGGTAGTGACGGGCACCAGGAAGTCGACGCCGAAGGTAGTCGCGAGCGGACCGGCGTATTCAAGAGTTGCCGTGACATCCGCTGCCACAAGGCCGGTCCAGGTTTGGGAGGCCGCCTGCTTCGATTCCAAAGCCACGCGGTCTGGCGAACCAGCAGGCTGCGCCAGAGCGCCTAGGGCAACGAACAGGCCCACGTCCTGGATCGAAATCTCACCGTTGTTGACCTTGGCCGTCCAGAACTGAAGGCCGGCTGCATCGGCCTGACGCCCAAAGGCATTGACGTAGAACGAATTGATGATTTGTTCTGTTGTCTTGCCGACGGTCGTCTGGGCAAACTCAACGCTTGCAGCAAAGAAATCCGCGACTTGATCGAGGGGCAGGGCAGCCTGAGGGCCCGTGGTCCAGTAGGTGAGACCGGCCGGATCCGCTGGCCTGCCGAAATAAGTGATGTAAAGAAGTTGAGTTTCGAGGGCAGTTGCCATTCGTGGAGTTCTCCAGGCTTGGGGAAGAGGGGACGGTCTCCGCAGCTGGGCTGCGGCTGCGGCTGCCGAGAAACCTTAAGGGTCTTGGCAGTTCTGTCAAGGCTGTTGCCGCAGTGGCAGACCCAGCAGATCCGCCCAATCATACCCGAGCATTACGAGTTGAAACCAGCTTTTGCCGGTGTGATATGCCGCTTCGCTGACAGATCTTGGACTGGACGTACAAAGCTAGCAAACGTCGACTGGCTTCGGAATACTGCACTACCCCATCCGGCCGGCGCGAAGCCCACAACCCACCAGTTCCTGCTATCTGCTAAAGAGCCGCTTGGATCGCCTCTGCGGAGCACGGCTGTTGAGACAGGTCGTGACTCGTGAGCCGTTGCGGCTCGTGAGCCGTGTGGGTAAGCAGTTGAATGACGGCGTGAACCCAGAGGCGCACAAGTCAATTGATGGCCCCTATTGACAGCTCCCCATTCACGCCGACGGTTTCCTGCCTGGTGGTGTCCCGCAACGCCTCACTGCTGAACCGGCTGGTTCGCAGCCTTGGCGAAGCACGCCGCTTCTGGAACGACACCGATGAAATTCTCTGTTCGTGGAACGGACATCCGGAGGATGAAGCTCTGCTTCAGGCTGAAGCCCACCCACCATTGAGAATCGCAGCCCGCTCACCCTATCATTTCGCCACCAATGTGAATGCCCTGGCCGATCAAGCCCGCGGTGACCTGTTGGTAGTGCTGAACGACGACGTCATTCTCGATCGTGGCAGCCTGGATCGGGCCATTCAGATCCTGCAAAGCCGGCCCGAGGTTGGTGTGGTGGGGGGGCGCTTGCGCACCAGCGCTGGTCGCCTGGGTCATGCCGGCATCCTCTTTGCGAACCCAGGTGTGCCGTACAACCGCTTCCGTCCTGATCGCCTCGGCTCCCTGATCAACCCCGATGCGCTGGCCGTGCGGGAGTCGGGGCCCATGCCTGCCGTCACAGGTGCACTGATGGTACTGCGTCGCGAAGATTTCCAGGCCATCCGGCTGCGCGAGAGCTTCAGCGTGTGCGGGGAGGATGTGGCTCTTTGCCTTGATCTTTACGACAATCTTGGTAAATGGGCTTATTACGCTAGCGATGTAACGGCAATCCATGACGAGAAAAGCACCCGCGGGGAGACCCTTGATCACTACGACCTGCATCAAGTGGCGGAGCTGGTGAGGGAAAGGCTCCGCAAGAACCCCGCTCTACGTGCACAACAGGCCTATTGGGCAGTCCAGGAAGCCGATGAACTCGAGGGGATTGTGCATCGGCTCCGCGAAGACAACCGGCAAAGGGAAGAGCAATGGAGCGAGAAGTGGAGCGAAAAAGAGAAGGAGTCGGCGATGATGGCGGAGGCCAGCGAGAGGAAGATCGTGGAACTGGCCGAAAAGGAGAAGAACTGCTTGGCCGTTCTGGAAGCCACCCGGGAAAACGTACGCGAACTTGAAATCGCACAACAGAACGCTGCTGATCAAAAACTAAGTGACAATCGAAAGCTGGGAGAGATGCAGGGAAAACTCAATCGTGCCCTGCTTGATCAAGAAAGTCTCAAGCACAGCCGTTCCTGGCGGCTCACCGCTCCCTATCGTCGACTTGGACGCCTCCTTCAGCGTTGGCGTCGCAGCTCCTGAAGCCAGGCCTCAGCCCCCGGCAGGAGACACTCAGGCGAGCTTTCCGTACCAACCGGCTCCGAGAACGGGGTGGGGTGATGGGCGGGGCGCAGCAGCCGCTTGATCCGCTCCTTCACCGTGCTGAGTCGCCGGCGCCAGCGTTGCCGCCGGCGGGGTCTTGGCGCAGGAGGCTCAGGATTCATCGTTGCATCGGGGCCTGCCAACGAGGGCGCGCCCACGAATGGCGCTGGATCAGCTCCCGGCTGCAGACCAATCGCCTCAACGAGCTGATCGGCACTCTGGCTCCAGGACTGGGGGGTGAACGGCGCGGGTCGGTGGCCGGGTGCTGCTGCCGCGTTGCCAGAGATGTCCTCCAGAAAACGAGCGATGGACTCGCTGAGGGCTTGCCGGCTGGCCTTGCTGGGGAAAAAGCTGGCATGGCCGCCGGTGACCTCGTGGAACACCGGCAGATCCCGCAACAACAGGGGCAAGCCAAACGAGGCGGCTTCAATCAGCGGAATACCGAAGCCCTCCCCAAAGGAAGCCCCAATCAAGCCTGAGGAACGCTCATACAGGCACTGCAACAGGGAATCTGACGCCGCATCAAACCAAAACAGCTGGTGGTGAAGCAGGGGATGCCGCCGGATCGCCGCCACCGTGGCCGGCAGGGTTCTGCGGTCTGGATCCGGTAGGTCGGTCCAACCTTCACGGCCCACGATCACCAAGTTGAAGGTTGCCCCGTTCTGCCAGAGCGCCGTGGCCGCTTCCAACACCTCGAGGTACGCCTTGCGTGGTTCGACCGTCCCCACCATCAGCAGGGTGGGCCAGGGGCCCAGGGCTTCCACGGCTGTGATCTCCTCCTGGCTAGGCACGGTGGCGGTGCCACGTTGAAAATCAGCTCCGTGGTGAAACCAGCCGAGCCGGAATGGACTCTCCTGCGCCGCCGCCTGCCGCTCCATCCGCCAACCCTTGAGCTCCTCCATCACGCTCCTGGAGACACACACGGCCCCGTCTGCCTGCAGAACCACATCGAGCCAGGCGCGATGCCGTTCAGACGCACCCGGCGGGAAGCATTCCGGCAGAAAACAAGGCAAGAGGTCATGCACCACAAAGTGCACCTCCACACCTTGTGCACGCAAGAAGGCGTAGTAAGCCCGTTGGCTCAGTACCACGTGATGGCTGAGGTCGATGCCAAGAAACACATCACCGGGGTACCAGGCAACAGGCCCATCCTCCAATTGATCGACCGCCGCTTGCAGCAGATTGGTGGTGAAGTGGCGCGCGTAGCGATAACCCAGGCCGTCCGAACAAGCCACAACAGGTTCGACCCGGAAACCAACCGGTGGACGCGCCAACAACTGCTGACAGATCGAACGCACCACACGCTGCACGCCGCTGCCCAGATCCTGCTCTGCCAAGGCCGAGACATCCAGGAGCAACTGGCGTTGCCGCGGCTCGGGAGGAAACAGCAAGCCGAGCGTATTGGCAGCCTTGACGATCTGCTGAGGATCTTCAGGCAGCTGCTGGCGAAATGGGGTGAGCAGCTGCTGGCGGCGCTGAGCTTGCTCGCCAGCGTGATGCAGGGCCTCCGCATAGCGAGCGGCGCAGTGGTCGGGGCGATGGCGCTCGGCGATTTCGCGGCGGCCACATTCCACGAGCCGCCGCCGCCGTTCTGGATCGCGCGCCAGCGACTCCAGGGCACGTGCCAACTCTGCGGTGTCGCAAGCCTCCGAAAGGCGGAGCGCACAGCCTTCGGGGATCTCCCGAAGGCTGCCATGTTCGTTGACGATCAGGGGGACCCCGCCAGAGAGGCAATCAAGAACCGTCCCGGAAGTCTCGCCCCGCGAAGAGCTGCGCAGCTGAACGGCAAGGTCGGCGGCCGCCAGGTAGCCGAGGTAGTCGGCTGTATCAATCCAGCCGGTGATCCGGACCTCCGCCAGGAGGGCGCCCTTCCCCCGTGCCCGCCGAATGGCCCGGCGCATGCGGTTCAGCAGCCGTTGATCACTCCCAGCCGAGCCAGCGAACACAAGGGCACAACGGGGGTCGCTCGCCAGGGACGACGCCAGGAACGCCTCCAGCAAGAGCAGGCTGCGCTTGGCCACCCCAAGGAATCCAAAGGTGCAGATGACGAGGCTGTCCTCGGCGAAATCGAGGCGAGCACGCTGATCAGAGCGATCGGTGGGCTCAGGGAGAACCTCCTGCTTGAGATGGGGAATCAGGGTCCAGATCTCAGCGGCGGTGGGGCCGTAGAAGGATTCCGCCAATCGCAGTGCCTCGCGGCTGTGAACGATCACGCCGTCGGCCTGCTGAAGCAGCGGCAGGTTGCAGGGGTAGGCCCAGATGACGTGATCATCGCCGCCTCGCTGCGACGCTTCGTAGGCGAGGCAGGCCTGATAGCCGTGGGAGGCGTAGAGCCTCTGCAGGCAACTTCCTCCGAGCCATTCATCTGACTCTGGGCTGCACACCACATGGCCAAGAAAGAAGTCGTGCAGGACAACCACACCAGGGAAGGCCCCCAGCAACCGCATGATCTCCAGGTGAGCCGACGAATTCCCTAAGTGATACAGAACATGGTCGTAGTGATGGGCGCGACTGGCGAACTGCAAAGGCGTGAGCACAGACAGCACCCCTTCTGGAGGTGGTCCATCCCACGGCAACTCGGTGACAACATCAATCGAGAAGTGCCTGGCCAGGTGGGGCAGCAGAGCGAGGCTGTAGGTGCTGATTCCGCTCCTTTGGGGGGGCATCGGGCTGATGTAGGCCAGCCGTGTGCCCGGGGAGCGTGGAGGCAGAGAGGGGGTGCCAGCCGGTGCACAGACGCGCGTTCGAGGCCACGCGGGTGGATGGAGTGAGGGGACACACACCTCGTCGAAGCCATACAAGGCCTGAAGCGCCTCCAGGCAGGTCTGGCCAAGCTCGGGAACGAGGCAGAAATGGCGCGGGCGCTGACCAAGCCAGGCCAGCAACACCCCGGCAGCGGGGGACTCCCCCCATTGCCGATCCCCGCAGATCAGGACCGGACGCTCTGCAGCGACAAGGCCAGGAGGCGCACTGGAAAGGCAGCGGCGCAGCAAGGCAGGATCTGCAGCGGCACTCTGACGCTGTAACTGACGCAGATCAATCAGCAGGGCAGGAAGGCGGCCTAGGGCTACCCATCCTCCCACAGCGGGGCCTGGCCCATGCCGGCAGACACCCGTGGGAAGATAGCGTCACGTCTACCCTGCGGACCCTTTGTCCCTGTCCACGGTCTTTCCCCATGACCCCATGAGCGCCGTTTCACAGTCCGAGCACGCTCAAGCTGCCGAGGAAGTGCCGGCAGGGATCCCAGGCGTGCCTGCACCAACACTGCGCTCCCTGGCCCACTGCAACCTGCTGCGCCCCTTCGTTTACCACATGGTTCTTGAAGAAACGCTGGACAAGCGTGCACTGGAGCAGGAGTTGAGCAAAACCCTGCTTTCGAACTTTCGCAAAGCCAATGGCCTGCAAGATCAAGCCAGCGAAGCCCAGTTCCTGAGCAAAATGGGATGGACGCAACAGGATTACCTGTGGCAAGTTCAATTGCCACACCGCATTGCCGTCCATTGCGGCCAACACTTTATCGCCAAAGCCGAAGCACGATTCCTGGACAAAAAGAACCAACTTGACCAAGTCATCTATAGCCTGATCAGAGTGAAGGATGGCTCTCTTGCCCGCGAGCTTTACCTCAGAATTGAAGAGGGAGAAGCCACGTTTGCAGAGCTGGCTGAGATCTACAGCGAGGGGCCTGAAAAGACATCGCGCGGACTGGTTGGCCCCCTGCCTCTCAATCAGGCCCATCCCCAACTCGCGCAACGCTTGAGAAGCGCCACGGTCGGCTGAGAAGCGCCACGGTCGGCGAACTGATCGCTCCGTTCTCAGTCGAGCAGCTCTGGTTGTTGGTACGGCTCGAAAGGCATCAACCCGCTAGCCTTGATGAGGCGATGCGGCAGCGGATGGCCCAGGAGCTGTTCGATGAATGGATGCAGGAGGAGGTCACCCTTAGGATCAAGCAAATGTGCCCAGCCCCGCTGAACCCTCTCGTATGACCACCACCACCTACCAAAAGCTTTGGGAGCTTGAGGTGTTCAGTTCCCTTGGAGCTGAGGGGAAACAACTGGTGGAGGATACGTCCCGCCTGTTGCAGTACCGCGTCGGGCAGTCGATGGCGGTCGCCAACACCATTCCCAGTGAAGTTCTGATCATCCTTGAGGGAAGCGCCCGTCTCACTGCCCATCAAGGCACAGGCTGGCGAACTGTCGAGCGATTGGAACCCGGTGAGGTTGTAGGGCTCGCTTCACTGCTGAGCGCCGCCCCCTGTGAGGAGGTTCATGCCTCCAGCGAGGTGATGGCCCTGGCCATCCCCGACAATACAATTCTGAAGTTGCACTCCAGAGACAAGATCTTTAAGGATTGGTGCTCGACGCACCTCTGGACTGCAGAGCTTGTACGCCTCGTTCAACTCCTTCAAAGCCAATCCGCAGCTTCTCCTCTCAGCATCCGTGAGAGCGTGGCGCTGCTGCGATCCGAGGCCACAGTCCGCACTGTTCCGCTCACGACGCCACAGGTCGACGCTGACCATGTGTGGTATGTGGCAAGCGCAAACCTGCCTGGCTTGGAGATCGGGGCCGTTGTCGCCTCTGGCGCGAGCCTGCCAGCCCCCGTTGGCCCGTTGGCGGCAAGGTTGATTGGATGGCCAGTCGGGATCATCGAACGTCTTGGCAGAAGCCCGGCCGCTCCAGCTGCCAGCGGCAAAGAGAACGGGAGCCTCATCACCGCAGTGGATGGTGCCGGTCCCACAGTCCTGGCTGCACCTGAATCGCCTTTACCCACGGCAGAGAATCTGGGAAGGAGTGATGAACGGCAACCCTTCAAAGTCATCAGGGGGGAGGGCCCCATTGATGAAACCCTGGCTTGCTTTCAGATGCTGAGCAGGCAGATGACCCTGCCCTTTCGAAAGGATGCCATCGAGAAGGTTTTACGGCAGCAGCTGCAACGCGGTCAGGCGCCGAACATGCAATTGGTCGGAAGCCTCGCTTCAATGATGGGCATGCATGTGGTGGGGGCAAAAGTCAGCAGTAGCGCCTGTACCCGCCTGCAGACTCCCTCCCTGGTCGAATGGGACGGCACCTTTGCTCTCCTGCAAGCCAGTAACGCCCGCGGAATCGTGCTGGCCTCTCCGCGTAAGGGCTTGATCCGGCTTAGCCCTCAGGAAGTGGATGAAGCCTTCCCAGATGGAATCAACCTTCTTCTTGTCGATCGCACCAGCGTCACACCAGAGCAGAAGTTCGGGGTGTCGTGGTTCCTGCCGGCGCTGAGGCGTCACCGGGGTGTGCTCACTCAGGTGCTCGTCTCCTCCTTCGTGGTGCAGCTGTTCACGTTGGCCAATCCCCTGATCATTCAGGTGATCATTGACAAGGTGATCAGCCAGCGCAGCCTCGACACACTGCAGGTTCTCGGCATTGCATTGGTTGTTGTCACCTTGTTGGAAGGGGTGCTGGAGAGTCTTCGCACCTTTATTTTCACTGAAACAACCAATCGCATCGATACGCGGCTGGGCGCAGAGGTCATAGATCACCTACTGCGCCTTCCTCTTGGCTATTTCGATAAGCGCCCGGTCGGAGAGCTGGGCAGTCGGATTGCGGAGCTGGAGAAGATCCGCATGTTCCTGACAGGACAGGCTCTCACCACGATTCTAGATGCCGCCTTTTCGGTGATCTACATCATCGTGATGTCGATCTATTCATGGGTGCTGACCCTGATCGCTCTGGCGGTGGTGCCGATTCAAGTGGCTCTGACCGTGCTGGGAGCTCCGCTGTTTCGGCGTCAGTACCGTGATGCCGCCGAAGAAAACGCAAAAACACAATCCCACTTGGTGGAGGTCCTTACCGGAATTCAAACCGTCAAAGCCCAGAATGTGGAGATGGTCAGCCGGTGGAAGTGGCAAGACCTGTACTCAGGCTACATCAGTAAGTCCTTCGAAAAGACAATTACAGGGACGGCACTAAGCCAGACAAGCCAAGTCCTTCAGAAGCTTTCTCAGCTGATGGTGCTATGGGTTGGCGCTACTATGGTGCTGAAGGGCGAACTAACCTTGGGCCAGCTGATTGCCTTTCGCATCCTCAGTGGATACGTCACACAGCCCTTGTTGCGTTTGGGCTCAATTTGGCAGAACATACAGGAATTGAGAGTTTCCTTTGAGCGTCTAGCCGATGTTGTTGACACTCCGGAAGAATCCAATGAAGCAGATAAGCAGAAGATCCCGCTACCTGCCATCAATGGCAGCGTTCGCTTTGAAGATGTAACCTTCCGCTTCAACTTGTCATTGCCGCCAGTTCTCCACAACGTCAACCTGACGATTCCATCAGGAACGTTTGTTGGAGTTGTCGGCCAAAGCGGAAGTGGCAAGAGCACATTGATGAAGCTGCTGGCAAGGCTGTATAGCCCTGAATCAGGTCGCATCCTGATTGATGACTACGATATCGACAAAGTTGAACTCTATTCTCTGCGTCGTCAGATTGGCATCGTACCTCAGGAGCCACTCTTATTCAGCGGTACGATCAACGAAAACATTGCACTTGGCAATCCCAATGCCACGAGTGACGACATCGTCGCAGCAGCAAAGATAGCCTGCGCTCATGACTTCATCATGAGCCTTTCAGCAGGCTACAGCACAAACATCGGCGAGAGAGGCGCTGGCTTATCAGGCGGGCAGAAACAGCGCATTGCCATTGCCCGAACTCTTATCACCAACCCCAAGTTGCTTGTGATGGATGAGGCAACCAGTGCACTTGACTACGATACGGAACGTCGCCTTTGCGACAACTTGGTTGAAAGCATTCAAGGAAGCACGGTGTTCTTCATTACACACCGTCTAAGCACGATCCGCCGTGCCAAGCTCATCGTAATGATGGACCAAGGAAACGTTGTCGAACAGGGCACCCATGAAGAACTTGTTCAACTGAAAGGTCGCTACTACGCTCTCTACCGCCAACAAGAAGGCAGCTGATCCTAGCTCAAAACGAACGATGTTCTCTTCTTCGCAACTTCAGTGAAACTGACCAATCCCCTCCGCAAGCTCCAAAACAACATCGAGCAAAGCATTCACACAGAATCAGAAAATGCTTCTGTGCTGGAGCAGTCACCATTTTGGGCGACGGCAACAACCTGGGGACTGATTGGCACTGCTGCCTTCGGTGTGGGTTGGATAGCCTTGGCGCAAACGGAAGAGATTGTGGTAGCCCCGGGAAAGCTAGAACCAATCGGTGTCGTTCAGGACATCCGTCTTCCGGTGGGCGGCGTCGTTGCGAAAGTTCTGGTTAAGGATGGCCAGAAAGTCAACGCTGGTGAGACTCTGCTTCAATTAGACAGCGAAGCAACAGAGGATCGCCGCCGGAGCCTCATGCGGGGCATCCTGTTGAAAAAGGAACAGCTGGAGCTCAAAGAAAAGGAGCTTGCAAAATATCTGGACCTAAACTCAACTGAACAGCAATCACTGCAGCGGAACCTTGAGCTAGAAACAGAGGTGCTCAAGCGCCTGGAAACCCTGACCAAAGAGGGCGGCATTGGCGAGCTACAATATCTCAATCAGCGCAATAAGGTTGCAGAGATTGACGGAAACTTGAATCAAACGCGTGTTGACAGAATGCGCCAAAAAGCAATCCTAGACCAGAGCATTCAGCAGTTGAGAGGAGAGGTAAACGAGCTTAACTCCAGCCTTTCCGACGTAAGGATTAACATTCGATATCAGAATGTCAAGTCACCAGTCAACGGTATTATCTTCGGGCTCAAACCAACTGGACCTGGCTTTGCCGCCCAAACAAGCGAGCCAGTGATGCAGATTGTTCCCTTCGATAAACTTGAAGCCAGTGTAGAAGTTGCCAGTCAAGACATCGGCTTCGTCAGCGTTGACAAGCCAGTGGATATCAGCATTGATTCCTTTCCAGCCACTGATTTCGGCGTGATCAGCGGTGTCGTAAGACAGATTGGCTCCGATGCGATCCCCCCCGATCAGCTGAAACCAAACTATCGGTTCCCCGTAAAGATCAAGTTGAATACCCAACAACTGAAGATTGAATCTGGCCAGGCACTGCCTTTGCAGGTTGGTATGTCCTTGCAGGCAAACATCAAACTCCGCAAAGTCAGCTATCTGCAGCTCCTCCTGAATACATTCAGAGACAAAGCCGACTCACTTCGTCAGATTTAGCTTCCAGTACCCCTTAGGGTTCATCAACAATCGTGGCACTCAAGACTGTTGTGCTCCGTACGCGTAAACTGAGGGAAGCGAACCAACCAACTAAACGTAAACCCCCTGAATCTTGCTTGCAAGATTCAGGGGGTTTACCGTATGAAGCGGGTGACGCGATTCGAACGCGCGACATTCACCTTGGCAAGGTGACGCTCTACCACTGAGCTACACCCGCAGCCATTTGACTGGCACTCATTCATTATGCACCACGGGCTGCCCGCCAGTCAACGCTGCTGGAGCAGTGGCGAGAGTCTATGGTGCAATGGCTCTTGGGCCACTGCTGGCAAGGGCTGGAGTGGGTAAGCGAGACCGAGCAGAGTAAAGCGCCCGCCAACAAGAGGCGAAGACCAAACTCAACAGTCCGTAACCGAAGAGGCAGGCGATGGGAGACCATCCGGCAAGCTTGAATCTCATCTTTGACACCTTGATCTTTGGCCAGGCGGCCCGCTCACCTCTGGCACGGGGTGGCATCTATCGTTATGCCAGCCAGTTGCTGCGGGCACTCCACGATCAAGCCAACATCACACTGAGAACCTATTGCCCAGAGCCACTTCTTGCCTCTCTCGCTGAAGTCGAACTGAAGCGACTTGATCTCGGTGCCAATCCATTGGCCCTAGCCCTGACGACGTCGATGTTGACGAGGAGCCTCCCGCCCCTGCTGATCCGACTGGCAAAGCCATTCCGTCGCAGCTTCGCACGCCTTCCAGGAGCACGCGCCGCTAGCCAAAAGAGGTTCGACACTCTGCTGAAGAGCTGTGACAAAGAGCTCACCCTGTTCCACACGCCTTTTCAAGCCGTACCTTCTGCCATCCGCCGTCATGATGCGCTGCCAGTGGTCGTGACGGTCCACGACATGATTCCAATGATCATGCCAGAGTTATTCACGAGGGAAACCGTCCGCCATTTTCACGGGCTTGTCGATGGATTATGCAGGAGCGATCAGGTGATTTGCGTATCAGAATCCACGAAGCGGGACTTTCTGCACTTCACCCGCACCGTGCCCGCGGAGCATGTTCATGTCACTCCACTGGCCGCCTCCCCAGAGCTGCAACCGGTAACGGATCCTCATCTCCTGAGCTGTGCCCGTGAGCGTTTTGGACTGAAGCCCCAAGACCGCGTCATTCTTAGCTTATGTACACTTGAACCTCGAAAGAACCTCGCGACACTACTGACTGCATTCGAGGCGTTACAGCGGCACAGCTCGCTGGACTCCATCAAGCTACTGCTGGCAGGATCAGTCGGATGGAAGTCGGCACCCCTGTTGGACAGACTTAGGGAGAGCTCCGCCAGTTCGAACATTCATCTGCTTGGACATGTCACTGAAGAGGAGCTGCCGGTGCTGTATTCGCTTGCTGAGGTGTTTGTCTACCCATCGCTATACGAAGGGTTTGGATTGCCGCCCTTGGAAGCGATGAGCTGCGGAACACCGGTGATCGTCGGAAACACGTCATCGATCCCGGAGGTGACGGGCGAGGCCGGCTTGACCATTGATCCACAAAGTCCGGCAGAACTGACTACTGCCCTTGAGCGCTTGCTGGCATCAGAAAGCCTGCGGCGCCAATTGGCTCAGCAGTGCGAGGTCCAAGCCAAGCAGTTCAGCTGGGCTCGTACCGCTCACCTGACCCGTGGGGTGTACGACATCGCCCTTGCGAGCAGAAGATGATCGCCTTCGCCTACAGGCCGATGGGATTCCGCGAGATCGGCGGCATTCATGTGGTGGCCACCGAAGTGGCTCGGCGTCTGCGAGACTCCCAGTTCGCCTCTACCGGATTGTGGACCCTACGCAGGACGTTGAAGTCCTTGCCCCATGAAGAGAAGTGTGGCGTCTTGCCTGGTACTCAGCCTACCGAGAGGGTCAGGCCTGGAGAACGCTTGCTCCTGTTTGGCTGCGACAGCGCCTGGGCCTATCTGCTTGCCATCCATACCCGCTGCTTCAATCCATCCGTTCGTATCGCCTGGCTCCCAAGCTTTCATGACCCTGACTTTGTCAAGCACCGCTGGCGGGCGCGCCTGGCCCAGGTAGTGCTGAAAATGATGCAGAGGATCGGAATCAACGTGTATGTGCAGACGATCCATGAGCAGAAACTGCTTCAGGCAGGACGCTGTCTGCTTTCAAGTCATGCTCTGCCCCTTGCGGTGCTGCAGCGGCTGAAGGTTGAACAGGCGCACTCGTGCCCGGACGCCAGGCAGAGGCCCTTTGACTTGCTCTTTCTCGGACGCCCCACCGAACAGAAAGGTTGGTCGAGATTCCTTGCTGTGGTGCATGAAACAGGGCTTCGAAGTGCGGCCATCGTTCCAACCCCCCCACCCAGCAGTGACATCTCACGCTCACCCACGTTGACTGTGGTTGTTTCACCAACGACGAACAAAATTCCTTCCCTGTTGCGCCAAGCCAAACTGGTGTTGATCCCTTCCGATTATGAATCGCTTGGCCTTGCGCAGATAGAGGCTGTGGCCAGCGGCTGCGTGGTACCAATCCTGGGGCGATGGCCACTGTGGGATCAGTTTTCACTGCTGCACTGGGACACCTGCAACCGCGACGAACTGGTGACCTCCTGTCTTCGCCTCAGCCGACAACCCTCCTTGCGGAGTCGTCTATCACGAATGCAGCGAAGCTACCTGCTTCAACATCCGATGATGGACACCCCCTTCTTACCTGAATTTTAACGCTGTGTCGCCACGGGTCTCCATTGTGCTGCCCTTCCGGAACCAGGGGGCGCTCCTATCCCAGGCCTGCAAGTCTCTGCAGGCTCAAACGGTCGACGCATGGGAGTGTATTCTCGTCAACGATGGGTCAGATAGCGAAGCACAAGAAATTGCTGAGGCTGTTGCCACACGGGATGGACGCTTCAAACTCATTAGTCTTCCACGCAACAACCATTTTCCCGGACCCTGGCTCGCGCGCAATGTCGGCTTGGCCAGTGCAACAAGCGAACTGATTGCGTTTCTCGATGCCGATGATCTCTGGCATCCACGCAAACTTGAACGCCAGCTTGTCCTTCACTCCGTTCACGGAATCGAATTGTCTGTCACCGGGTATCACCGCTTTGAGGCAAGCAGCATGAAGTTAGTCGAAACGCGCAGGCCTCCGCTTACCCTCGATCTCAAAGCACTGCTACGGGGCAATCTTGTGCCGTTCTCGTCCGTGATCATCCAGCGTGATTGTCTCACGCAACCGTTCCATCCTGAACGCCACGAGGATTACGGCCTATGGCTCCGGCTGTTCGCCAACGACCCGCCACCGCGTTATGGATGCCTCATGGAGCCGTTGATGGCCTACCGGTTGCATAGCTCATCCCTATCATCCCAACGTGGACGCAGCATCTTCGCTGTGGAGAAACTATTCAGGCACACATTCAGTGCTCCCAGCCGAAGACTCATGGCCCTAACAGCCTGGGCGCTTGAGCGTGCGTGGAGACAAACGGTGGCTGGAGCACACCGGATCCTGTGGCAGGGTGCCAAGCTGCCATCGCCCTTCATCGACTATCTGGCGAGCGGGAGTCAGCTGTACATCGACGAACATCGTAGCCCCTCATAGCTATCGAAAAGCAACACCAATTGCTGTGCCTGCTGAAGCAAGGATTAGGCACCCTAGAGCGCTGGCAAGGCCTGGACATTCACAGAGGCAGCCAATCCATTGGCACCCAGGATGCTCACCAGAGATCATCCATCTTCTCTCGTTCAACCCACCTTCGGCTGAGCAGCGAAAGCTCACTGTAGCGATCAGCCTCTCGCGCATGAAGGGAACCGTGATGTTCATCACAGGCACGAACCGCGAGCACCACGAGTGAATAACAGGATCGATCCTCTCGCAATCTGCGAACTGGCCTGATTAAAGCGAATTGGCCGTATCTCCCTCAAGCCACTTGATAATACACAAGTGAATTGGACCCATCTGCTGACTCCACCTGCTGAAAGACCGGCAATGTATCTTGTGCATAGGCTGGAGTTTCCACTCGGCGATTACCGGGATCCGCAACAACATCCTGGGTAAGGACAGCAACCAAGGCCCAGCTATCTCCACCGTTCGTGCTCTCGCTGACCGCAACAACCCCTTCTCCATCGATATTGATATCATAGGCGATCTTGATCGTGCCATCATCCATCAAGCTGATCTGCATGTAGTTGCCGCTGGGCGGATCCGTGATCACAACAGGCTCATCCCATGAGTCCGTATCATTATTGTATCGCAAGTAAACAACTCTGCCCTCACCGTTATTCGTGGCAACATGGATGTTGCCGTCCTCATCGGTCAACGAGCTGAAATGGGTGGCATTGGGATCATTCTGACTATCTCCCTTGATCAAGATTGTCTCACTGACGCCAAGGCTGCCACCAGAGGACGCGCTTTCCGCAAACTCAGTCCAATTGAGGGTGTCTCCATTGGTATAAAGGACCCCAAAGCCGTCATCCAATGCAATGATGTCACCCGACATCCTGCCGTCATTCGTTGTATTAGGAATTCCTTGATTGAGGACAGTCCATGTTGCTCCTTGATCATTGCTCTGAGCGACCCTTAGGCTGGCCTGTCCTGTTGACCTGTCGGTTGCCGTAAACGCTACTACGATCGTGCCATCCTCCGTGACTGCGATGGACGGCCGCTCAATCCTAAGGGACGCAGGACTGGGTGGGATTACCGTCGATTCAATTGTCCAAGATACACTCTGCTCCGAATAACTCAGGATGGCAAGAGCGATCCTGCCGCCTTCAATTGTATAGACCGAATACAGCTTGCCATCCACGATTACGCCATCTGCACGGGAAGAACCAGTGGAGTTCTCCAGCGTGACAGCTGCCATCCATGTTGAGCCATTGTCTATGCTGGAATAAAGTGAAAGCCGGCCATTTGTGTTGGCCATCACATGAACAGCGCCATCTTCAGTGACCCATGAATGATCCTGAAAGCGCGAGGAGATCATGCCCTCATTCCCGTTCGTGATCGTAGTGGGAATACCGGTGATGACATCCGGGGCACTAGGGGCACTTGGGACAAACAGGATGGTGCCATTCACAGAGAAAGCGGCAGGATCGGCCGGCGAGTTGTTCGCGATGATCTCATCCAAGTCTTCGCCAACTAGTGTGATTGTCCCTGCATTGCCAGGGTTGGTGAAGCTATACGCTGTGGCGAAGATCTGGCCAGAGGAATTAGCATTAACAACATTATTGCCCTGCAGATCGGCGAAGATTGAGCCACCGGTTGTCTCCCTTCCATTCACAACTGCTCGAGCCCTCAAAAGAATGCCATCGCCCTCAGACTGGAGGATCGTGTTCGCATAAAGTGCGATGTTAATGCTCGAGTTTTCATAAGACAAGATCTTGATTCCTTCAGCAGACTGACTGCTCTGAATGGGATTACTCGCAAGTGTTGAGATTGTGTTATTCGACACCATGGCTTCGCCAACTTCTCCATTGACTCCGGCAATCAAGTAGATTCCGTCGGCGTCATTGCCAAGCGTGGTGACTTCATTGTCTTCAATGTTTACACTCTGGATAACACTATTCCTGAGCACGTTAACATAAATCGCGTCAGACTCTAGGTTGAATTGATTATTCGAGCCGCTGCCAACGTCTCCCGTTGTCAGAATCGTGTTGCTATTCACGGTTGCCTGCCTGATCGTTGCCCCATCCAAGCTGCTCAGGTAAACACCTTCGGAGAGAGGGCCCGACGTTGAAATGTCATTCTGGTTCACTTGCACAGTTCCAATCGAGCCAGATCCAGAGGCCAGCACACGAATACCATGGGACAAGAAGGCTCCATTCGTGCTGATCGTGTTCCCAATGAGGTCTAGGCGATCAAGGTAACCATTGGAAACGACCACTTCAATGCCAGCTGTTTGTGCACCACTGGCTGTGATTGCATTATCGAGAATTTGGAGATCGTTGGTCGGGGACGTAGTGGCACGGCTTTCCGTCACAAGGATGCCACGATTCCCATCGCCAATCGCGGAGATCTTGTTCCCAGAGATGGTATGGGTATTGGCACCTTGAACCAAGATACCCGAACCACCATTGCCACTGATTTTGTTAGAGAAAGTGTTGTCAACCATTTGCCCTGTGAGGGGATCCATCAGAGCACCAATCGTGTTGTGACTTGAATTGGCTGTGATTCGGATCCCATTCCCCGAGTTGCCCTGGCCAGTGACACCATCGAGCATCAAGCCAAAGAAGTTATTCTGAACAGTGATCCCATTCGCATCAAGCCTGAGGCCATCACCACCGGCATCATTTAGTGACAACCCTCGAAGGCTTGATTCCGCGGCTCGGCTGCCGCGGAAGACTAATCCTGCTCGACCATTGAAATCAATGGCGATGCCGGGCGCGCTCATGTCATTAAACAATCCACTGATCGCCACCCGGTCAGTTACTACGGGCAAACTACTAAACAGGCTGATTGTTCCTCCAGCAAGAGAGGGATCAAAGCCAATCGAATCGAACCCGATAGAACTATTGGCACTGGTGATTGCCCACCTCAGGGTCCCAATCCCTTGATTGGCCAGGCTAGTTACAAGAAAGTCCATTCAGCCCACAACATATACGATATATCTTGATGCTATTGATAAAAATCTTGTCCTTCTGCAGCCTGGGCGGTGATCTTTATAGTTTTTAACAGTTAGCCGGGCTGGATGCCTCCAGAACCGAAGCAAAGTGGCTGACAGGTTCTTTTTGCCTGAGCTGCGAGGATTGGCTCGCTCAGTGGAGTTCCCTCACACCAGAATCCATGCCAACGTCTACCGAAGTTGATCAGTTTCTGATCAACTCATCAGGAAGATCCCTAATCCCCGCATAGGCGACGGTAGCTACCAGGAAGGATGGCGCTGATCCATGCTCTTGCCCAGGCTCAAGGTCACTGGAAGCCCGGCTCCGGTTGAGCCAATCCAGCAATAGCCGGCTGCTGATCATCGATGAACAGCCACACACTGACGATCAACGGCAACAGCCTGCCCTGTGTCAATCAGGTTGACCGGTAGGAACAGGTGTTCTGAGGCCTGAGAACGCTGTTAGGTTCGGGAGTGCGGCCAGGCTGTAGCGGTGCCTTTCAGCAAAGGTGTCACTTTAGGGCTGATCTCAAGCGGCCTCAGCCAAAGGTAGCGCCAGAGTCAACACTGGATCTTCTGGAGGCTTGTTGATCCACACCTGTCCCGTGTCAATCAGGTTGGCGCCAGCAGCGGCTGGGTCGGCTCCATCGCAACGGCTTCGCTGTAACGACGCATGGATCTGCTCCATCAAGCCCCGGGTGTGAAAATGAGAGGGCTGACATCATTCCTGAACCCGGGGGCGTCGGCACCTCGATCAGCGCATCCACCATGGCTGGATTGCTGAGGTCATACCGCTGCTGCATCAGATGGACATGGAGCATTGTCCTTAGCAGATAGGCAGAGAAACCGCCATTGGAGCCGGCTTTGGGGTAGCGAGCCTCGATCACATGGATCAGTGCCACCCAGGGCACTAGCTTCTCCATCTCAATCAACAACTTCTCTTGCATGGTGCGCTTCTTGGCTGTGGTCTACCCGTAATCGACAAACCCAAGCTGCTTGCAATCTATGGACCCAGTCCGTACCGACGATCACAGAGCCATTGTCCCGTGAATGGGATGACTTTGCCAGAGTCTCCCCAGTCCCTAATGCCTACGAAATGCATAGAGCTGCAGAGAGAGCGCTGGTATAACTTGCAACCTTCGATGGAAGGTATTGACAAAACTGTCAATGGCGGGCTTAGGCATAGTGAAATGATCCTTTTCTACTGCGCTTTCAGCATGCCAAAGATAATCGTCAAAAATCAGCAGTCCATCATTTTTAGTGAGGTGGAAGCTCATTACCGCATCACTAAGCACATCGGCTGCTTGGTGGGACCCATCAATATAAACAAGATCAAAGCTATTCTCATGGCCTTTTGCCAGAAGCCTTGCTAGTGCTCGATGCGAAAAGTCCTTGTGGATTGAGAGCGTAACTGGATGCGCTG
The DNA here is from genome assembly GCF_002252635.1 of Synechococcus sp. MW101C3. Classification (NCBI taxonomy): domain Bacteria; kingdom Bacillati; phylum Cyanobacteriota; class Cyanophyceae; order Synechococcales; family Synechococcaceae; genus Synechococcus; species Synechococcus sp. MW101C3. Next base: position 49,809 of record NZ_NQKX01000004.1, read on the forward strand.
CTCTATCTCTTGAGATAGAGATATTCTGGCGAAACCTTTCCTCTACGAAACTCATATTCGTGAAATACTTGCCTTCCTCTTGTTGGTGCTCAATTCCACCTGCCCATGTATCAACGCAATGAAGATATAGTGGGCGTTCGTTCGCACAATTATCTATCAGCCAGCAGGCTGACTGACCTTCATACGAACCGATTTCAAGGATCTTTCGAGGCTTTAGCTCGGAGATCAAACGCTTCCAAATGGGGACATGAGTTTGAAACCAGCGATTTGAAAAAGTCAACTCTGCCATTCAGGCCAATGAACTTTGTTGGATAGGTTCATCCTATACGAAAGCCGATCTCTGGCACCGCTGATGATCAAGTGTTACGTTACCTGAATCCCTCATCAGGCCAAGACTGTACATGGCTCGCACCAACAGCAAAACGCTGAAGCTTCGATCCATTTGCATCAGATGGGGCATGCGCGAAAGGAGATTAGCAACTTGGACAGGAAAGACAGAGAAGCGGTAGATATGGTTGCGTTTGGTGCTCTCGGCTGGATCCTCTGCCTCTTGAAAAGTGGCCAGATTGGTTAGGCATCACCTTTCCTGCAAGAGGGGGAAGGAGCATGATAGCAATCCTGAAAGCGGGGGCTTCGGAAGGGCGATCCACAGAGGTAATCGAGGCAGAGGCCTACAAATCAGCTGGACTCATCTAGTTGTATCTTCCCATCCCAGGCGCCATGGTTCGGAAGAACAATGAGCGGCATCGCACAACCACACTGCAGCCTTGAAAAGTGCTTCTAATGTCATACGTAGATGCTGGGCTTGCCAAAGAGGACGCTATTGATCAACTGGTCGAAGCCAGGCCTGGCAGAGTATCTCGCATGATATTGGTGAACATAGGATGGGCCATTTGGGCCGAGAAGCCGAAGCTTGCTGAGATCATTTTCAATCATCTCCTTAACTTTTAAATGATCTGTTCCGTCGTAGCATGAAGGATAAAGCATGCCAAACTCTCCATTCGCAATCGGCTCCCTAAAGCCAACAATATCGGGAGCAATGATGGGGACCGACAGAGACGCACATTCCAAAGCCACCAAGGGCATGCCCTCATACTCCGAAAAGAAAACAACGACATCACAAAGGGACAAGAAGCCGCCAGCGTCTTTAACATTCCCTACATAACTGAGGTTGCCATACTGTGAAGCGGCTTTGTCAACGGTGCTGCGCAATTCACCATCTCCTCCTAGGAGATAGGAGACGCCGCTGTTAGCTTGAGTGGATTCGACAAGCCTCAGAAACTCATCGGGCCGCTTCTGTCTGTCTAAACGGCCGAGAAAACCAACAATCACATTGGTATCTGGGATTCCTAGCGCCTTGCGGCTATAGCGAGCAGAAGCCTGTTGCGATTGCAGACGCATAGACTTTACCTGGTTGTGCACGACAAGGACTTTGCTTTGATCCACGCCATAGCGGCCGCAAATAAAGTCTTTATATGTCTCACTGATGACGATTCGAGTGTCAATGAAATCTTTGTAATAGTTGCTGAGGTCGAACCAGCTCAGGGTGCCAGTGGCTCCGATGCAATGGAGCAAGTCGACAACACGGGTTGAGGGGAAGTACTTTTTGATCAGCGGCGTAAGGCAATAAAGATGCGGATTGCTCATAATCATTATTGCCGCAGGCTTGTGAATGCAAATCAATGCCCAGAGTGCCTTGATTCTGCCGATTGGCGATGTGCTCAGTTCTTCCAGGATGCCAGCACACAGTGCCACAGAAGAAAACTGCTCTCTGAAGTAGCTATTCTCACCATGTCCACGAACGACAATATTCAATAACTCTCGACCTTGAATCTCCTTCAGATATTCACAAAGATCCAACAAGACCTGCTCTGCCCCGCCAGCACGCCACCAATAATGGCCAACCAGAACGCTACTGGAAGCAGGGCTGAGCGCAGAGAGCTTAGAATAGATGTCATCAAAGCTACTGCTAGCATAATTGACGCTCTCTGATAATCCGCAATACTGCTCACATGGATTGGGGAGGAACCTTAGAGAGACTAGTTCAGAGATCAACTTCTTAGGCCGAGCAATCGCATAGAACAGATAGCGCGTTTTAACCCTTGCCACGGGTGTATCAATTTTCAAGGCTTGCCTCAGCAGCATCGCTAGCGCTTGCCTTGAGTAATACCTAGGATCAAGTGGAGACGTCGTAGTCTCTGATCCAGATCGCGCTTTCATATAATTCAGCTTGGCCCCTGCCATGAACGGCAGACGACAAACAAACGTACGCCAATGAACATAACGGCTAGCGAGTGCGAGCTCAGGAGACCTCGTCATCATACTTTTGACGTTCTTACGGTAGTAAAAGACGATGGATCTATTGGGCTCTCCATACCAGCCTTTTACAAGTAGGCTCATATACGTGGCCCAGTCTTCATACCACTTAATGCCACCGGCAACTGTCTTATCTCTTTGGCCCTTGATTGACTCCCATGCTCTCTTTCTAAACATGGAGGCTGTTGCACAATAATTATAGACGAATAGCCTTCTTATGCCAAAGTCTTCAGCAGGCGAGAAGTTTTGCTCAAATCCGAATCCCACTACGTTTGGATATGTCCAACCAATCTTCTCGCTTGACATCATTGTTGCCAAGCCTTTGAGAAGATAGTCGGAAGAGACAAGATCGTCGGAGTCAAGAAACACCAGAAAGTCACCCTTGGCGATCTTTGCGCCGAAGTTGCGAACCTGAACCAATCCAGTATTAACGGCAAGGCGCTTAACCGTCACATGATTGGCACAACCAGAGGCTTGGCCCTCAATCACATCAAGCAAGTGCCGGGTATCCTGGCTAGTGGAATGGTCATCGATAATGATAATTTCATAGCTACTGGGGTCAAGAGTTTGCTTGCATGCGCTCAGAAATGCCGCCTCAAGCTGATCTGGCTTGGTATTGTATACAGGTATCACTACAGATGCAAGCATAAATAAATGATCGCCGATGTCTAATATAGTAGCACGCTAAGCACTTTCCCGCCAAGACTTTCACCTACAGATTCTGGAAGCTATGGCGATTCATAGGGAATTGAGGCCAGCTAACACAGCTGGCATTCACTCATTGGTGACAAGAAGCCCTGCACTCGTTGGTTACATGTAGAAGAGAGCCCCTCAAAGGAGCCATGCGCTGCAGCCTCAGACCCATAGAGGAAGGCGATACCGAACCCACTTCAAGGCTCCCACTGCGATCAAGACCCCAATGGTGTTAATGGCAAGGGAGAGTAACTCATCTCCAAGCTGGATCTGACCATCAATCAAGCTGTCCCTCACCGGTGCAAGCGCTTGGTAGAAGGGATTGAAGTCAGCGAGAACGCTGAGCTCGCCAAGGCCTTCCCGCTTGTAGAGGATTGGAGAAACAAGAAAAAGCAGCTGGAGAAGAATCGGCATCAACTGAGCAAAATCCTTGAAGCGGGCTCCCAACACGGCCATCAAAACGATGATCCAAAATGTGAATAGGAATAGATTGAGCAATGGTAGCCAGATGTAGTGAACAGCATTCAGGAGAAGGCCTGGATCAATCAATGCGAAGGCGAGGAGAACAACCACAAAGGCCTGGGCGAACGTCTGGAGCTGGAAAGCCCATTCCTCCAGGCAATAGAAGATGCTCGGCATCGCATTGTTCACGAGTTGGTCACGGCGCAGCAGGAATAGAGTGCTGCCTGCAAGCGACGCCATGCTGACGAGCCCCCAGATAGTGACACCAAATCCGAGATAGATAATGTAACGGAGAGGGTCGGCAACCTTCAGAACAGTGCCGTACACAACTCCTAAAACACCAACACTTAATAGATTGCTCAGGCCCATCCAAAAGCTACCCAGCGTGGTGCGGCTGAACCGAGCCAAGGTGCGCAACCAAGCGCTGTACCACCATGCACGCGCCGTGCGGCACGCATAACCCAGTCCATGGCCCATGGCAGGCTTTGCATCTCGCAGACTCATATCCCTCGATGAAAGCTCCTGCATCGCTCAGCCCACCCCCTTGGTGTAGGCCTCGATCGCATCCTCTAGGGAGCCATCAAACTCAAGGTGCCCGTGCATGAGAACCACCCCCCTGGTGCAGAATTGAGCGAGCAGGTCATTGGAGTGGGAGGCCAGAATCAGTGTTCCCGCTTCCCCTAAGAAGCGTGTGAGCTGGTGCCGGGCTCGGGAGAGGAACCACTGATCACCAGCCCCTAGCCCCTCGTCTAGCGCCAAGGCTTCATGCCTGAAGGCGGTAAGGAGCCCGAACTGCAGCCGGGTGCGCATGCCTTCGCTATAGGTGCGAATCGGTAGATGGATGAAATCAGCCAATTCTGTAAAGGCTGTGAGTTCCTCCAGAAAAGCGTCAAATCCCTTGATTGTGTTGCAATTGAAGAGATAGTGGGCGCGTGCAGCGTGCCTGCCGGTGAGATCGGTGTCCACCCAAAAGTTCTTATTGATCAGTGGAACCACCCGACCATAACGGCGGATACTGCCACTGCTTGGCTTGTAGATGTCACAGAGCAACCGCAAAAGGGTGGATTTACCGGCACCGTTATGGCCCAGCAATGCGACTCGCTCTCCTTTATTGACTGTGAAGCTGAGGTTATTGAGAGCGCGCACCGAGACCCCTCCTCGTTTGCCGCGGTTCAGCAGGCCGCCAGTGAGCCCACCGACGAGCGCTGCTTTGAGCGAACGACCGCCAACGCCCTCCACCGGAATGTCGAGGCAAACCCTGTCAAGCTCCACCAGCGGCTGATCACCAGGACTGGAGGCCAAGCCTCTCCTTGAAGAGAGCGTCACGCTATCGGTCAACGTACAATTGTGCCAGGTAGCACTTGCATCAGGCTGCCCATTTCCAGGGCCTGCAACGCATAGCTCCAGCCCAGGTTGCTCTTGATGCCGGCCCGCTCCAGCGCCTGCTGGAGGGTGTCGGTGGTGAGCACGCCGAAGATCACCGGCACGCCCGTATCGCGGGCCACGGCCGCCACGCCCTTGCTCACTTCGGAGCAGACGTAATCGAAGTGGGGCGTGTCGCCGCGGATCACGGCCCCGAGTGTGATCACCACCTGATAGCGGCCCGAGGCCGCCAGACGCTGCGCCACGAGGGGAATCTCGAAGCTGCCGGGCACCCACGCCACATCCAGCTGCTCGCTGCTGGGGGTGACGTCGATGCCGTGGCGAGACAGCGCATCCAGGCAGGCGCTGAGCAGCTTGCCCGTGACCAGGTCATTGAACCGGCCCACAACAATGCCGATATGGAGGCCGCTGACCTCGGTGAACCGTCCTTCGAAAACCGCCAAGGGCCTCAGACCACGAAGTAACTGATTCCCCAGTTGAGCAGAACGAGGGCCACCCAGGCGGCCCCACCCAGCAGGATCAGGCGGTTGGAGCGGCCGCTGTCTTCGGTGCTCGCGTAGAGCACTGGCACCGCCACGATCAGGGCGAACGACATCACCACCAGGGCCAGAACGGTGAGGGTGTTGAGGAGCTGCATGGGACCTGCGGGGCCTGGGGAGGGCAGTGCGACGATCTTCCCACGTGGGATTTCCCTCACCTGCGGGCGGCCGCGGGATCCTTCACATCTTGTGGGGAGCAGCTGGCCCGGGGCCCCTACCATCGCTGCAGCCAGGAGCCGCCCGTGGGCGCCGACGCCGATCGCCAGCTCTCGTTGGTGCCTGAGGAGGCGCTGCAGGGCAGTCTGTTCGGCGCCGCCGAGCCCGCAACCGCACAGGGCGAAGGAGGCAGCAGCAGCCCGGGCGATCTCGACCTGGAAGATGGCGCCCTCGCCGCCGCCGCTGCCGCCCGGCCCCGGGCCCACTCGCGCCGCAGCCTCTCCACCGATCCCGACACCGACGAAGCCCCTGCCAGCGCCGCCGGCGAAGCCAGCCCGCAGGACGTGTTGGCGGAGGACCAGCCACGCTGGCATCACCACAGCCTGGTGGCGGCGGAAGCCCTGCCGCCGATGCTGCGGCACTACGCCGAGCTCAAGCGCGCCCACCCCGAGCGGGTGCTGCTCTACCGCCTCGGCGACTTCTTCGAGTGCTTCTTCGAGGACGCGATTCAGCTGTCCCGCCTGCTGGAGCTCACGCTCACGGGCAAGGACGCCGGCAAGGCGATCGGCCGGGTGCCGATGGCCGGCATCCCCCACCACGCCGCCGAGCGCTACTGCAGTGAGCTGGTGCGCCGCGGTCTGAGCGTCGCTCTCTGCGACCAGCTGGAGACCACTGCCGCCAAGGGGGCGCTGCTGAAGCGCGACATCACCCGCGTGCTGACCCCCGGCACCGTGCTGGAGGAGGGGATGCTGGCCGCCCGGCGTAACAACTGGCTCGCGGCGGTGGTGCTGGAGCAGGGCGACTGGGGGCTGGCGGTGGCCGATGTGAGCACCGGCGAGTTCCGCCTCAGCCAACGGCAGGGGAGCGATGCCCTGCACCAGGAACTGCTGCAACTGGAGGCGGCCGAGCTGATCTGGCCCGATCCCGACGCCGCGGCGTACCCGGACGGCACCGCCGCCAAGCCGGCCTGGTGCCCACCGGCCCTGCACCTCACCCGGCTGGCGCGCACGCCGTTCAGCCTGCCGGAGGCGCGGCGCACACTGCTGCAGCGCTTTCGGCTTGCCACCACCGACGGTCTCGGGCTGGCGGAGGCGCCCCTGGCCCTGCGGGCGGCGGGCGGGTTGCTGCGCTACCTCGACGACAACCAGGCCGGCGCCCAGAGCACCGCCGCCGGCGTGGTGCCCCTCGATCCACCCAGCCTCCGCTTCGCCGGCGATCAGCTGGTGCTCGATGCCCAGACGCGGCGCAACCTGGAGATCACCCGCACCCAGCGCGACGGCCAGTTCCACGGCTCGCTGCTGTGGGCCCTCGATCGGACCATGACCGCCATGGGCGGCCGGGCCCTGCGTCGCTGGCTGGAGGCGCCGCTGATGGACCGCGCCGCCATCCACGCCCGTCAGGAGGGCGTGAGTGAGCTGGTGGAGCAGCGCGGGCTGCGGCTGGCCCTGCGCCGTCTGCTGCGGCCGATGGGCGATCTGGAGCGGCTGGCGGGGCGGGCCGGTGCGGGCACTGCCTCGGCCCGGGATCTGGTGGCCCTCGCCGATGGCCTCGAGCGGCTGCCGCGGCTGGCGGCGTTGCTGGCGGCGGCGCGCAGCGAGCCCCTGGCGGCCCTGCGCGAACCGCCGCCCGAACTGGCGGTGCTGGTGGAGCAGCTGCGTCACACCCTGCAGGACACCCCGCCACTGAGCCTCACGGAAGGGGGGCTGATCCACGACGGCGTCGACGCGCGACTCGATGGGCTGCGCAACCGGCTCGACGACCAGCAGGCCTGGCTGGTGGAGCAGGAGAAAGCGGAGCGGCAACGCAGCGGCATCCCCTCGCTGCGGGTGCAGTTTCACCGCACCTTCGGCTATTTCCTCTCGGTGAGCCGGGCCCGGGCCACACGGGTGCCCGAGCACTGGATCCGGCGCCAGACCCTCGCCAACGAGGAGCGCTTCGTGACGCCCGAACTCAAGGCGCGCGAGGGCCGCATCCTGCAGCTCCAGGCTCGCGCCGCCCAGCGGGAGTACGAACTGTTCAGCGAGCTGCGCGCCGCCGTCGGCGCCCTGGCCGCGCCGATCCGCAGCGCCGCCCGGCGCGTGGCCCGCCTCGATGCGATCGCCTCGCTGGCTGAGGTGGCCGCCACCTGCGGCTACTGCCGCCCCGAGCTCACCGGCGACCGCAGCCTCTGGATCGAGGCCGGCCGCCATCCCGTGGTGGAACAGCTGCTGGTGGAGGAGCCCTTCACCGCCAATGGCATCCACCTGGGCGAGGCGGACCAGCCCGATCTGGTGGTGCTCACCGGGCCGAACGCCAGTGGCAAGAGCTGCTATCTGCGCCAGACGGGCTTGCTGCAGCTGATGGCCCAGATCGGCAGCTGGATTCCCGCCAGCCGCGCCCGTCTCGGCCTCTGCGACCGCATCTTCACCCGGGTCGGCGCCGTGGATGACCTCGCCACCGGCCAGTCCACCTTCATGGTGGAGATGGCCGAAACGGCCAACATCCTGCACCACGCCACCGATCGCTCTCTGGTGCTGCTCGATGAGATCGGGCGCGGCACTGCCACCTTCGACGGCCTCTCGATCGCCTGGGCGGTGGCGGAGCACCTGGCCGACGGCCTGCGGGCGCGGGCGGTGTTCGCCACCCACTACCACGAGCTCAACGAGCTGGCCGAGCTGCTCCCGAACGTGGCGAACTTCCAGGTGCTGGTGGAGGAAACCGGCGATCAGCTGGTGTTCCTGCATCAGGTGCGTCCCGGCGGCGCCAGCCGCAGTTACGGCATCGAGGCGGCCCGCCTGGCCGGGGTGCCCCAGCAGGTGGTGCGCCGCGCCCGCCAGGTGCTCGGACGGATCGAGGCCAACAGCCACGTGGTGGTGGGGCTGCAGGTGGCGGCCTAGGGAAGGCCTCAGGCGCGGTCCAGCCAGGCGCGCCGCAGCAGGGCGTTCACCGCCGCCGCCGCCAGACCCGCCCCCCCCTTGCTGCCCTCCAGCCGGATCTGGGGCAGGCCGCTGGCGGCCAGGTGGCGCTTGCTCTCGGCCACCCCCACAAAGCCCACCGGCATGCCGATCACCAGCGCCGGCGGCACCACGCCCGCGACCGGCTCGGGGGCGGCCACCAGCTCCAGCAACCGTTCGAGCGCGGTGGGGGCACTGCCGATCAGCACCACCGCCCCCGGCAGGGCCGCCAGGGCCGGGGCCATCCCCGCAGCGGTGCGGGTGCTGCCTTCAGGGGCCAGCGCCGGCGCCCAGGCCAGCACGCTGTGCACCGGGTTGCCGAAGCTGCGGCGGGCCATCGGGGTCACCGCCGCCGCCGCCATCGCGGTATCGGTGAGGATCGGCGCCCCGGCCGCCAGGGCCGCCAGGCCGGCGACGCAGGCGCCCGGGCTGAAGCGCAGCTCCGGCGCAATGGCCAGATCGCCACTGCTGTGCACCAGGCGCTCGAGCACCTCCTGTTGCACGGGGTCAAGACCGGTGGGCCCCAGCCAGCCCCGGATCCGCCGCACGCTTTCGGTGAAGATCGGATGGTCCACGGCCTGCCCCGATGCCGATCCATCTCTACTGGGGCGACGACGAGGCCAGCCGTCAGCGGGCGGTGGAGGAGCTGATCACCGCGTCAGTGGATCCGGTCTGGCAGAGCATCAACCTCAGCCGGCTTGATGGCAACGACACGGCCCAGGCCGGCCAGGCCCTGATCGAGGCGCGCACCGGCCCGTTCGGCGGCGGTGACCGGGTGGTGGTGCTGCAGCGCAGCCCCTTCTGCCACACCTGTCCGGCGGAGCTGGCCACGCAGCTGGAGGCCAGCCTGGAGCTGATCCCCGCCACCAGCCACCTGGTGCTGGTAAGCGAAGGCAAACCGGACGCACGCCTGCGCACCACCAAAGCCCTCAAGGCGATCGCCAAGGAACGCAGCTTCATGCTGCCGGCGGTGTGGGATGGAGAGGGCCAGCTGGAACTGGTGCGCAGCACTGCCCGCTCCCTGGGCCTGACGGCCACGCCGGTGGCGATCGAAGCGCTGGCGGGTGCGATCGGCAGCGACAGCGCCCGCCTGGCCAGCGAGCTGGAGAAGCTCGCCGTGTTCTGCGGTGAGCGCCCGATCGACGGCGCGGCGGTGGCGGCGCTGGTGGCGGGCCACAGCACCAGCAGCCTGGCGGTGGGGGAAGCGCTGCTGCGCGGGGACGCCGGCGAGGCCATCGCCCTGGTGGACGAGCTGGTGCGGGCGGGCGAACCGGCGCTGCGGATCGTGGCCACGCTGGCCGGCCAGCTGCGGGGCTGGGTGTGGGTGAGCCTGCTGGACGCCCAGGGCGAACAGGACGTGGCCGTGATCGCCAAGGCGGCCGGCATCGGCAACCCCAGGCGCATCTACGTGCTGCGCAAGCAGTTGCGCGGACGGTCGGCGGAGCGGCTGCTGCGGTTGCTGGGGCAGTTGCTGGAGGTGGAGGCGGCGCTCAAACGGGGCACCGAAGCCGGCGACGCCTTCCGCGATGGGTTCCTGTCAGCCCCCCTCCGATAATCAGGACCGATCCACCGTTCGCGCGCGCACCGGGATGGCCCTGCTGGTTCAGAAGTTCGGGGGCACCTCCGTCGGCAGCGTGGAACGCCTGCAGGCCGTGGCGCGTCGCATCGCCGCCAGCCGCGAGGAGGGCCACGATCTGGTGATCGTGGTGTCGGCCATGGGCCACACCACCGACGAACTCACCGGCCTGGCCCGGGCGATCACCACCACCCCTCCCCAGCGGGAGATGGACATGCTGCTGGCCACCGGTGAGCAGGTGTCGATCGCCCTGCTGGCGATGGCGCTGCAGGCGATCGGCGTGCCGGCCGTGTCGATGACCGGCGCCCAGGTGGGGATCGTCACTGAATCGTCCTACGGGCGCGCGCGGATCCTGGAGGTGCGCACCGACCGGATCGAGCGGTTGCTGGAGGAGGGCCAGGTGGTGGTGGTGGCAGGCTTCCAGGGCACCAGCAGCGGCAGCGCCGGTACGCCGGAGATCACCACCCTGGGCCGCGGCGGCTCCGACACCTCGGCCGTGGCGCTGGCGGCGGCGCTGGCGGCCTCGGTGTGCGAGATCTACACCGATGTGCCGGGCGTGCTCACCACCGACCCCCGCAAGGTGGCGGATGCCCAGCTGATGGAGCAGGTGAGCTGCGACGAGATGCTGGAGCTGGCCAGCCTCGGCGCCTCGGTGTTGCACCCACGGGCGGTGGAGATCGCCCGCAACTACGGCGTGCCGCTGGTGGTGCGCTCCAGTTGGAGCGAGGCCCCCGGCACCCGGCTCACCAGTGGCCCGCCGCGCCCGATCGGCAGCGGTGGGCTGGAACTGGGCCGTCCCGTCGATGGCGCCGATCTCGAGGAGCACCAGGCGGTGCTGGCCCTCACCCGCGTGCCCGACCGACCCGGTGTGGCCGCCCTGCTGTTCGAGGCCCTCTCGGCCGCCGGCCTGAACGTGGATCTGATCGTGCAATCGACCCATGACGGCACTACCAACGACATCGCCTTCACCGTGGCGGAGGATCAGCTGGAGGCCTCACTCACGGTGTGCCGCGCTCTGCTCGGCGATCTCCAGGCCGACGACACGGCCCTGAGCAGCGAGGCGGGCCTGGCCAAGCTGAGCATCTCCGGAGCCGGGATCATGGGGCGGCCGGGCATTGCCGCGCGCCTGTTCGACACCCTGGCGCGCTACGGGATCAACCTGCGCATGATCGCCACCAGCGAGGTGAAGGTGAGTTGCCTGGTGGACGGCAGCCAGGGCCACAGGGCCCTGCGGGCCGCCGCCGAAGTGTTCGAGCTGCAGGAGCACCAGCTGCGCCAGAACCCGCTGCCCTGCAGGGTCAACGATCCCGCTGTGCGCGGCGTGGCCCTCGACCGGGATCAGGCCCAGGTGGCCGTGCGGCAGGTGCCCGATCGGCCCGGCACCGCCGCCGCCGTCTGCCGCAGCCTGGCGGATGCGGGCATCAGCCTCGACACGATCGTGCAGTCGGAGCGCACCCGCGGGGAAGGGCCCACCCGCAGCCGCGACATGAGCTTCACGCTGCGACGGGAGGATCTGGCGCGGGCCCGCCAGGCACTGCAACCGCTGCTGCTGCAGTGGCCGGAAGCGAGCTTCGAGCAGGGCAGCGCCATCGCCCGGGTCAGCGCTGTGGGCGCCGGCATGCCCTGCACACCCGGCACGGCGGGCCGCATGTTCCGGGCCCTGGCGGCAGCGGGCATCAACATCGAGATGATCGCCACCAGCGAGATCCGCACCAGCTGTGTGGTGGCCGAAGACGACGGGGTGAAGGCCCTGCAGGCCGTGCACGCCTGCTTCGCGCTGGGCGGCGAGTCCAGCCATCAGGCGCAAGGCAGCGAGGCTCCCGCCAGCCACGACGCCGCCCTCCCCGCAGACGCCTAGGTGCACTGGCTCTCCACCCGTCGATGGCTGGCCCTGGCGGCGGGGCTGGATGCCGCCGGCCTCATCGTGCTGGCGTTGCTGATCGGCCGGGCGCGCCAGGCGCCGAGCGATCCGAGCGCCGGCCTGCTGCTGATCCTGGTCTTGCTCTACTGGACCTTCGGCTGGCTGTTCGGTTCGTACACCGTGCTGCGCCGCGCCGACATGCGCCGCATGCGCCTGGCCCTGCGGCTCGGGGTCACGAGCGCGGTGTCGCTCAGTGCCGCCGCCCTGCTGGGCTGGTTGGTGCGGGCAGGCCCGGCTGTGGCCGTGCTGCACCGCGGCAGCCTCATCCCGCTGTTCGTGTTGCTGGCCCTGTGGAGCGCCTTGGTGCGGCTGGCGATCCGGCAGGTCTCCAGCCACCCCGGCAACGACCACTGGCGGGTGCTGGCGCTGCCGGAGGAAATCGCGGCGATCGAGCGGGAGTGGGGGCACCAGGCGGGGAGACCGGCACTGGCCATCCAGGATGCGCGCGCCCAGGCGTCGCCGGTGGACGGCCATCCCATGGACCGTGAAAAGCTGCCGGGCGGGCTGGATGGCATCGCCCTCAGCCCGGGTGTGCAGGCCGACCCCGCCCTGATGCGGCAGGCGGAGCAGCTGGCCTGGCTGGGCGGGCCACTCACCACCCTGGCCGAGATGGCCGAGCAGGAGCTGCAACGCATCCCGCCGCAGTGGGTGGGCCACCAATGGCTGCTGTTCTCCGGGCGGATCGAAGGGCGTCAGCCCACGGTGGAGAGGCAGCTCAAGCGCTTCGCCGATGTGGCCATCAGCCTGCTGCTGCTGCTGCTGGCTGCGCCGCTGCTGCTGCCGGCTGCAGCCCTGATCCACCTGGGCGATGGCGGACCTGTGTTCTACCGCCAGCGTCGCTCTGGCCTGATGGGCAAAGCCATTGAGGTGATCAAGCTGCGCTCGATGGTGCGACAGGCGGAACTGGGCGGGGCCAGGTGGTCGGAGCCCAATGATCAACGCATCACCCCGGTGGGTGTGTGGCTGCGGCGCACCCGCCTCGATGAACTGCCCCAGCTGCTGAACGTGCTGCGCGGCGAGATGAGCCTGATCGGCCCACGGCCGGAGCGGCCGGAGCTGGAAGGGGAGCTGGAGCAGCGCATCCCCCACTACCGGCTGCGGCACTGGATCCGCCCGGGCCTGAGCGGCTGGGCCCAGGTGAACATGCCCTACAGCTCCAGCGTGGAAGATGCGCAGCTGAAGCTCAGCTACGACCTCTACTACCTGCGCAACGGCAGCATCTGGCTGGATCTGCTGATCCTCGCCAAAACGATCAAAACCGTGCTGAAGGCCTCCGGGCGTTGACCAGCTGATCGCAGCAGGGCTCAGTGATGACCCACCAGTTTCTGACGCAACTGCTTGATGCGATCGCGCAGGTTGGCCGCTTCTTCGAAGTCGAGGTTCTTGGCGGCCGTTTTCATCTTTTCCTCCAGCTGGGTGATCAGCTCCGGAAGCGCTTCGAGCGGGGCTTCGTTGTGAACAGCCAGCTCCACAGCCTGCTCCAGCTGATCGTCGTTGAGGCGGCGGGACACCTCCAGGTAGGCCAGGATCGAGTTGCCGGCCCGCTTGCCGGCGGGGGTGGGGGTGATGCCGTGCTCTTCGTTGTAGGCATGCTGGATGGCACGCCGTCGCTCGGTTTCGGAAATAGCCTTCGCCATCGAATCCGTGAGGTTGTCGCCATAGAGCAACGCCACCCCACTCACATGGCGGGCGGCGCGGCCGATCGTCTGGATCAAGGAGCGTTCTGCCCGCAGGAAGCCTTCCTTATCGGCATCGAGAATCGCCACCAGCGACACTTCCGGAAGATCGAGCCCTTCGCGCAGCAGATTCACACCCACCAGAGCATCGAACGCGCCATTGCGGAGATCCTGGATGATCTCGATGCGCTCGATCGAGTGGATCTCGGAGTGGAGATAGCGCACCCGCACCCCATTTTCGGCCAGGTAATCGGTGAGATCCTCCGCCATGCGCTTGGTGAGCGTGGTGATCAGGCTGCGCTCCGAGCGCTCCGCCCGCACCCGGATTTCAGCCAGCAGATCATCCACCTGCCCCTCGGTGGGGCGCACCTCCACGATCGGATCCAGCACGCCGGTGGGGCGAATCACCTGCTGGGCGATGTGGCCCTCGCTCTGCTGCATCTCCCATTGCCCCGGAGTGGCGGACACGAAGATGGTCTGGCGGGCCTTTTCCCAGAACTCCTCCGCCTTGAGCGGGCGGTTGTCAGCGGCGCTGGGCAGGCGAAAGCCGTGGTCGATCAGCACCTGCTTGCGTGCCTGGTCGCCGTTGTACATGGCATGCAGCTGGGAGCAGGTGACGTGGCTTTCATCCACCACCAGCAGCCAGTCGTCGGGGAAGTAATCGATCAGGCATTCGGGCGGAGTGCCGGCCTGGCGGCCCGCGAGGTGGCGGGCGTAGTTCTCCACGCCGTTGCAGTAGCCCACTTCCTTGAGCATTTCCAGGTCGTAGGTGGTGCGCTGCTCGAGGCGCTGGGCCTCCAGCAGCTTGCCCTGCGCATGCAGCACCTCGAGACGATCGCGTAGCTCCGTGCGGATCGCGTCGATCGCCACTTCGAGCCGATCTTTTGGGGTCACGAAGTGTTTGGCGGGGTAGATGTTCACCGCCTCCAGGCTCTGCAATATCTCACCGGTGGTGGGGTCCACGTAGCGGATCGCCTCCACCTCATCCCCGAACAGCTCAATCCGCACGAGCCTGTCTTCATAGGCGGGGCCGATCTCCAGCACATCGCCCTTCACCCGGAAGCGGCCGCGGCCCGCCTCCAGGTCATTGCGGGAATACTGGTTGTTCACCAGCTCCCGCAGCGAGCCGCGCAGATTGAGCGTCTCCCCCACCTGGAACTTCACCGCCGCCTTGAGGTATTCCGAGGGGATACCGAGGCCATAGATGCAGCTGATCGAGGCCACCACGATCACATCGCGGCGCTCGAACAGCGAACGGGTGGCGGAGTGCCGCAGCATGTCGATCTCTTCGTTGATCGAGGCCGTCTTGGCGATGTAGGTATCAGAAACAGGAACGTAGGCTTCGGGCTGGTAGTAGTCGTAATAGGAGATGAAATACTCAACGGCGTTCTCTGGAAAGAACTCGCGCAGTTCGTTGCACAGCTGCGCCGCCAATGTCTTGTTATGGGCCAGCACCAGGGCGGGTCTGCCGGTGCGGGCGATCACATTCGCGATCGAGAAGGTCTTGCCCGTTCCGGTGGCGCCCAGCAGGGTCTGAAAGCGCTGCCCCTGCTCCACGCCGCGGGTGAGGGTCTCGATGGCGGTCGGTTGATCCCCCTTGGGTTCGTAAGGGGCTGTGAGCTGATAACGGGGCATGCCGCTCGGATGCCAGGCCAGGCCTGCCGGTAGCACCTGATCCTAAGGAAGCCGCAAGGGGTGAAGCGGCGGAGAGCCGCCCAGCGCCCGCCAGTTTTCAGCTGAGGCCGGCCCCGGCCAGCAGACCTGCACGGGTGAAGCTCACATTGAGGCCCAGCAGGCCGAGAATCAAGGTGCTGAGGATGCTGTAGGCCAGGGCGCCGAAGATCGCACTCACCGCTCCACCGCGCAGCCGGAAGCCCTGGATCAGCCACGCCGCCAAGGCGAACAGGATGATCGTGATCAGCCAGTTGAACAGGAAGGTCACCGGGGCGATCAATCCACCCAGGCTGGTGACCGCCCAGGGGAGAGCGAGCAGCAGTTTCAGCGGCCACACCAGCAGGGTGCCCAGCAGGCCGATCACCACAGCAGAGAGCATGGCCGTCCCGAAGCTGGACATCTCCACCCCCAGGGGGAGAGCCGCCACGATCAGCAGGATGCCGGCGCGGATGGGCCACTGCAGCAGCCAGACAAAGGCTCCCATGCGTCAAAGATGCGGACACTGAACCCTATCCACCACACCAGGGGGTGGATAGGGCGCTGGGCACATTCCTTCATGGCCCAGGAGACAGGCGAAGCAACCGTGGCGGCAACCAGCTTTGGCCAGACAGCCAATCGGATCAATGAACGGCTGCCGGAACGCCGTTGAGCGCCTCGCGCAGGCTGCGCACCACCGCAACCATCGCCAGGTCGTCGTGGAGGCGGTTGATGGCCGAGCCCACGCCCACGCCGCTGGCGCCGGCGGCGATCGCCAGCGGCAGGCTGACGGCCGAGAGGCCGGAGGCGCACAGCACCGGCAGGGGGACGGCGCGGCTGATCGTGTGGGCCGCCGCCAGGGTGGGTGCCGCCTTCTCGATCAGGCCGAGGATGCCGGCGCTGTGGGGGAGGGCACTGGTGCCGCCTTCGGTCTGGATGATGTCAGCGCCTTCGGCGGCCAGGGCCACTGCCAGCTGCTCCTGCTGGTCCAGCGGCAGGATGTGCGGGACGGTGACAGACAGCACCACGTCGGGAAGTAACTGCCGGGTGCGGCGGGTGAGGGCGATCACCTCCTCGGCACCGAAGCGGCGGCCCAGCGGATAGAAGGCATCGAAATTGCCGATCTCCACCATGGCGGCGCCGGCGGCGACCACCGCGGGGAACAGCTCGGGGTCGACCGCCGAGGCGCAGATCGGCAGACCGGAGGCCGCCGTCGCCAGCCGGACCAGCTCGGGGTCACAGGCCACGTCGATCAGGTCGGCGCCGCCAGCGCCCGCCGCCCGGCTCACCGCCGCCACCGAGGCCGTGTCGCGATTGGTGAGGCCCGCGATCACCTTCAGCATCCGCCGCGAGGCCAGCGAAGCTTGCAGAGCAGCGGGCAGACTGGCAAGACGGGACATCGGCGGGGGCAGCGGATGACTGGCATTGTCCCACCCGCCATGCACGGGGAGCCGCCAGCTGCCGCCTCCCCGTGGAGCCCTCTTCACCTGCGCCTGCACCGCACCCTGCTGCTGCAGCCCGAGCTGCTGCCACCGGGGGAGCGGCTGCTGCTGGCGGTTTCCGGCGGGCAGGATTCGATGGCGATGACCGGGCTGCTGCTCGACCTGCGCCGCCTGCACCACTGGCAACTCCATCTCTGGCACGGCGATCACGGCTGGCGCCCCGAAGCCAGCAGCCAGGCCCGGGAGCTTGCCACCTGGGCCAGGCAGCAGCAGTTGCCGCTGGAGCTGGCCACCCCTGACCGAGCGCTGGCCTCGGAAGCGGAGGCACGGGAATGGCGTTACCACTGCCTGCAGCACCAGGCGCTGGGGCTGGGTTGCCGCCGGGTGGCCACGGGCCACACCGCCAGCGACCGCGCCGAAACCATGCTTCTGCACCTGGCCCGCGGCACCCATCTGCGGGGCCTGGCGAGCCTGAGACGCCTGCGTCCCAGCAGCGGCACTGTTCAGATCGCCCGGCCGCTGCTGGGGCTGATGCGTCAAGAAACGGAGCGGTTCTGCGCAGACCGTGGCCTGCCCGTGTGGCCCGACTCCAGCAACACGGATCCTCGCTTCAGCCGCAACCGCATCCGCCATCAGGTGCTGCCGGTGCTGGAGGAGCTGCATCCCGGGGCCAGCCGGCGCATGAACGCCCTGGCCGAACGGCTGGAGCACGGCCAGGCGCTGCAGAGCGAGCTGCTGGCCCTCAGCATCGCAGCGCTCAGCGAGCCTGACAGCCCCCGCACGCTCAGGCGTGCCGCCCTTGCCGGTCTGTCGGCGGCCACTCAGCGGGTGGTGCTGCACCACTGGATCGAGCGGGAAACGGGCTCCGGGCCGCTGAGCTCCCAGCTGGAGCGTCTGAGGCAGCGGTTGCCGCCGGAGCGCGGGGCTGGCAGCCTGGATCTTGCCGAGGGCTGGCGGCTGGTGTGGGGGCGCGCAACGCTCACACTGGAGCGGTCAGTCAGCCGCACCGATCCAGCATCGGCTTCGACCCTCCACGCCACCCCCCACTGATGTCCGAAGTGTTCGATCAGGCCAGCTTCGATCGCAACTACGGCGTTGTGGAGCTGGCCTACAGCCAGGGTCGCTACGACGAAGCCCTGTCCGGCGCCGAAGCGTTGATGAAGGAAGTGGAGGGCACGGGGAACCGTCCCCAGGTGCTCCGCCTCAAGCTGCTGCTCGGTCACATCAATTTCTATGGGCTGCAGCAGCCGCTACGCGCCGGGCAGCTGTACCACAACGTGCTCGACAACGCCCTCGACCCCATCTACCGCGACCTGGCGGCGCAGGGGGTGGAGCTCACCGAGAAGGCGTTGCAACAACAGGCCAGTGAGTCCGAGCCGGGGCATGTTGCTGATCGACCGGCCAAGCCAAAGATCGGCGGCAACGCCGCCATGCCCTGGCTGAGCGGTAACGGGGACGACGAGGAGGCAGAGCTGCTCGACCTCGAGGCAAGCGCGTACAGCTCGCTGCCGTTCATGCCCACGACCCCGAAGGGCGGCTCTGCCCAGGGTGCGGCCTCCGGCAGCAGCAGACTGGCGATCGACACGGTGCTGCCGGTCCCGCCCCCCATCGAGACCGTGAACGTGCGGGTGGTGGAAGACACCACGCCGGCAACCCGCTGGACCGCCGATGCGGGGCTCACGTCCCTGCCTCCGCTGGAAATCAGCCCCGAAGAGGAAGCGGAGCTGATGAAAGGACTGCTGCGGGTGGTGCTGGACTGAGGCCCAGCACCACCCGGCAGCGGCGTCAGCCCGCGGCGGTGGAACGGCGGCGGCGCACCCGGTTGGCGGGCATTTCAGGTTCCTCGCGGCGCTCTGCCTGAGGCTCCTCCTTGGCGACGGCGGCCGCTGGTGCGGCCACGGCGAGTTGACGAGCTGGCGTGGCGGCAGCCGCCGGGGCCGTGCGCACCGCACCATCCCGCACCACCTCGCGGCTCTGGTGCCGCACCGTGCGGGGAGCCGGCCGGGTGTCGGGCTCGGCTTCGGCGCGGCCCTTGTAGGCGGGCGTGCCACCAGGAGCAGGCTGGACCAGACAGATGATCAGCGGCTCCACCTGCAGCTCGCGGCGCAGCCGGCGCTGCAGCCCCACTTCGATCTCGCGCTGCACGCCCACCCAATCCACATCGGGTGCCTTGCCGCCGCTGTTGCGGGAGAGCTGATTCCAGCGGTTCTCCAGCACCCAGGTGATCTCACGCTCGGCCCAGACCGAGAGCTTGCGGGCATCGGCTGTGGTGACCACGCCGCGCAGGTTCACCCGCGGCGGGGCCGCCATCACGCCATCGGTGCTGATCACGGTGAGCAGGGTGATCACCCCGTCTTCAGCCAGCTGCTGGCGCTCCTTGAGCACACGAGCGTCGACGATGCCGTTGCGGGAGGCATCGAGCAGCTCAATGCCGGCCTTCACCGGTTCCCCTTTGTGGATGCGGTCGGGGGTGAGTTCCACCACATCGCCGTTGTCGATGATGAGGATGTTGTCGGCGGGGACCCCCATCGACTGGGCCGTCCTGGAGTGGCATACGAGCATGCGGTGCTCACCGTGCACGGGCA
Organism: Synechococcus sp. MW101C3; assembly: GCF_002252635.1. Lineage (NCBI taxonomy): Bacteria > Bacillati > Cyanobacteriota > Cyanophyceae > Synechococcales > Synechococcaceae > Synechococcus > Synechococcus sp. MW101C3. The sequence goes on from NZ_NQKX01000004.1 coordinate 69,141, forward strand.
CGAAGAACTTCGGCCGGGTAAGCGCCAGCATCAACTTGTGATCCTCCTGGCAACCGTGTCCGGACACGTGGATGCCCTCGCCTTTGCCGTACACAACCTTCGCCCCCATCATCATCAGCCGGTCGATGGTGTTCACCACTGAGATGGTGTTGCCGGGGATCGGGCTGGCCGAGAAGATGATCGTGTCGGTGGATTTCACCTGCACCTGCGGGTGCTCGCCACGGGAGATGCGGCTCAGGGCAGCGAGGGGTTCACCCTGGCTGCCGGTCATCAGCAGCAGGGTTTCACGGTCGGGCAGATCACGGATCTGCTTGATCGGTACGAACAGCTCATCGGGGCAGCGGATATAGCCCAGCTCGCGCGCCTTGGCGATCACGTTGAGCATGGAGCGGCCCAGCAGGCCCACCTTGCGGCCGTGCTTCATGGCCAGCTCCAGAATCATCGACACCCGATGCACCGAGCTGGCGAAGGTGGTGACGATCACCCGCCCTTCGGCATTGGCGAAGTGTCGGTCCAGATTCGGGAACACAGCCCGCTCGGGCGGGGTGAAGCCGGGAATCTCGGCATTGGTGGAGTCGCTGAACAGGCAGAGCACGCCCTGCTCGCCGTAATGGGCCATGCGCTGGATGTCGAAGTATTCGCCATCCACCGGGGTGTGGTCGAACTTGAAATCGCCGGTGAACACCACCACGCCCACGGGGGTTGTGATCGCAAGGCTGAAGCTGTCAGCGATCGAGTGGGTGTTGCGGATGAACTCCACCTTGAAATGCTGCCCCACCTTCACCACATCGCGGGGGCTCACGGTTTGGATGACGGTGCGATCGGTGACCGCTGCCTCCTCCATTTTCCCCTGCAGCATGGACATCGCCAGCCGCGGCCCGTAGATCACGGGGATGTTGAAGTTCTTGAGGTGATGCGGAATGCCACCGATGTGATCTTCGTGACCGTGGGTCACGATCATGCCGCGGATGCGCTTCTGGTTTTCGCGCAGATAGCTGGTGTCGGGGAGCACCACGTTCACGCCGTGCATGCCGTCGCTGGGGAAGGCGAGGCCGGCATCCACCAGCATCAGGTCATCGCCGTACTCGAACACGCAGGTGTTCTTGCCGATCTCGTGCAGGCCGCCGAGGGGAATCACTCGGAGACAGGGTTGTTTGCCGTTGGTGCTTGAGGTCATCAGGGGTGTCTCCGGATCAGATCCGGAACGAAGGGGAATGGAGCCGTGGAGCAGATGTTGTGGTCTGGTGCGGTGAAGCTGAAGCAGGAGTTCCGGGCGAGGCCATGCCGGAGGGGAGCCTTGGCGTCACGTGGGACGCAGGGCGGCCAGGGCCGTGGTCAATCGTTCGCGCACATCGCTGTCGGCAGAAACAAGAGGAAGTCGGGGGGCGCCCACGGGCCAGCCTTCGAGCTGCAGGGCGGCCTTGACCGGGATCGGATTGGTACTGGAGAACAGCGCCCGGCACAGCGGCATCATCTGCTCGTGCAGCGCCTGGGCGGTGGCATGGTCGCCGGCATGGAAGGCGGTGATCATCTGCCGGATCCGGGGGCCCACCAGATGGCTGGCCACGCTCACCACACCCACAGCCCCGAGCGCCAGCATCGGCAGGGTGAGGGCATCGTCGCCGCTGTAGATCGCCAGGGCCGAGCCACAGCGGACCCTTAGCTGGGTGACTTCGTCGGTGCTGCCACTGGCGGCCTTGTAGCTCACCACGTTGGGCAGATCCATCAGCCGCTCGGTGGTCTCCGGGGCCAGGCTGCAGGAAGTGCGGCCGGGGATGTTGTAAAGCATGATCGGCAGCTCCGGCACGGCGCTGGCGACGGCCCGGAAGTGGGCCTCGAGCCCCTCCTGGGGCGGTTTGTTGTAGTAAGGCACCACCACCAGGGCACCGTCGGCACCGAGCGCGGCCGCCTGGGAGATCGCCTCCACGGCCTCGGCCGTGCAGTTGCTGCCGGTGCCGGCGAGCACCTTGGCGCCGGGTCCCACCGCCTCCTTCACAGCCTGGAACAGCTGATGCTGCTCATCCCAGCTGAGCGTGGGGGATTCGCCGGTGGTGCCGCACACCACCAGACCGTCGGAGCCATGGGCGACCAGGTGCACCGCCAGGCGGGCAGCCAGATCGAGATCAAGGGAGCCATCGGCCGCGAACGGCGTGACCATGGCGGTGAGCACCCGGCCGAAAGGCGCGGCAACCAGTGTCAACCGGCACCTCCTGCAAGGGATTGCGCGCGGGATGGTGTTGCCGCGGAGGGCTCGGCCCTGCCACCTGGGGGCTGGCGGGACGGGTCGAACAGCAGCTCGGCGATCTGGATGGCGTTGAGCGCGGCCCCCTTGCGGATCTGATCACCACAGAGCCAGAGCTCCAGCGCATGTGGATCGCTGATGTCCTGGCGCAGCCGACCGATCGCCACAGGATCCCTGCCGGTCACATCGGTGGGCATGGGGAAACGGTTGGCATCGAAATCCTCGATCAGCTCCACACCGGGTGCCGCCGCCAGCAGGGCACGGGCCTCCTCGGGGGGGAAGGGCTCTTCGAACTCGATGTTCACCGCCTCCGAATGGGCCCTGAGCACGGGCACGCGCACGCAGGTGGCGGTGAGGCGCAGCTGCGGCAGCTGCATGATCTTGCGGGTTTCATTGACCATCTTCAGCTCCTCCTCGCAGTAACCGTTGCCCTGCAGCGGCGAGTTGTGCAGGAAGAGGTTGAAGGCGAGCGAGTGGGGCAGCACCGTGCTCACGGGCTGGCCACCATCGAGCACGGTGCGGCTGAGCGCGCGCAGCTCCTCCATCGCCCGGGCTCCCGCGCCGCTGGCCGATTGGTAGGTGCTCACCACGACACGCCGGATCGGACGCCGGGCCTGAAGAGGAGCCAGGGCCAGGGTGAGCAGGATCGTGGTGCAGTTGGGGTTGGCCACGATGCCCCGGTGGGCGAACGCCGCCGCCGGATTCACTTCGGGCACCACCAGCGGCACATCCTCATCCAGGCGGAACGCGCTGGAGTTGTCGATCACCACGGCGCCGGCCGCCACCGCCACTGGCGCCCACTGCCGGGAGATGGAGCCGCCCGCAGAGGCCAGGACCAGGTCCACCCCTTCGAAGGCGTCCGGGGCGACCGGCTGGACGGTGAGCGACTCGCCCCGCCAGGTGAGGCTGCGGCCAGCGGAGCGGGGGGAGGCCAGCAGGCGCAGCTCGGCCACCGGGAACTGGCGTTCCTCCAGCAGCTCAAGCAGTTCACAGCCCACCGCACCGGTGGCGCCGAGTACGGCGACGGTGAGCGGCTGGCGGTTCAGGAAGGAGGCGGATGGTGCGGTGGACAACGTGGCGGGGGAGAACGGAGCAGTAACGAAAATGGATTCAGACGGGGTGGAGCCGAAACGGATCAGGAGGCAGCGGCCGGGCCTTGCAACGAGCGCTTGGAAAGAGAACGGAGTGGGCCGACCGACGAAGCGAGGGAAATGAAGACAGACGAAAAGGGAACGGTGAGGGGAGCGGGGGGTGTGAAAACTCTGTGCAGCAAGCGCGGCGATTCAGACGGGGTGGAAACGGCCTGGACTCGGGCTTTACGAGAAGAGCGTTTCCAGCCGGCGTCGAACCGGATGGGGATATGGATCTGTTTGTCGTCCCGATCACCTTACCCGGACCCCATCGCTTTGGCGAACAAGGATGGGCCTGCCTGGGGCGGCCTCTGCACGGTCCATAGGGGGGGGAGAGGCGAGTTTCTAGTATCGGGAGCTGCCCTGCCCCGCCGGTCCAGCCGGTTCGTCCATGAGCTCTGCTTTGAAGGTCAAGACCAGCCCCCTCCCCGGCAGCCGGTTGGCCCTGGAAGTGGAGATCCCTGGCGGCCGTTCCCAGGCCAGCTACGAAGCGGCGGTCAACAAGCTGAGCCGCAGCGTGCGCCTGCCGGGGTTCCGGCCCGGAAAGGTGCCGCGCCCAGTGCTGCTGCAGCAGATCGGTCCGCTGCGGATCCGCGCCACCGCCCTGGAAGACCTGGTCGACAGCGTCTGGCGCGATGCGCTCGCTCAGGAAAAGATCGAGGCACTCAGCAGCCCTGAACTGAGCGAAGGCTTCGAGGCGCTGCTGGAGCGCTTCAACCCCGGTGATGCCCTGGTGCTCACCCTGGAACTTGATGTGCAGCCCACCCCCAGCCTGAAGGCCACCACTGGCCTGACGGCCGAAGCGGAAGCGGTCAGTTTCGACCCGGCCCGCATCGATGAACTGATCGAGCAATCCCGCCGCCAGCGGGCCACCCTGGTGCCGGTGGAAGGCCGGCCCGCCGCCAACGGCGATGTGGCGATGGTGAGCTTCAGCGGCAGCTACGCCGACACCGGTGAGCCGATCGTGGGCGGTACCGCCGAAGCCCTGGAGGTGGAGCTCGACGATGGCCGCATGATCCCCGGATTCGTGGAAGGCATCCTCGGCATGACCATCGGCGAGGAGCGCCAGGTCAGCTGCCAGTTCCCCGACGACTACCCCCAGGAAGACGCGCGCGGCCGGGCCGCCAGCTTCGCGATCACGCTCAGCGACCTCAAGACCCGCGAACTGCCCGCCCTCGACGACGCCTTCGCCCAGGAAGCCAGTGACAAGGCCACCGTGGCCGAGATGCGGGCCGACCTGGAGACCAGGCTGCGCGATGACGCCGAACGGCGCGCCCGCAACGGCCGCCAGGAAGCCCTGCTCAATGCACTGGTGGAGCAGCTGGAGGTGGAGCTGCCCGAAAGTCTGATCCAGCAGGAAGTGCGCTCCTTGATCGAGCAGACGGCCAGCCAGATCGCTCAGCAGGGCATGGACGTCAAGAAGCTGTTCACCCAGGAGCTGGTGCGCAGCCTGATGGACACCTCCCGTCCTGAGGCGGTGCAGCGGCTGAAGCGCACCTTCGCCCTGCAGGCTCTGGCCGAGGCCGAAGCGATCGCGGTGGAGCCGGCCGTCATTGACGCCAAGGTGAAGGAGGTGAGCAAGGGCTTCAGCGACACCAGCAAGATCGACCCCGAGCGGCTGCGGCTGGCCGTGGCCGACGACCTGCTGCGCGAGAAGCTGCTGGAGTGGCTGGAGGCGAACAGCACCGTCACCGAGAAGGCGCCGGAGCCGGCCGCACAAGCCAGCGAGGGAGCTGACAAAGCCGCCACCGAACCTCCTGCCGCAGCGGGCTGAAGCGCAGCGGCCATAGATTGACTCCATCTCCCCTTGCATCCCCACGGCCGCGTGATCGACGCCTTCCGCCCCCATCCGATCCAGAACCGCTGGCAGGGTCAACCACCCATGGCCCTCAGCGGCGCGGGGCCCCAGGCCGCTCCGGGGGTGCTCCCCACGGTGGTGGAGCAATCCGGCAGGGGCGAGCGGGCGTTTGACATCTACTCGCGTCTGCTGCGCGAGCGGATCATCTTCCTCGGCACCGGCATCGACGACGCCGTGGCCGATTCGCTGGTGGCCCAGTTGCTCTTCCTGGAGGCGGAAGATCCCGACAAGGACATCCAGATCTACGTCAACTCGCCCGGCGGTTCGGTCACCGCAGGTCTGGCCATCTACGACACCATGCAGCAGGTGGCCCCCGATGTGGTCACCATCTGCTACGGACTGGCCGCGAGCATGGGGGCCTTCCTGCTCTCCGGTGGCACCAAGGGCAAGCGCATGGCGCTGCCAAGCGCCCGGATCATGATTCACCAACCGTTGGGCGGAGCCCAGGGCCAGGCGGTGGACATCGAAATCCAGGCGAAGGAGATCCTTTTCCTCAAAGACACCTTGAACGGACTGATGGCCGAACACACCGGCCAGCCCTTGGCAAAGATTGCCGAAGACACCGACCGCGACTACTTTTTGTCTCCACACGAAGCCGTGACCTACGGGCTGATCGACCGTGTCGTCACTGACACCATGCCGGCCTGAGCCGCGCCAGTGCGGCCTCCTTCGTCTGACCCCGTCATTCCGGCCCCATCTGGAGTTCCGGCCTCCAGCGTTCCTCCTCCGCTCCCGGATCCCACGCGATGGCAAAGTTCGACGCCCATCTGAAGTGCTCGTTCTGCGGAAAATCGCAGGAACAGGTGCGGAAGCTGATCGCCGGACCAGGCGTTTACATCTGCGACGAATGCATCGATCTCTGCAACGAGATTCTCGATGAAGAGCTGGTGGACACGGCCGGAAGCCCCCGCACCCACCACGACAGCGGCCGCAAGCCTGCGCCCAGGAAGGGCACAAAACCGGCCCCCACCCTTGCCACCGTCCCCAAGCCGCGGGAGATCAAGGCCTACCTCGACCGGCAGGTGGTGGGGCAGGACGAAGCCAAGAAAGTGCTGTCGGTGGCGGTCTACAACCACTACAAACGCCTCGCCTGGCAGGGAGATGGGCAGGGCGAAACCGACCATCTCGCCACCCGTCTGCACAAATCCAACATCCTGCTGATCGGCCCCACCGGCTCCGGCAAGACCCTCCTGGCCCAGACGCTCGCCGAGCTTCTTGATGTGCCCTTCGCGGTGGCCGACGCCACCACGCTCACCGAAGCCGGCTACGTGGGCGAAGACGTGGAGAACATCCTGCTGCGGCTGCTGCAGAAGGCCGACCTGGATGTGGAGCAGGCCCAGCGAGGCATCATCTATATCGACGAGATCGACAAGATCGCCCGCAAGAGCGAGAACCCCTCGATCACGCGGGATGTCTCGGGCGAAGGGGTGCAGCAGGCCCTGCTCAAGATGCTGGAGGGAACGGTGGCCAACGTTCCGCCGCAGGGCGGCCGCAAGCACCCCTACCAAGACTGCATCCAGATCGACACCAGCCAGATCCTGTTCGTCTGCGGCGGCGCCTTCACCGGCCTCGAGGATGTGGTGCAGCGGCGGCTGGGTCGCAATTCGATCGGCTTTCTGCCCAGCGACGGCCGCGGCCGCAGCCGCGTCCAGAAGGAGCAGCAGGCGGCCCACGTGCTGCGCCACCTCGAACCCGACGACCTGGTGCGCTACGGCCTGATCCCCGAATTCATCGGCCGGCTGCCGGTGAGCGCCGTGCTCGAACCGCTCGACATCCGCTCCCTCGAAGCCATCCTCACCGAGCCGCGCGACGCGCTGGTGAAGCAGTTCCAGACCCTGATGAGCATGGACAACGTGCGGCTGGAGTTCGAGGCCGGCGCCATCGAGGCGATCGCCCAGGAGGCCCACCGCCGCCGCACCGGCGCCCGGGCGCTGCGGGGCATCGTCGAGGAACTGATGCTCGATGTGATGTACGACATCCCCTCCAACGACGCGATCACCACCTTCACGATCACCCGTGAGCTGGTGGAGCAGCGCTCGCGCGCCAAGATTCTTCCCTACCCCGGCCTGGTCGACAAACAGGAATCCGCTTGAGGCACAGCCGCCATGGCAACGGCTGACCATCTGCAGGTGCCGCGCCAGCACGGCCTGTTCGACCACCACGGCATCGATCTGGGCGACGGTACGGTGGCCCACTACCTGGAGGGCCGCCAGATCCTGCGCAGCCCGCTCGCCGACTTCTCCCGTGGCGAAGCGGTCAGCGTGGTGAGCTACCCGGAAGGGGAGGTGTCGCCGGTGGGCGTGACCCTGCGGCGCGCCATGGGCCGCTTGGGCGAGCAGCGCTACAACCTGGTGTTCAACAACTGCGAGCATTTCGCCAGCTGGTGCAAGACCGGGCGGCACCGCAGCTCCCAGGTAGAGGGATGGCTGGGCACCGGCAGCCTCGGCGCCCTGGCCCTGGGTCAGTTCATCCCCGCCGCCCTGCTGGTGGCCGTGCGCCTGCTGCTGCGCCAGGGTCTGACCATCGACGGCACCCAGCTGGAGCGCGGCCGCGAGCTGGCCCGCCGCAGCCTGGAGCAGCTCGATGCCCTGCGGCTGAAGCTGCAGCAGCGGCTGGAGCTGGAGCTGGAGCAGGCCGAAGCCCGCTGGAATGGCGGCAGCAGCGACCAGTTCGACCGCCTCCGGCTGCAGGCCCAGAACCTGGCCGATCAGCTGGAAGCGGTGGAGGAACTGGAAGGCCGGCTGGAGCGTCTGCTGGGCACCGGGAGCCCCCAGTAACCTCGCTGATCAGGCCGTCGGGGACCCCGCCATGACCCAGGCCAGCGCCTACCAGCCGCTCCATCACAAGTACCGTCCCCAGCGCTTCGACCAGCTGGTGGGGCAGCAGGCGATCGTGGCCACCCTCAGCAACGCCCTGCGGCAGGGGCGGATCGCGCCCGCCTATCTGTTCAGCGGTCCACGCGGCACCGGCAAGACCTCCAGCGCGCGGATCCTGGCCCGCTCGCTCAACTGCATCGCCGCCGACGGCCCCACCCCCGAACCCTGCGGCGTCTGCGAGCTGTGCCGTTCAATCACGGCGGGCAATGCCCTTGATGTGATCGAGATCGATGCGGCCTCCAACACCGGGGTCGACAACATCCGGGAACTGATCGAACGCTCGCGCTTCGCGCCGGTGCAGGCCCGCTGGAAGGTCTACGTGATCGACGAGTGCCACATGCTCTCGACCGCCGCCTTCAATGCGCTGCTCAAGACCCTGGAGGAGCCACCGCCGCGGGTGGTGTTCGTGCTGGCCACCACCGATCCGCAGCGGGTGCTGCCCACAATCCTGTCCCGTTGCCAGCGCTTCGATTTCCGCCGCATTCCGCTGGAAGCGATCGAAACCCACTTGGGCGAGATCGCCCGGCTTGAAGCGATCAGCATCACGCCCGAGGCCCTGCATGTGGTGGCCCAGCGGGCCCAGGGCGGCCTGCGCGATGCCGAAAGCCTGCTCGACCAGCTCAGCCTGCTGCCGGCCCCGGTGGAGGCCAGCGCCGTCTGGGAGCTGCTCGGGGCGGTGCCGGAGCAGGAGTTGCTCTCCCTGGCCGCGGCTCTCGCCGGCACTGAGCCATTGGCCGTGGTGGAAACCTGCCGCGAGCTGCTGGAGCGGGGCCGCGACCCGGGGGCGGTGCTGCAGGGGTTGGCCTCGGTCTTGCGCGACCTCACAGTGGCCGCGGCCGCGCCCGGGCGCCTGGAGTTGAGCAGCCTTTCCCCCCAGTTCCGGCCGCAGCTGCCGGAGCTGGCAGCCCGCATCTCCACCCCCCGGCTGCTGAGCTGGCAGGCCGGCCTCAAGGGCAGCGAACAGCAACTGCGCCAGAGCGTGCAGCCGCGCCTGTGGCTGGAAGTTCTGCTGCTGGGCCTGCTGGCCGAAGCGTCGACGGGCAGCGCCGCCGCGCCGGTTTCTGTTTCGCCGGGAGCTGCTGCGCCCGCCCAGGCCCCAGCCGTTCCCAGCGCGCCAGCTGCGCATGCGCATGGCCCTACAGCCGCAGAGCCCGGCGTGCCTGGGCCCGCAGCCCAGGTTCCTCCAGACCCAGTGCCCTCCAGCCCAGGGGGCGGCAGCGACCTCACCGAGCTGTGGCAACAGATCCTGGCCAGCCTGGAGCTTCCCTCCACCCGCATGCTCCTGTCCCAGCAGGCGGCACTGGTGCGCCTCGACGGCCAGCGCGCGGTGGTGCGGGTCAGCGGCAACTGGGTGGCGATGGTGCAGAGCCGCCTGCCGCTGCTGGAGAAGGCCCTGCAAAGTGCGCTGGGCTCCCCCCGCCAGCTCGTGCTGGAGAGCGCCGACGCCCCAGGTCCACCGCGTGCCACCGTTAACGCTTCAGGGGCACCCGCTGGGGCCGTGCCGGGCGGAGGGGCGCCAACGCCAGCACCAGCGGCACCGGGACTGGGCCAGGGACCGGACCAGGCACAGCGAGCGGAAGCCGCCACGGCGATGCCGTTGCGAACGGTCTCCCCGCCAGCTGCTGTGACACCGCCTGTACCGGGGCTGCAGCCGGCTCAGGCGTCCTCCGCCGCCGGTTCAGGGCCTGGGGCTGCTGTGACGGCCATGGCTGGGGCTGCCACTGCCATGGCTGCCGTTGCTGCAGCTGGCCTTCCAGCACCCGCGGTGGCCGCAGGCCTCACCACGGCCACACCTCCCGGTCCACCTGTACCCCCCGTGCCACTCGACGACAAGGCGCGGCGCCTGGCGGACTTCTTCAACGGTGAGGTGGTTGCGTTCGACGGGCCGGTGCCAGGGCAGCAGGATGGGGCGAACCAGCCCTAGGAGACCTGGGTGGTGAGGTCAGCCTCACCGGTGAGATCGTCGCTTTCCTCGTGGCTGTCCTCGCCGGATGCCTCGCCCACGTGAAGCGTCTTGGCCCAGACGAGACGTTTCGGCAGCAGGGCCATGCGCAGCGCCACCCAGGGAATCACCACGAACCAGTGGGCCAGATAGGCGATGCCCAGGGCGGCAGTGAAGGGATTGATGTTGGGCAGGGGTGGGCCTTCGCTGCTGCGCCGGCAGCCGGCCACGATCGCCGCCCCGGAGAGGCCGAAGGCCACGATCGACAGCGGCCAGATCGATGGCAGCGTGCGGGTGGCCAGGGCTGTGAGCAGATCGGCGATCGACACCACCGGCAGGGCGTACTGGAGCAGAAAGAACGCCGCCAGATCCAGCTTGCGGGAAGGGGCCAGCGGGCCTGCCACGAGGCTGGGCCAATAGTCGAAGAAGCGTTGCAGGCCCCCCTCGGCCCACCGCTGCCGCTGCCGCCAGAGGGCGGGCAGGGTGCGCACCGCCTCCTCCTCCACCGGCGGATCCCAGAGCACGCCAATGCCGCAATCGCCCAGCAGCAGGCGGAAGCTCAGGTCGAGGTCGTCGGTGACGGTGGCTTCGTTGAAGCCGCCACAGGCTTCCAGGGCATCACGCCGCAGCAACTGGCCATTGCCACGCAGTTCGGGGACACCGCCGGAGGCCAGCCGTCCCTGCTGGATCACGGTGTCGAGGGCCATCTCCATCGCCTGGGCCTGGGTGAGCAGGTTGCGATCGGCTTCCACCACCGCCTTGCGCAGCTGCACCGCCGCCCAGCTGCCCGCTTCTGCGTAGGGAATCAGCCGCTGCAGCAGATCCCGCGGCATGCCGGCATCGGCATCCAGCACCAGCATCCAGCGGCCGCGCAGCTGGGGCAGCACGGCATTGAGCGCCCCCGACTTGCCGCCACCGGCATCGCGCGGACGGCGCAGCACCGTGAGCAGGGAGTGGCGGCTGCCGATCTCCTCCAACAGCGCGGCTGTGCGGTCTTCGCTGCCGTCGTCCACCACCCAGAGACGCAGCTGGCCTTCGGGGTAGCTCAGCTGCGCCACCCGCTCCACCAGGCGCCCGATCACCGCCTCCTCGTCCCGCGCCGCCACCACCACATCAACGTCGGGCCAGTGGTCCAAGGCCTCGGGGAGGGCCACCGGCGGCTGGGGTTTCCAGAGCCGGAACAGCACGGTGCGGATCACATAGGCGCCCAGCAGCAAGGTGAGGCTGATCGCCGGCAGCAGGTTGCGGGGCGGCTCCACCCAGTGGGGCGCCGCGCCGGCACAACCGCACAGGAGCACAAACAGCGCCGCTTTGCCACGCCGAGGACGAGAGGCGGTCTTCGCAGCGGTCAGGCCTGGCATGAATGAACGCTCTCCGTGATGCCACGCCGCACGCGACAGGGTCCCGGTCGTGGCAGGGCTCGAACTGGGCCGAACTCTAAAGGCCCTGACCGAGCGCCTCCAGCGGCTGGAGCTGGGTCCCCGGGTAGTACCGACTCAGCAGCTGTGGCAGGGTCCAGCCACGACCGGCCAGATCAATCGCACCCGCCTGAGAGAGGCCGGCGCCATGGCCGAAGCCGCCGCCGTTGAAGCGCCAGCGGCCGGCTCCCTCCGCTCTCAGCTCAAACAGGGTGCTGGGCAGCTGCCGGAAGGTGCGGCGGATGGCATCGCGGCGCAGCACCTGGCGACCTTCGCTCCCCTCGATGGCCAGCGCCATCACGCGGCCGCTCGGTCCCCGCTCCAGCACGCTGAGCTTCAAGGGGGTGCCCACCGGCAACCGGGCCGTGGTGAGGGCCTGCTGCACCTGAGCGGTCGTCAGCAGGCGCTGCCAGCGGAAGCGCGGGTGGTAGGCGCCATAGGCGGAACCGCCGTTGGCCAGCAGCGCCGGCAGCGACGACGCCGCCAGGGGCACGGCAAACCGCGCGTTGAAAGCGGGTGGGCCATCCGGCGCCGCCTGCAGATAGGGCAGCGGCGAGCCGCTCCACACCTCCTCAAAGCCGGCGGCCATTCCCCCGTTGGTGGCGTGATAGACGGCATGGATGGGCTGTCCCTGCCAGGTGAGCACCTGGCCCCGGGTGGCCTGGATCGCAGACCGGACCGCCGCCCCCGCCTGCCGCGGATCGGCGTAGACCTGGCACTGGGTGTCAGCGCAGAGGTGGTAGCCATCGGTGGCATAGCGGTGCTTGTTGCGCAGCGACCAGGTGCGGGCCAGCACCGCCTGGGCGGCAAGGGCGGCCGGCGGTGATCCGGCGCCGATCTCATGGGGCACCACCCCCAGCAGGTAGCGCTCCAGCGGCACCTCCTCGATCAGAGTCCAACCGCCGTAGGCGTTGCTCGCCAGGCGGAACGGCCCCTGGAACACACCGCCCTCCCAGCGCAGCCCTCCCGGCGCCGTGATCCGCAGCGGACCTTTCAATGCCGCACCGGCAGCTCCCGGCTCCCCGGACGTCAGCACCAGCCGCTGGCTGAACCGCTGCTCCACCTGCCGGGCCTGCAGGCCGGCCGGAGCCTGGGTGGCGACAGGCGCCCATACCTCCCATTCGGCGGGATGAGCGATCACCGGAGTCACGCCGAGCTCCCGCCAGGCCGTCGCCGCCTGTTCCGCACTCTCGAAGCTGGCGAACGGGCCCAGCACGGTGCGGGCGAGCTGGAACGGCTCCGCCAGGGGCACCTCCTGCCAGCGCAGGCGAACGCTGGACCCCGAGAGCCGCTGGCCGTCGGCGTCGGTGACCACCAGCTCACCCGCCGCCGCCTGGAGCACCAGTGGAGCGGCCTTGGCCACCCCGCCAGGAGCAGGGCCCAGGCGTGGGCCGAGCGACACCCACAACACAGGCTGGGCGGGCTGCACCGGCGGCGGCGCACTGGTGGGCCAGTGCAGGGGCAGAGGGGCCGGGAGGGGGTCGAGAGCGGGGACAGCACGGCAGCCGGGTGCCGCCAGCAGGGTGAGCGCCAGCCCGAGGGCCACCGGCGCCAGGGCAGACCCGGGCTGCAGGGAGAGGGGGGCGGAAGGACGCAACAGCTGGCGGAGCATGGGCAAAGCGGACGGGGGGAGTTGGCAGCCGGCACTACCAAGTCGTAGTTTGGTTGTTTGTGAAGTCGCGCAGGACATGCCGAAGCTCAAGACCCGCAAAGCTGCCGCGAAGCGGTTCAAGCTGACCGGCAGCGGAAAATTCATGCGCCGGCATGCGTTCCGCAACCACCTGCTCGATCACAAGAGCCCCAAGCGCAAGCGTTTTCTGGGCACGATGGCGGTGGTCGACGAACGCGACGCCGACAACGTCAGCCGCATGCTTCCTTACGCCGGCTGACCTCTCGCCAGGTCGCCCACTCCTTTTCCTTTCCATTTCGCCCTGAGAACTCACCATGGCCCGCGTCAAGAGGGGCAACGTCGCCCGTAAACGCCGTAACAAGATCCTCCGCCTGGCCCGTGGCTTCCAGGGCAGCAACGGCAGCCTGTTCCGCACCGCCAACCAGCGGGTGATGAAGGCGCTGTGCAACGCCTACCGCGACCGTCGCCGCCGGAAACGCGATTTCCGCCGTCTCTGGATCGCCCGCATCAACGCCGCCGCCCGCATGAACGGGCTGAGCTACAGCCGGCTGATGGGCGGCATGAAAAAAGCCGACATGCTGCTGAACCGCAAGATGCTGGCCCAGCTCGCCGTGGCTGATCCCGCCAGTTTCACCAGCGTGGTTTCGGCCGCTACGCGCTGATCACCACCGCACTGCGGGGAGGCCCGATGGACATTCTCCTGCCTCAGGCCTATCTGATCGGCCTGATCCTTCTGCTCGGCGGTGCAGCCGTGGTCATCGCCCTGCAGGTGATGCGGGTCCGCCGCGATGAAGCGGCGCTGGCACGGCTTGAGGGGCAAGCCAAGGGAGGGGACGGCAAGGACCCTGCCGTTCTCTACGAACTCGGCTCTGTGCAGCTGCGCAAGCGCCTCTACGCCCAGGCGGTGGACACCCTTCGCCTGGCCCAGAAGAAGAGTGGCGGTGAGCCCCCCGAGGCGCAGGCGCTGATTCAGAACGCGCTTGGCTTTTCCCTGGCGGCCCAGAGCAACTACGCCAGTGCGATCCGCCACTACAAGGCAGCTCTTCAGGCCAAACCCGATTACCCGGTAGCACTCAACAACCTGGGCTACGCCTTCGAGCGACAGGGCAAACCGGATGAGGCGCGGGACACCTATGCCAAGGCCCTCAGCCTCGATCCCACCAACAAAACAACCCTCAAGCGCCTGAAGCTGCTCGATCGTCGCTTTCCAGCTGAACTGAAAGCCCCGGCGACCAGCGGCCAGGGGATGGCTGCGGGCACTGGCGAGCCAGGCTCATCATCAGCTGGGTCCAGCAGCACAGGCAGCAAATCGTCCCCAAAACCCTCGCCCACCAACACACCGGTCTGACCACAGGGCGTCAGGCTCCCGGCTGATCCGCTTAAAGCGACAGCGGGAACCGAACACATGGCCTGGAGAGGGCCCGCCGCCCCTGAGGTTCGCTGCCTCAGGGGCGCTCGCTTGTCGTCACCACAGCCCGCGGACCGGCGCCACCTGGCCGGCTGGCCGGGAAGCGGGTGGGCTGAAACTCACGGGATCAAGCACCAGCCGACCGCCGGAATTGGTGAGCCGCGGTGCATTCCAGCCCATCAGCGAGAAGCCCTGCAGGCCGAGAAAATCACCGCCTGGTTCGAGGCCCAAGGTGAGGGTGTCGATCAGGGGGATGAGCTCCAGCTGATCAGACTTGGCATTGAGGTTGCCCTGCACCGGCGAGGAGGTGCCGCCCACCGTGAGCGTGCCGCGCAGATCGATCATCTGACCCATGGCCGTCACGGTGTCGAGGCGCAGCTCCACAGGGGTGGGGACGCCGCCGCCAAAGGCCTGGTAACTGCCGCGCCACTGCCGCGGCAACTGGGCGGCAAGCAGCACGGCCCGGCCTACCGGATCGAAGGTTTCCACCGGACCGGTCTCACTGAAGGAGGTGTCCAGCGGCGAGGCGGGCGGCAGGGTGAACGGGACAAAACTGCCCACCGGCACCGCACTGGCGGCGAGCAGCAGGGGGAGAACCGGTGTCATGGAACCAAGCGGGCTTGCGCGAAGGTTAGGAGGCGTGCGCTGTAACTTCTCCCCATGGTGCAGATTCCGGCTTCGGATCCGTCCGCCCTCGCCGACGACACGCTGGTGATCGGCGGTCGCCGCTTCCGCAGCCGCCTGATGACCGGCACGGGCAAATACCCCTCGCTAGCGGCGATGCAGGCCAGCCTGGCGGCCAGCCGCTGCGACATCGTCACCGTGGCGGTGCGGCGGGTGCAGGCGGCGGCGGCAGGCCATCAGGGCCTGATTGAGGCGATCGACTGGAGCACGATCTGGATGCTGCCCAACACCGCCGGCTGCGCCACCGCAGATGAGGCCGTGCGGGTGGCGCGGCTGGGCCGCGAGCTGGCCAAGCTCGCCGGACAGGAAGACAACACCTTCGTGAAGCTGGAGGTGATCCCCGACGGCCGCCATCTGCTGCCCGATCCATTCGGCACCCTCGAGGCGGCCGAGCGGCTCGTGAAGGAGGGTTTCACCGTGTTGCCCTATATCAACGCCGATCCGCTGCTCGCCCGTCGACTCGAGGAGGTGGGCTGCGCCACCGTGATGCCGCTGGGCTCTCCGATCGGCTCCGGCCAGGGCATTCGCAACGCCGCCAACATCGCCTTGATCATCGAGTCGGCGGGGGTGCCGGTGGTGGTGGATGCGGGGTTGGGCGTACCCAGCGAAGCGGCCCAGGCCATGGAGATGGGGGCTGACGCCCTGCTGATCAACAGCGCCATCGCCATGGCAGGCGATCCACCGGCCATGGCCTGGGCGATGGCTCAGGCCACGGAGGCGGGCCGGTGCGCCTGGAAGGCCGGGCGCCTTCCGCAGCGACAGGACGCCCAGGCCAGCTCACCCCAGTGGGGACGGGTTGGCAACACCGAGGCTCCGCGCCTGTGACATTCCCTTTCGGCCTCGATGGCGGCGCCGAAGGACATCGTTAAGGTTCGCTTTCTGAATCGGGCCACCCCACCATGTCGGTCACCAAGGAGGACGGGGGCAGGCTCAACGCCTTTGCCAGAGAACCGCGGATGCAGGTGGTCGAAGCCGGCGGTGAACGCAGCCGCAGCACCACCGTCCTGCTGATCGCAGGTGGGCTGCTGGTGCTGGCCATGGTGGGCGTGGCGGTCGGCATCAGCTGACGCCACTGCTGCACGAGGGGGGCGGAATGCCTGTAGTAGCTTGCCCCAAGAGAGCAATCGCTCGTTCAGCAGGAGTTCAGACGTGAAGGTTCTCGTTCTCGGCGGCGACGGCTTCTGCGGCTGGCCCTGCGCTGTGAACCTGGCCGACGCCGGTCACGACGTCGTGATCGTCGACAACCTGAGCCGCCGCAAGATCGACATCGACCTTGGGGTCGAATCGCTCACTCCGATCGCCACGATCAACGACCGCCTGCGTGCCTGGGAGGAAACCGGAGGCCGGCCCATCCGTTTCGTGGCACTCGACATCGCCCAGCACTACGACCTGCTGCTGGGGCTGCTGCGCAGTGAGCGCCCCAGTGCCGTGGTGCACTTCGCCGAACAACGGGCCGCCCCTTATTCGATGAAGTCGAGCGCCACCAAGCGCTACACGGTCGATAACAACGTGAATGGCACGCACAATCTTCTTTGTGCAATTGTTGAAAGCGGTCTCGACATTCATATCGTTCACCTCGGAACGATGGGGGTGTACGGCTATGGATCCCACCGTGGCGCCACCATCCCCGAGGGCTATCTCACGGTGGAAGTTCCCCAGCCCGATGGCACCCGCTTCCAGGAGAAAATCCTTCACCCCACCGATCCAGGCAGCGTCTACCACATGACGAAAACGCTGGATCAGCTGTTGTTCTTCTACTACAACAAGAACGACGGCATCCGCGTCACCGACCTGCACCAAGGCATCGTCTGGGGCACCAACACTGACCTCACTGACAGGGATCCGCGCCTGGTCAACCGTTTTGACTACGACGGTGATTACGGCACCGTGCTCAATCGCTTCCTGATGCAGGCGGCGATCGGCTATCCGCTCACGGTGCATGGCACCGGCGGCCAGACCCGCGCCTTCATCCACATCCGCGATTCGGTGAAATGCGTGGAGCTGGCGATCGACAATCCCCCCGCCTCAGGGGAGAAGGTGCGCATCTACAACCAGATGACCGAAAGCCACAAGGTCAAGGATCTGGCCGAAAAGGTGGCGGCCGTCACCGGGGCCAAGCTCAACCACCTCCCCAACCCCCGCAAGGAGGCCATCGAAAACGACCTGATCGTCGACAACCGCTGCCTGATCGAGCTGGGGCTCAAGCCCACCACCCTCGACGACGGCCTACTGGGCGAAGTTGTGGATGTGGCACGCCGCTGGGCCGATCGCTGCGATCGCTCCCGCATTCCCTGCGTGTCCACATGGACCCACAGCCAGGCGGCCGCGCTCCAACCGGTGGTTTGAACGGACCGTCCGCAGGCACGCCGTCCACGTGAAGATCGCACTGTTCACCGAAACCTTCCTTCCCAAGGTCGACGGCATCGTCACGCGGCTCACCAAAACGGTGACCCACCTGGTGGATGCGGGCGACGAGGTGCTGCTGTTCTGCCCCGAAGGAGCCCCGGATACCTTCATGGGCGCACGGGTGATCGGCGTGCCGGCCCTGCCCCTGCCGCTCTACCCCGAGCTGAAGCTGGCGCTGCCGCGGCCCTTGGTGGCCGAGGCGCTTGACGCCTTCAAACCCGACCTGGTGCACGTGGTGAACCCAGCGGTGCTCGGCCTGGGCGGGATCTGGCTGGCGCGTACCCGGGGCGTGCCCCTGGTGGCCAGCTATCACACCCACCTGCCCAAGTACCTCGAGCACTACGGCATGGGCATGTTTGAACCGCTGCTGTGGGAGCTGCTAAAGGCGGCCCACAATCAGGCGGCCCTCAACCTCTGCACCTCCACGGCGATGGTGGAGGAACTCAGCCAGCACGGCATCCAGCACACCGCCTTGTGGCAGCGCGGAGTCGACACCGATCTGTTCCGACCGGAATGGCGCAATCAGACCATGCGCAGCAAACTCACCGGCGTGCACGGCGACAGCGACAGCCTGCTGCTCTACGTGGGCAGGCTCTCGGCGGAGAAGCAGATCGAGCGGATCCGGCCGGTGCTCGATGCCCTGCCCCAGGCCAGGCTGGCGCTGGTGGGTGATGGCCCACACCGCCAGCAGCTTGAGAAGGTGTTCGCCGGCAGCGCCACCACGTTCGTGGGCTACCTGGGCGGCGAGGATCTGGCCAGCGCCTATGCCAGCGCCGATGCCTTCCTGTTCCCCTCCTCCACCGAAACGCTTGGGCTGGTGCTGCTGGAGGCGATGGCGGCCGGTTGCCCGGTGGTGGGCGCCAACCGCGGCGGCATCCCCGACATCGTCACCGACGGAGTGAACGGCTGCCTCTACGATCCCGACAGCCCGGCCAGCCTCACCGCCGCCACCGAAAGGCTGCTGGCCAGCACCGAACGGCGCCAGGCCCTGCGGCTGGCGGCACGAGCAGAAGCAGAGCGCTGGGGCTGGGCGGGCGCCACCCAGCAACTGCGGCGCTTCTACAGCGAGGTGGTGCGCCCCCCTCTGCAACTGGTGGCCTGAAGCCCCCCGTAGCAGCTTGAAGCCATCCGATGTCACCTGCTGGCGGCTTCAGTTGCGCAGCTGGGGCAGGGTGTCACGGAACCAGGTGGTGAGCAGGGCCTTCACCATCGGTGCGGCAACGGTGCCGCCGTAGCCGCCACTGTTCTCGCCGAAGGCAATGATCACCAGGTTGGGCTTGCCCGCCGGCGCATAGCCGCCGAACCAGGCATGGTCTGGCCGGGGGGGATCCTCGGCGGTGCCTGTCTTGCCGGCCACGGCGGGCAGCGAAGGGTCGTTCAGCAGGGTGGCCGTGCCGCTGGTGACCGCATCGCGCAGGCCCTCCCGCAACACTTTCAAGGTGCTGGGTTTGAGGCCGATCCAGCGGCGCTCCACCGGCCGCTCCGCCAGGTGGGGCGTCACCAGCCAGCCGCCGTTGGCGATTGCCGCATACAGGCGGGCCATCTGCAGCGGCGTCACGGTGACGGCCCCCTGGCCGATCGAGGAGGTGATCGTGTCCACCGAGGTCCACGGCTCATCGAGCACCTGGCGCTTCCAGGCGGGATCGCCCAGCAAGCCGGGGCTCTCCTCCCCCTTGAGTTCGACACCGGTGAGACTGCCGTAGCCCAGGCGGCGGGCCGCTCTGAACAGTTCATCGGGGCCGGTCTTGAGGCCCAGCCGGTAGAAGAAGCTGTTGCTGCTCACCGCCATGGCCAGGCGGAAACCGATGCTGCCGAAGCTGCCGTGATCCGCGTAGCACTGGCCGTCGTAGCAGAAGGAGCCTGAGGTGAGGATGGTGGAGGCGGGATTGAACAAGCCCGATTCCAGCCCCGCGATCGCGGTGATCACCTTGAAGGTGCTGGCGGGCGGGAACCCGCGCAGCGCCCGGTTGAGCATGGGGGCTTCCGGGCGGTTGAGCTCGTTCCACTGCGCTGTGGTGGGGCCCTCCGAGAAGATGTTGGGATCGAAGTTCGGGCGGCTGGCCATGGCCCGGATCGCGCCGGTCTGGGGATCCATCGCCACGATCGCCCCCTTGCTCACCCCGCTGAGGGCCTTCTCGGCCGCCTTCTGCAGCTCCAGATCGAGGGTGAGGCGCAGATCGTTGCCGGCCCGCGACGGCTTGTCGCCCAGCACCCGCTGCACCTGCCCATCGGCGTTCACTTCCAGCTGCTGTCCCCCCCACTCGCCGCGCAGGTGGTTCTCGTAGACGCGCTCCAGGCCGGTGCGACCGATACGGTCCTGCAGGCGGTAGCCCGTTTCAGACAGCTCCTTGTATTCCTCCTCCGTGATGCTGCTCGTGTAGCCGAGCACGTGGGCGCCGAGCCGTCCGTGCGGGTAGGCGCGCAGCACGTCGACATCCACATCAGCCCCTTTGAGCGACTCGGCCTGCTCGCGAAAACGCAACACCTGCTCGGTGCTGAGGGGGCCCGCCAGTTCAATGCGGAAGCCGTCCACGGCTCTGCCGTCCTTGCGTTTGGCATCGAGCTGCGCCGGGTCGAGCGCCAGCAGCGCAGCCAACTGCACCCGCAGCGACGGCCAGGCTGCGTCATCGACAAGCCGGGGCTGGATGTAGAGGTTGTAGGTGAGGCGGCTGCTGGCCAGCACCTGGCCGTTGCGATCAAGCAGACGGCCGCGCATCGGATGGCGCGGCAGCAGGCGAATGCGGTTCTGATCCGCCAGCAGCTTGTTCTCTGCCCCCTGCGCGAGCTGCAGCCACACGAGCCGGGCGCCCATCGCCCCCAGCACCAGCACGATCAGCCCGAGCAGCCAGGCCGGCTGGTGCCGCATGCCCGCGTGGCGGGCCTGTCCGTGCAGATGCCCAGCGGCCATGGGCGTCAGGCCTCCAGGCGGTGCTGGAGCAGCGCCAGGCGCTCGGAGATCCGCGCCAGGGTGGTCTGCAGCGCCTCCCGCTCCCGCTGCGGGTCTGCGGCCTCTGAGAATCCGGTGGCGGCCGGATCGCCCGCCTGCGGCGACCAGGGCGGTGGCGGGGCCACATCGTGCACCTCCACCTTCATCACGGGATTGCCCAGACCGGGCTGGATCTGATCAAGGCTCTGGCGCACGGCCCGCGCCGCTGGATCGCCTTCCTGCTTCAGCTGGGCGAGCGGGTCGGGCGAAGCGGTGAACGCTTCCACCACCTCGCGCGGGCCCCCCTTGCGCGCCCGCTCGACCACCGCCATACCTACCGGCAATACCTCCTGCATCAGCGCGAGCCGAAGGGAATCGAGAGGATCAGCCATGCCGAAGCAACCGAGGCAGCACCACCCGCGCAGGCGAGCGGCTTTGCCCCCAGTTTGCCGCCCTCCGGAGGTGGCAGGGACTCAGGGCAGCCGCTGCACGCCGGGATCGACGATCATCTGGCGGCAGAACTCGCGCGAGCCCACCATCCAACCGGCCCCCACTGCCAGCACCAGCAACGCGGTGAACGGCAGCACGGCCTGTCGGGTGACGTCCAGCCCTGCCCACTCTCCCCAGCTGCGCAGCAGCCGCTCGCGATCGAAGCGGCGGCGCTCCTGCCGCTCCAACGTCTGCCGGCGGCGCAATGACTTCTCCACCCAGCGCTCGAAGGAGCGTTTCTTGGTCACGGCCATCTTGCGCTCCACCTCCAGCAGGTGGCCGGCGCTGAGCTCGGGGTTGAAGGTGCTGATCAGTTCCAGGGTCTTGAGGAACATCTCCACGGCGCCATCCTTGATCTGCGCCTCCTGCTCGGGGATCTCCTCCCACAGCACCTCGGGGTAGAAGCGACCCCGGTTGGCGAGAATCTGCTCCTCCTGCAGCTGACCGGGTTCGCGCAACCAGCGGTCGGTATTGGCATCGAAGCGCCGCCAATAGAGAAAGGGATTGAGGTAGATCACCTTTCCGGCCAGCTGGATGCTGTCCTGCTGGAGGCGGCGCTGCAGCTGCGGGTCCTGCTCAAGGGCGACAGTCAAGAGAGGAAGGCCGGGCCCCGATGGTATCGAAGCTGTCCCGGGCGGGCCAGACCAGACCCAGACCAGACAAAAGAACGCCGCCGGAGGCGCCTTCAGCCGGCTGTCACTCCCACTCGATCGTGCCGGGAGGCTTGCTGGTGATGTCGTACACCACCCGGTTCACGCCCCGCACCTCATTGACGATGCGGTTGGAGATCTTCTCCAGCAGGTCGTAGGGCAAGCGCGACCAATCGGCGGTCATGCCGTCTTCGCTGGACACGCAACGGAGAACGATCGGATAGGCGTAGGTGCGCTTGTCGCCCATCACACCAACGCTGCGCACCGGCAGCAGCACCGCAAACGCCTGCCAGATGTCGTGGTAGAGCCCTGCATCCCGCACCTCCTCGCGCACCACCAGATCGGCATCGCGCAGGATGTTGAGGTTCTCGGCCGTGACCTCGCCCAGGATGCGGATCGCCAGGCCAGGCCCCGGGAAGGGATGGCGGCGCACGATCTCTTCGGGCAGGCCGAGGCTGCGGCCCACCTTGCGCACCTCATCTTTGAACAGACGCCGCAGCGGCTCCACCAGCTTGAACTGCAGATCCTTGGGTAGGCCACCCACGTTGTGGTGGCTCTTGATTTTCACAGCCACCCGTTCGCCGGTCTTGGGATCCACGCCGGTGCCGGCCGATTCGATCACATCGGGATAGAGGGTGCCCTGGGCGAGGTAATCGAAGGGGCCGAGTCGCTTGCTCTCCTCCTCGAACACACGGATGAACTCGGCACCGATAATTTTGCGCTTTTCCTCCGGATCGGTGATGCCCTTGAGCTTGGCGATGAAACGATCACGGGCATTGATATATTCCACGCGAATATGAAACTGGCGATCGAAGAACTCCATCAGGAATTCAGGCTCCCCTTTGCGCATGAAGCCCTGGTCGATGAACATGCAGGTGAGCTGGTCCCCGATCGCCCTGTGCAGCAGAAAGGCGAGGCTGGAGGAATCCACGCCACCGGAGAGGGCGAGCAGTACCCGTTTGCTGCCGACACGGGCCTGAACATCGGCCACGGCTTCTTCAATGAAGGCGCTGGTGGTCCAATCTGGCTCGCAGCCGCAGATGTGATAAACGAAGTTCCGGATCATCACCATGCCACCGGTGGAGTGCACCACTTCGGGATGGAACTGCACGCCATAAAGATGGCGGCGATGATCCGCCACTGCCGCTTCCGGCGTGTTCCTGGTATGGGCCAGCCGCGCGAATCCAGGCGGCAGAGTCTCCACCGAATCGCCATGGCTCATCCACATCGTGGCGCCGTTTTCCACGTTGGTGAGCAGATCGGTGGGATCGTCCACCTGAAGCGGTGCCTTGCCGTATTCTCCGCGGCCCGCCGCCACCACGTTGCCGCCCAGCTGCTGCACCATCAGCTGCATGCCGTAGCAGACCCCGAGCACCGGAATGCCCAGATCCCAGAGGCCCGGATCGCACACAGGCGCCCCTTCGGCATACACCGAGCTGGGGCCACCGCTGAGGATGATGCCTTTGGGGGCCAGCTCGCGCAGCTCATCGGCGCTGGTGGCGTAGCCCATCACCAGGGAATACACCTCGGTTTCCCGCACACGGCGCGCGATCAGCTCCGAATACTGGGATCCGAAATCGAGGATCACGATCGCCGGGTGGCGCTGGCTCTCCGGCTGTTCCAGCGACTGTGAAGCTTGAGACATACGACCGGAACGCTTCTTGATCGGCGGCTGGCCGGATGCGTTGCCCCCGGAGCAAGGCCCCGCATGGGCCGCCAGGCCTGAGGGACTCACCCTAGAGGGTGCCGGAATGCCTCCAGCAACTCCTGGCCTTGAGGTCCGCACACACGCAGCTGGCGCCGGCGGTCGAACAGCGCGGCCCCCACGCGCATGGGGAAACTGCCGTAGCGGGCCAGATAGGCCATGCTGCGTTGCTCAATGGCCGCGGCGATGCGCCGCTCCAGCCGCTGGGCCAGGGCAGGGTCCACCGCCACCAGTTCGCTCAGCGCTGCCTCCACGGTGGCGGCACCATGCAGGCGGCCGAGGGCCTCACCGCTGAGACCTTCAAGGGCCGCCAGGGCGGTCAGCACCTCGGCGCGGCCATCGGCGAGATGGTGATGGGTGTGGAAGATCCCACCGGCCAGCTTGATCAACTTGCCGTGGTAGCCGAACAGCAGCAGGCGGCGCACTCCCGCTTCCGCCGCCGCCACCAGCACCGGCCCCAGCCAGTTGCCGGCCTTGAGCAGCAGCCCGGCGGGGAGCCCCAGGCTGGGCGCCAGATCGAGGCCATTTTCGCCGATCACAAGCACGAGATCACCGTTGAAGCCGGCCGTGGCGGTGCGCGCCGCCAGGGCCGCCAGGCAGGCCTGCAGTTGATCGGGAGCGGCGCTGCGCTGCACCTCCGCCTGGGTGCCGATCAGCGCCAGTCCGTCAACCACGCCGAAGGCCGCGTTGCTGGTGCGCAGCGCCAGGGCCCGGCCCTCAGGCAGCACGAGCCGCAGGCACACCGCCCGGCCGGCACCGACCAAGGGCCGCAGGTTCGTCTCCAGCAGGGCACGGGCATAGGCGGAGGCGCACAGGTCGCCCGTCGCGCCATGCACCCCCACCCCTTCGCCGGCCTCCAGCACGAAGCACGAGCCGCCGGCCGGCGGCGGCTGGATCCAGCAGGCCACCACCCACACCGCCAGGCCACGGGTGAGATCCAGGCCGGCGCCGGGGTCGCAGCGACTGATGCCGAGAGCTCGGCCTGGCCCGATCGGAGCCGCCGCTTCCACCGGCACCGGCCGCAGCCCGGGCGGCTCGAGCAACTCCAGTGTCTGCAGGCCCTCGAAGGCAGCCGCAGGGCCAGCTTCCGCCCGTTGGAGCGCCTGCACGGCGGCACACGCCGCCGCCGTCACCCACACCGGCAGGGTGTAGCCGGGTGAAGCGTTCACCATCCGTTTTTTAAGGTGGTTGATTGTGCCGCTGCGCCCCCGCGTTTCCACTCCCCATGCAGGACAAGCTCACCCTGATGATTCCCGGTCCCACACCGGTGCCGGAGACCGTCCTGCTGGCGATGAGCCGCCACCCGATCGGCCATCGCAGCGCCGATTTCCAGGCGATCGTGAAGCGCACCACCGCGCAGCTCAAGTGGCTGCATCAGACCAGCAGCGATGTGCTGGTGCTCGCCGGCAGCGGCACGGCGGCGATGGAGGCGGGGATCATCAACATCCTCAGCCGCGGCGACAAGGTGATCTGCGGCGACAACGGCAAGTTCGGTGAGCGCTGGGTCAAGGTGGCGAAGGCCTACGGGCTGGATGTGCAGGTGATCAAGGCCGAATGGGGCCAGCCTCTGGATCCGGACGCCTTCCGTGTGGCGCTGGAGGCGGATACGGACAAAGCGATCCGTGCGGTGATCCTCACCCACTCGGAAACCTCGACGGGCGTGATCAACGACCTGGAAACGATCGCCCGGCACGTGCATGCCCACGGCCAGGCCTTGATTGTGGCCGACTGTGTCACCAGCCTGGGGGCCTGCAACGTGCCCATGGACGCCTGGGGCCTCGACGTGGTGGGCTCGGGCTCCCAGAAGGGCTACATGATGCCGCCCGGCCTGGGCTTCGTGGGCATGAGCGAGCGGGCCTGGCAGGCACAGCAGCGCTCCGACCTGCCCAAGTTCTATCTGAACCTCGGCGCCTATCGAAAAGCGGCCGCCCAGGACAGCAATCCGTTCACCCCTCCGGTGAACCTCTACTTCGCGCTCGAGGCCGCCCTCGACATGATGCAGAGCGAAGGCCTGGAAGCGATCTTCACCCGGCATGAACGCCACCGGCGCGCGGTGAGCGCGGCCATGAAGGCGATCGGCCTGCCGCTGTACGCGGCGGAGGGCCACGGCAGCCCCTCGATCACCGCCGTGGCACCCAGCGGCATCGATGCCGAAGTGCTGCGCAAGAAAGTGAAGGCCCGCTACGACATCCTGCTGGCCGGCGGCCAGGACCACCTGAAGGGCTCGGTGTTCCGCATCGGCCACCTCGGCTTCGTCTGCGACCGGGATGTGCTCACGGCGGTGGCGGCGATCGAAGCCACCCTGCAGGAGATGGGCATGGCCACAGCCACCGTGGGAGCCGGCATGGCAGCCGCTGCCACCGAGCTGGCCCGCTGAGGCGCAGCGCGCGGGGCGGCCTTCCAGGAGGCCGCCTTCCGGCACCTTGCTACATTGCGGGAATGCGGGTGTAATTCAGTGGTAGAATGTCAGCTTCCCAAGCTGAACGTCGCCGGTTCGAATCCGGTCACCCGCTTGAAAGATTTTCAATTTGAATTGGTTTTGAGCTGCCTTAGCACTTAGCTGCTGAAGCAGCTTCAGCTCCAAGCACATCGCCCAATGATGGGGCATTGAAGTGAAGCGTGTGCAGCGAATGAATCGCACCCCTGGCTGATCGGAAGCCACCCAACTGCCTGGCAGCACTTGGATTGAGGGTCTCAAGCACTCTCCGCCTTCCCCCTAACGACCTGCAGGGTGCCCGTCTGCGGATCAGGACTGGTTCCTCACATCTGCCGGTCCTATCCAGCATCGCCGGAACCCTTGTGGCATCTGCCGGATCTGATAACGCTGCGCAGGGGCGGTGCGGCATTGACCCTTGCGCGGCAGGCCGTGAGGCCGTCACACCAGGCAGGCAGCGCGAGGGCGTTGGCTCAACACCTGCCTGGGGAAGGCCAGGCCGGATGAGGCCGTGATCGGCAGGGTGCCCGCTGACCCAGGCGGGGGTGCAGGCTCAGGCGCGGGGTTTGATCAGTTGCAACACCTGGGGGCCAAGGCCACCCACACGACGCTCGCAGTCGAGGAGCAGCAGAATGCAGCGCGCAGATTCAGCCAGATCGCCCTCTTGCGCTGCCGCTTTGGCAGCAGACTCATGGCGGCTGATCTCTTGAAGGAGGGCAGAACGCTGCTCGTGCGAAACTGCTTTCACCGCCATGCTTTTAGCGACGACTGTCAAAACCGGAGATCATCAATAGCGCAAGTGTATGGGGTTTCGAGCAGAGCTGCCTGAGTTCTTGCCGCAGCGAAAAGTAACAGCTTTGCCGACCGCCATACGGCTGGGCCTGCCGCCAAACGCTCATGTTCCAGGCTCTTCTCCCTCGTCGACAAGATCGGCAATCTGCGATCTCAGGGCTTCCACGCGAGACTGATCACCCCGGCTCACCGCCACAGCAAGGGCGAATTCAAGCTTTTCGCGTTGGTGACCCCGCTCCACATAAGCGGAAGGGGGTGTGCAGGAAGGGAACGTGCGGGAGGCGGAGGTTCCGGTGGCGTTCAGCCCAGCCGACCCGAGGGGCCGTGGCAGGGGGCAAGCGGGATAGGTGAAAGCCATGTTCGCTTTCTTTTCATTCTGCCACCCCTGGCCAGTGCATCGAGAGAAGGTGAGCTATGCGGCGTCCCGGTAGCTCTGCGGCTCGGGTGCCGATGACAGGAACACTTCGGCCACCGGCTCCGCCTGGGGACCTGGCTCATCCAGCAGCTGCCGGCAGTCCTGAAGCAGCGCTTCCACGTGGTCGAGGGCATCGAGCTGAGCCTGGTCTGGCGACTCAGGCCGCTGGATCGCCGTTTCAAGGGCGCCAAGCCGCTGTTCCAGCTTCACCAGCCGATGGGAAAGGGCGGCCACCGTCTGGGCAAGATCCTCGGCGGTTCGCGTGATCCGGAAAGACACCGATTCGGTCGTCATCGCAGGCAAAGTCGGTAACGCCGATGACAACACACATCCCCGGCGGGCTCAAGTCGTCTTTCAGACTGAGGGATCCCACCAGCGGATCTTCTTCATGGCTGCACCAGCGACTTTGGTGCTCTATCTGCTGTGCGGGACGGCCGGGGGCCTACTGGCTCTGCGTACCGGAATTCCTGCTGCCCCTTTGGCCGGCGCGCTGCTTGGAGCGGCCGTGGCGAGCATGAGCGGGCGCCTCGAAGTGGCCCAATGGCCCACCGGAACCCGCACCCTGCTGGAGATCGGCATCGGCACGGTGATCGGCACTGGGCTCACGAGTGCCGCGCTGGCGGAGCTGCGTGTGTTGTGGCGGCCGGCGATCCTGATCACCGTGGCCCTGGTGGCCACCGGCCTGGTGGTGGGGTTGTGGTCGAGCCGTTTGCTGGGCGTGGATCCGGTCATCACCCTGCTGGGCGCAGCACCGGGGGGCATCAGCGGCATGAGCCTGGTGGGAGCGCAGTTCGGTGTAGGGGCGGCCGTGGCGGCCCTGCATGCCGTGCGGTTGATCACCGTGCTGCTGGTGCTGCCTGTGATCGTGCGCCTGGTGCTCGGCAGCACGGGCGGTTCGTCATCGGGCTGAGCCCGGCCCTGGCCATAACCGCCACAGAGGCCCCTCGACAGCCGAAGCACGGCCGATACGTTGGGCCCAGCAGCCTCGGGCCCGCCTCCACCCTTCCATGCAGCACCCCACTGTTCGCCGCGCCACTGTTCACCACGACACTGTTCGCCAAGACATTGTTCGGGCCGGCACTCTGCAAACCAGCGCCGCCGAGTCCGGCCTTGCTCCAGCCGGTGCTCTGCGAGCCAGCTCCTTTCGCCGCATCCGCACCGCCCTCACAGCAGGTCTGTTCACGCTGGCTGGTTCCCTGCTGACGGCCGGGGCGATCCCACAGCCCGCCTTGAGCCAGGCCACCACAGCGCTGCCTGCCGATCAAGGCAGCAAGGGCGCGCAGGTGTACTGCTTCATGCGCAAGGCGGGCAACAACCACGAGGTGAGCTGGACGGCGGCCTATGCCCTGATCCGGCGGCAATCCGCGAGCCTGTTCAAGACATCTCCGCAGCACGGCGCCGTGATGATCACCGAGGCGGTGGTCAACAACCCGGACGCCTTCCCCGATTGCGGCCAGTACCTGGGGGCGCTGTTCGGCAGCGAGAACCCTGCCCCTGCGGCTCCTGCCGTCACCTCCAGCGGGCCGGTACCGATCCAGGGGGGCATGACCCGCGAGGAGCGCTACAACAATTGAAGGTGTTGCACTGCACTTGAGCAGGAACCGGCTGCAGGGGATCCGCCTGCTCACCACGGTCGCCCTGGCCGGCTTGGCGTTGATCGGCTGTGCGGCGGCTCCGCCGCCGGAGCTGGGCGACGCGCCAGCCAACGACGACTGCCTGCGCGAGGTGAAACTGGCGGAATTGCCGGCGGCGCTGCAGCGCTGTGACGCATCGGTGCAGGCCTTCCCCACCGATCCCCGCCCCTTGAGCGAGCGCTCCGTGCTGCACAGCCTGGGGGGCGATCAGGAGGCCGCCTGCCGGGACATCGAACGGGCCGCCCAGCTGCTGCGGCAACAGGGCAACCAAGCGGAGGACTCCCAGCTGACCATCGACATCCGCATCCGGCTGGAGGGCTGCCAGGAGAAGGCACCGCTGCCTGGCACCTGATCAGGGCGGTGCTGACCCGCCCCACGCTGACGAATCACGGTCGTTGGGCACGGCTCGCGGGGCACGGGGCAGCCATCACTGGAAACCGAGGACTGCGCCGTGATCACCAGCGCTCGATCAGCTGCCGCACCATCGCCGGCAGCGCCTGGCGCCGCAGAGCCGTCTGACGGCCTTCCAGCAGCAGCGTGATGCGCTCGGCCTTGCTGGCGATGATCCCGTCCACGAGCTGATCGGCCACGCCCAGCTGCAGCCAATGGCTGGTGAGCGGTCCGGCCATGCCGATGCGGTGGCAGCGGTCCTCCGCCTGCTCCGCGTCCCCCGGCGTCCAGGGGCGCTCCAACAGCACCACATGGGCGGCCCTGTGCAGCGTGAAGCCCAAGCCACCAGCCCCGAAAGTGGCCACCAGGCAGGG
This sequence comes from Synechococcus sp. MW101C3, assembly GCF_002252635.1. NCBI lineage: Bacteria > Bacillati > Cyanobacteriota > Cyanophyceae > Synechococcales > Synechococcaceae > Synechococcus > Synechococcus sp. MW101C3. The sequence goes on from NZ_NQKX01000004.1 coordinate 98,544, forward strand.
CGTCGCCCCGGCCTGGAAGCGATCCACCTGTGCCTGGCGCTCCAACGCCTTCAGCCGACCCGTGAGCAGCGCGCCACCCAGGCGGGCCTGCAGCTGTTCGGCACTGGCCACGAAGGCGGTGAACAGCACCACGGCCTCCCCCTGGCGCAGAAGGGCCTCCACCAGCTGGATGGCGGCAGGCAGCTTGTGCTGGGCACCGATCCGGCGCAGGGCGGTGAGCATGGCGAGGGGCTCGGCGTCGCGGCGCACCTCGCCCCTGGCGGCCCGGCAGCGGTAGTCGTCCAGCCTGGCGGCCAGTTCCTGCTCGAACGCCATCGCCTGGGACTCCCCGAGCGCCACCGGGAGCATGCGGCGGCACTTTGGAGGCAGATCGAGGCAATCCTGCTTGCGGCGGTGGAGCACGAGCGGCCTTGTCAGCCGCTGGAGTTCATCGAGCCGCTCGGCTCCGACTGCCTGCCACTGGCGCCGTCCACCCCGTTCGCTCCAGTGCCCCTGACAGAACCGCTCCTCGTAGGCATGCCGGTCTTGGGCGAGGGGATGGCCGATTGCCGCCAGCAGCGGAAACAGCTGAACCGGGCGGCCGTTCTTCATCGGGGTGCCGGTGAGCAACCAGATCGCCCGCAGCCGCGGATGTCTGGCCAGCCGCAGCAGGGCCTGGGTGCGCGCCGCCTGGATGTTCTGGGCGAAATGGGCCTCATCCACGATCAACACCGTGGCGGCCGGCGGCAACGAGCGCGGCAGGGCCGCCCAGCTGATCAGCTCCAGATCAAGGGCGAGGGAGAGGCCCTCCTGCCGCCAGTGGGGATGGAGGGCGGTTGGAGCCACCACGGCGATGCGGCAATCCGCCGCCCGGACCATGGCCCGGGCCGCCACCAACGCCGTGAGCGTCTTGCCCAGGCCCATGGCGTGGGCCAGCAGGGCACCGCGACGAGCCAGCAGCCAACGCGCCGCCAGCCGCTGATGGGCGAACAGACGGCGCCCATCGGCCAGAGGCTGATCCAGGGCGGCCTGGGCCACGAGGGTGCGGTGAGGCGGCAGGGGCGGCAGGGGCTGCTCCAGCCATTCCATCCACTGCGCCAGCTCCGGATCGATCCGAAAGCGCTGGCCAAGCAGCTGGCGCAAGGCCAGCGAGGCCTCGAGCGGAAAGGCCCAGCAACCACGCCGCGCCTGCCACTGGCCCCGGGGCCGCACGGCGCGCAACTGGGCCTGAGTGACGGGATCAAAGGGGGAGACCACCTCGATCTGTCCCGATGGGCCGAGACGCAGCAGACAGGTGGCGGCGGAAACCGTGCGGGGTCCGAGGGAGCGGCTGACCGAGGGAGAGCTGCTGACGGCGGGAGAGCGGCTGGCGACGGGGGCGCTGCAAGCGGGCCGAAGGCAAATTTAGTCGAATCGGGGCGACGGGCAACCGTTGGCGCTGAAGGCTGAAAAAAGCAATCCTCGACACATTGACATCTGTTGAGGTGGGGGCAAACTCTCCGCAACTGAGCCATCAGGATGCACGCGAGAGATGCGGTGTTCCTTGAAGATCTCTGCCCCAAACTTCGCGTCAGGCGCTGGCGTCAATCTCTCCACAAACACACTGACAATCGTTGTATTTACTGCGGCAATCGCTCCGAATCCATTGATCATCTGATGCCCCGCTGCCGTGGTGGCCTGAGCGTGACAGCAAACTGCGTGCCGGCCTGCCTGGCCTGCAACGGCCACAAAAGCGATGCCGATCCCTTCGATTGGTACCGGCGTCAGCGCTTCTACGACCCGCGGCGGGCCATGGCGATCCGTGCCTGGATGGATGGGGATCTACGCCTGGCGGTGCGGCTGCTCCAGTGGGCCAACCCGGAGCCCAGCTCCAGCCCGCCGCTCCATGCCGGAGCCACTCCAGCGGGGACGGACTGGGCCTTTCAGGCGGCCTGAGCGCGCCTCGCCGGTTCACCAGACCCGGCAGGCCACCGGGCCGTTGTGGCGGACGCAGATCCCCTCTTCCCGCTCCGGGGCTTCCGGGGCGAGCAAGGAGACGACCAGCACCAGGCTGAGGGCGAGCACGGCCGGAGCCCAGGCCAGAGCGGTGTTCCAGGTGGCCGCGCGGGCAGAGGGAAGCGCGGCGGGGCGCTGACTCCGGGCCACGAAGGGGCCGGCGGGCACCCTGCGGGAGCTAGAGAGAGAGGAGGCGGTCATCAACGAAAGCCATGAATGTGATACAGGTGTACTCATGACGGTCGGTGATGTCAATGGCCGGCCGGCCAGCGTGCTGGTGCTGGGCGGTGGCTACAGCGGACTGCGGTTCGCCCAGGCCCTCACCGAACACGCGCTGCCGGTAGCGGTCACCTCCCGCCGCCAGCCGGCCCAGCCGGAGGCGCTCACCCCCTGGGGATCCGCTGGCAGCGCGCTGCCGCTGCGCTGGCTGAGCTTTGACCCCGACAACGGCGCGTTGCCCGATGCCGAGGCGCTCGACGGCATCACCCATGTGCTGGTGACGATCCCGCCCGACGGGCAGGGAAAGGATCCGGTGCTCGAACATCTGGCCCCGCTGCTGGCCCAGCTGCCGCTGCAGTGGATCGGCTACCTCTCCACCACCGGCGTCTACGGCGACCATGGCGGTCGCTGGGTGGACGAGACCACTCCTCCCGCGCCAGGGGCGTCGCGCAGTCGCGCCCGGCTGGCCTGTGAGCAGGCGTGGGATTGCAGTGGCCTGCCGGTGCAGATCTTTCGCCTGCCGGCGATCTACGGGCCCGGTCGCTGCCCCTTCCAGAACCTGCTGCAGGGCACCAGCAGGCTCGTGCACAAGCCGGGTCAGGTGTTCAGCCGCGTCCATGTCGATGACATCGTGGGAGCGCTGATCCACTGCATCGGCCTGCCGCCCCAGCGGCGCCCGCGGATCGTCAACCTCTCCGACGACCGCCCCTGCCCCTCAACGGAAAGCCTGGGCTACGCCGCCCATCTGCTCAACTGCAAACTGCCGGCCGTGGAGCGGTTTGAGGACATCTGCGGTGGCATGAGCCCGATGGCACTCAGCTTCTGGGTGGAAAATCGCCGCGCCAGCAACCATCGGCTCTGCCATGACCTGGGCTACACCCTGCGCTACCCCAGCTACCGCGAGGGTTTTCGCGAGGCCCTCGCCGAAGAGCGCCGGACGGCCGCGCGCGGCAACGGCGATCAGGCCGCATGAGCCCAGGTCTCCGGCCGACTCCGCCGGGCCCGTTCAGCGGCGGGTGAACACCCGTTCGATGCTTTGGCTGTCGGCGGGGGAGGCGTCAGCGCCGGGCTCGGGGCAGACTCCGGCCGCATCCGGTTGAAGGCTCTTGAGGGTGGGGAGCTTCGTGTCCTGCATGAAGCGGCAGCCATCCACGGTGACCCAGCCCCGCTCCAGACCGACGGCTGTTCCGACCACCGCCAATCCGATCAGAAACCACCGAAACATGTCGTCACTCTCCCATCAGCGCGAGACTAAGCCCGCTGCCATTGCCGTCTCCCTCGGTGACCCGGCTGGCATCGGCGCGGAAGTGGCTCTCAAGGCTCTGGCCCTGCTCGGCGATCGGCAAGCGGAGGTGGTGCTGGTGGGTTGCCGCCGCTGGCTGGAAGACACCCACCGGCGCCTGGAGCCGCTGAGCAGCGTTCCCCTGGCCGACCCCGGCGGCCTGGAGGTGCTGGACCTGCCGCTGGAGGTAGCGCCACAGCCCGGCCAGGGTTCAGCGGCCAGTGGTGCCGCCAGCTTCGCCTGGCTCACCGCCGCCACAGCGCTGGTGACGAGCGGCCGCTGCCGCGCCATCACCACAGCGCCGATCGCGAAGCACGCCTGGCATGCAGCGGGCCATCACTACCCCGGCCAGACCGAACGGCTGGCGGAACTGGCCGGCGGCGTGGAGGCCTCGATGCTGTTCACAGCCCGCTCCCCCCTGACCGCCTGGCGTCTGAACACGCTGCTGGCCACCACGCACATCCCGCTGGCGGCCATGCCGCGCTGTCTCGATGGGGCGCTGGTGGAGCGCAAGCTCGACGTTCTGCTGGCTTTCTGCCAGCGGTTCAAGCCCTATCCGCGGCTGTCAGTGGCGGGCCTGAACCCCCATGCCGGCGAAGCAGGCCAGCTCGGGAAGGAGGAGGTCGAGTGGCTGGTGCCTGCACTGGACCGCTGGCGGCGACGCCATCCGGACGTGGAGCTGGTGGGGCCGGTGCCGCCCGACACCTGCTGGCTGGGTGCCGCCGCCGCCTGGCGTGGTGACGGTGAGGGATCGGACGGCTATCTGGCTCTGTATCACGATCAGGGCCTGATTCCGGTGAAGCTGCTCGCCTTCGATGCGGCCGTGAATGTGACCCTGGGGCTGCCCTTCCTACGCACCTCCCCCGATCACGGCACCGCCTTCGATATCGCCGGACTTGGCATCGCCCGCGCCGACAGCATGGTGGCGGCGCTCACCGCCGCCTGGGACCTGGGCTGATCGGCAGCCGCGCGGGTAGGGAGCGGGGCTGCTGGACACCAGCGCGGATCAGCCGGGCTTGACGCGCATCAGCACCTGGCCGAACTCCACCGGGGTGCCGTTCTCCACCAGGATTTCCACCACCTGGCCGGTCATTTCCGCCTCCAGCTCATTCATCAGCTTCATCGCTTCGAGAATGCAGACGGTCTGGCCGACCGAAATGACACTGCCGAGCTCCACGAAGGGGGGATCTCCCGGTGAAGCTGCCCGGTAGAAGGTGCCCACCATCGGTGCGGTGACCTCCACCAGATCGGCCCGCAGGGCGGCGGCGGCAGGCGGCGCGCTGGAGGGCTGGGGGGCGACTGGGGCTGGCGCAGCCTGCGCGGGGGCTGCCATCGCCACCGGGGCGTAGGCGGCAGGCGCAGGAACGGGGTTGGGGGCCGGCAGGTTGCGGCGCACCTCAAGACGAAAATCCTCCCCCTCCAGCTTCAACTCCTGGATGTCGCTGCCTTCAAGGAAGGTGAGCAGGGCGTGGAGCTGGTTGTTGTCGAGTTGCATGGCGCTTCAGGACTCCCGACCCAGGTAGCTGTCGGTGCGGGTATCGATCTTGATCTTTTCACCGATCGAGATGAACAGCGGCACCATCACCTGGGCGCCCGTTTCCACGATCGCCGGCTTGGTACCGCCGGTAGCGGTGTCACCCTTGACGCCGGGGTCGGTCTGGGTGACTTCCAGCACCACGGAGTTGGGCAGCTCCACCTCAAGTGGGGAACCATTCCACGACACCACATTGACCTCCATGCCCTCCTTGAGGTACTTGCGCCCATCGCCGATCTGGTTGGCGGTAAGGCGGGTTTCCTCGTAGCTGCCCATGTCCATAAACACGTAGTCGTCGCCTTCCATGTAGGTGTGCTGAAGGGTGGACTTCTCCAGCAGGGCCTGAGGAACGGTTTCGCCGGCGCGGAAGGTTTTCTCCACCACGCTGCCGCTCTGCACACCTTTGAGCTTGGTGCGCACGAACGCGGAACCCTTACCGGGCTTTACATGCAGAAACTCGACGACCCTCCAGACCTGACCATCCAGCTCGATCGTGGTGCCTGTACGAAAGTCGTTGCTGGAGATCATTCCGAGGGAACGGGTCAGCGGGATTGTACGGCTGCCCTTCGGCCCCTCCCCGCCGTGCGGCTGCAGCGACCGCGCCGGATGGAACGGGACCGGCCGGCTGTGCCAAAGTCCGGAAAACGGCAGACGGACAGATGCGGAGGACCCGGGTCGGTGGTTTGTGGGCCCTGCTCCTGGCCGTGGTGCTTTGCGCAGCGACGGGGCTGACGGCGCCCCGACCTGTCGCTGCAGCCCTACCCCCAGGCAATGCCGTCACCGATCCCGCTGCCCTGCTGCGGGATGCGCTGCCGATCGAAGCCACCGATCTGCAGGATCTCCAGCACCGGCTCGAAAGCACCAGCGACGACCTGCGCGCCAAGCGCTGGAGCGCCCTGACCAATGTGGTGCGCCGCTCCCAGTCGCTGCTGGGTACCCGTCGTGTGGGTCTGCTCGACAGCTTCGACCCGGCGGACCGCGACAAAGCGGAAGCCCTGCTCGAACAGTTGCAAGGATCCCTCCAGGACATGGCGACAGCAGCTGAGCGCCAGGACCGGGAGGCCTTCCTGGATGCCCGCCGCGAGGCACTCAGCCGGATCGGCGCCGCCGAGGCCGAGCTGGTGGGTCCGTTCCCGTTCACCATTCCTGCCGCCTTCGACGACCTGCCGCGGCTGCTGGGCCGGGCCACCGTGAGACTCACCACCACCAAGGGCGATCTCACTGCCGTGGTGGATGGCTACAACGCGCCGATCACCGCGGGGGCCTTCGTGGATCTTGTGCAGCGGGGCTTCTATGACGCTCTGCCCTTCATCCGGGCCGAAGACTTCTATGTGCTCCAGACCGGCGATCCCGCCGGTCCCGCCGACGGCTTCGTGGATCCCAGGACACAGCACAACCGCCCGGTGCCCCTGGAGATCAAGGTACCCGGCGAAGCGGCCCCCTTCTACAACCAGACCTTCGAGGACCTGGGCCTGTTCAAGGCCACCCCGACCCTGCCCTTCGCCACCAAGGGCACCCTGGGCTGGGCCCATTCCGATGAAGCCCTCGACGACGGCTCCTCCCAGTTCTTCCTCTTCCTGTTCGAAGCCGAGCTGACCCCCGCTGGGCTGAACCTGATCGATGGGCGCTATGCCGCCTTCGGCTACGTCACCGACGGCTTTGATGTGCTCGAAGAACTCACCGCCGATGACGGCATCGTCAAGGCCACGGTGCTGGAGGGGGCCGAGAACCTGCGGCCCCATGCCTGAGCCACCGGCCGCCTGCGGCGAGGGCTCCACGCCCACGCTCGGCGATCTGGGCGAATGGCGACTGCTCGAGCGTCTGCGGGCCTTCGCGCCGCCGGGCCAGTTCGATGACGATGCCGCCCTGATCGAGGAGCGCGCTGGCGGGGTGCTGGTGGTCAATACCGATGTGCTGGTGGAGGGGGTGCACTTCAACGACGCCACCATGGGCCCTGGCGATCTGGGCTGGCGTGCCGCCGCCGCCAACCTGTCGGATCTGGCCGCCATGGGCTGCCGTGAGGTGGTGGGGCTCACCGTGGGCCTGGTGGCCCCACCCCGCACCCCCTGGGCCTGGGTGGAAGGGGTGTACGGCGGCCTGACCGCGGCGCTGGCCACCACCGGCGCGCCGCTGCTCGGGGGCGACTGCAGCAGCGGCAGCGAGCGCCTGCTGGCGGTGACGGCCCTGGGCCGGCTGGGGCCGCAGGGGCCGATCCGGCGGCAGGACGGCCGTGCCGGTGACGTGCTGGTGTGCAGTGGTCTCCACGGGCTCAGCCGCCTAGGCCTGGCGCTGCTGCTGGAGCAGCCGCTGCACGGGCTCATCACCGGCAGCATCGCCGCCACCGACCTGCCTGAAGACCTGCGGCAGCGGGCGATCGCAGCACACCGGCGCCCTCAGGCGCGTCTTGATGTGGTGGCGGCTATGGAGCAAAGCCAGCCCCCCGGGGATCCCTGGCGGGTGGGCGGCACCGATAGCAGCGATGGGCTTGCGGCGGCACTCACTGCCATCGCCGGCACCAGCGGCTGTGATGCGCTGCTGGATCGCTCAGCCCTGCCGATCGATCCGGCCATGGCGCCGTTGCGGGAGGCCACCGACTGGTGCCTCGGCGGCGGAGAAGATTTCGAGCTGGTGCTGGCCCTGCCGGAGCGGTGGGCCCAGCGCCTGCAAGCCTGCCTGCCGGGGGTGCACTGCCTCGGCCGGCTGGTGGCCGGCACGGGACGGCTGCTCTGGCAGGGAACAGAGGAGCCACTGCAGGGCCCAGCCGGGTTCCGGCACTTCGGCTGAAGCGTGCCGGAGCACGTGGCCGGGCAAACCAGCGTGGCGGCGGCCCCACAAAAAAGGGCCTCCCTGCGCCCCCCCCCTCAGGAGAGGCCGTGCAGGAAGACCCGATTCAGTTGGCAATACGGCCCGATTCGGAAGAGGGCGATCCGGGCGAACGAGGAACGGGAGGATCAGACCCAGTTGCGGGCCACCACTTCGGCCAGATCAACAACGCGTTGGCTGTAGCCCCACTCGTTGTCGTACCAGGAGATCACCTTCACCATGTTGTCGCCCATCACCAGGGTGAGGTCAGCGTCCACGATCGTGGATTCATCAGTGCCGGCATGGTCAGAGGACACCAGCGGCAGATCGGAATACTTGATGATTCCCTTCATGCCGTTCCGTGACGATTCCTCAAGCACCGCATTCACTTCTTCGCGGGTTGTTCCGCGGCTCACCTCCAGCACCAGGTCGACCACCGACACGTTCGGGGTGGGCACCCGCAGGGCGATGCCGTTGAGCTTTCCTTTCATCGGGGGATACACCAGAGCCACAGCCTTGGCAGCGCCAGTGGAGGTAGGAACGATGTTGATGGCAGCAGCGCGGGCCCGGCGCAGATCACGGTGGCTGGCATCGAGGATGCGCTGGTCACCGGTGTAGCTGTGGGTGGTGGTCATCGTGCCTTTGACGATGCCGAAGGCCTGATCGAGCACCTTGACGATCGGCGCCATGCAGTTGGTGGTGCAACTGGCATTGCTGATGATGTCGAAGCCGTCATGGGTGTATTGATCGGCGTTCACACCCACCACGAAGGTGCCGATGCCATCACCTTTCCCGGGAGCGGTGATCAGCACTTTGCGGGCACCGGCCTGAATGTGCTTTCCTGCCCCTTCCTTGTCGATGAACACGCCGGTGGCTTCGATCACCAGATCCACACCCCATTCCTTCCAAGGAAGGTTCAGGGGGTTGCGGTCAGAGAAGCACTTGATGGTGCGTCCATTGACGATCAGGGCGTCATCGGTGTGGCTCACCTTGGCGTCCCGGATCTTTCCGAGCATGGAGTCGTACTGAAGCAGGTGTGCGTTAGTGCGCGGATCGGAGGTGTCGTTGAGGCCGACAATTTCGATGCCGGTGTTCTCGCCGCGGCTCAGCCAGCAACGCATGAAGTTGCGACCAATCCGGCCAAATCCATTGATCGCAACACGCAAAGCCATGGCAACAGCGGGCAAACCCGCTAACAAGGGAGGTTTTGGCTGCCGATCATACAGAAATGGCGCCCCTGCCCCCACGGAAGCCATGCCGGGTGCCACAAGGTGTCTCAGCAGGGACAAGCGGGGATCCTGCCGCTTAAGTTTCGGTTCATCCTGGAGACGCCGTTGGGACTGCTGGTCGATCGCGGGCAGCCTTTGCACTTCATCGGTGTCGGCGGGATCGGCATGTCCGCCCTGGCCGAGATCCTGGTGGAGCGGGGCTTTTCCGTCAGCGGCTCCGACCCCCGCGACAACAGCGTGCTGCAGGCCCTGCGCCGCCGGGGTGTGCGGGTGTTTCAGGAGCAGAGCGCCGCCACCATCGAGGCGATCCGCACCACAGCCGCGGCCGATCCGCAGATCGTGGTGAGCTCCGCCGTTCCCCAGAGCAATCCCGAGCTGGTCGAAGCCCGCCGCGTGGGTCTGTCGGTGGTGCACCGCTCCGATGTGCTGGCGGCCCTGATCAACAGCCAGGACGCGATCGCGATCGCCGGCAGCCACGGCAAGACCACCACCAGCACCATGGTCGCCACCCTGCTGGCCGCCACCGCGAACGACCCCACGGCCGTGATCGGCGGCATCGTTCCAGGCTTCGGCAGCAACGCCCGGGTGGGCAACGGCAGGCTGCTGGTGGCGGAAGCCGACGAATCCGACGGTTCGCTCGTCAAGTTTCGGCCCAGCCTGGGGGTGATCACCAACCTCGAACTCGACCACACCGACCATTACGCCGACCTGGAGGCCCTGATCGGCACCCTGCAGCAATTCGCCTCCGGCTGCGGCCGGCTGCTGACCAACCGGGACTGCCCGGTGCTGCACCAGCATTTCCAGCCCAGTGCCTGCTGGTCGATCGAGAGCGCGGACGGAGCCGACTTCGCCTCCATCGCAGTGGCAGAAGAGGGGGACGGCACCCTGGCCGCGTTCTACGAGCAGGGCACAGAGGTGGGGCAGTTCAGGCTGCCGCTGCCCGGGCGTCACAACCTCAGCAACGCCACCGGCGCCCTGGCCGCCTGCCGGCTGGAAGGGGTGCCGTTCGAAGCGCTCAGCCAGGCCATTCCCTCCCTGAGCGCCCCCGGCCGCCGCTTCGATTTCCGCGGCAGCTGGCAGGGGCGTCTGGTGGTCGACGACTACGCCCACCATCCCAGCGAAGTGAATGCCACCCTGACCATGGCGCGGCTGATGGTGAGCACCGGCCGCAGCCCGCTGCCGGCGGTGCCGCGGCGGGTGGTGGCGGTGTTCCAGCCCCATCGCTACAGCCGCACGGCGGAATTCGGCGAAGCGTTTGCCCAGGCCCTCGGCCAGGCCGATGCTGTGCTGCTGGCGCCCTTGTATGCCGCCGGCGAAGCGCCACTCCCTGGGGTGTCGAGCGGATCGCTGGCGGAGCGCATCGCCGCGCTGCACCCCTCCCTTGAGGTGCGTGTGGCAGCCGACATGCAGCACCTTGCCCAGGACGTGGCGACGCTGAGCCTGGACGGTGACCTGGTGCTGGCGATGGGGGCCGGGGACGTCAACGGGCTGTGGGACCGGCTCAAGGCCCTGCCCGGCGCCGCTGTCGTCACACCCCTGGCTGCCTGAGGGATGGCGGGCGGCGAACCACCGGCCAACCTGAGCGCCCAGCTGCCGCTCGCCGCTCACACCACCTGGAAGGTGGGCGGCCCCGCCGAATGGTTCGGGGAACCCTCCAGTGAGGAAGAGCTGCACGCCATGGCCCGCTGGGCCTGGGAGCGCGGTCTGCCCTGGCGCCTGATCGGCGCGGGCTCCAATCTGCTGATCAGCGACAGCGGCCTGGCGGGCCTGACCCTCTGCTCACGCCGCCTCCAGGGCAGCCAGCTGGACGCCAGCACGGGCCTGGTGGAAGCCAGAGCGGGAGAGCCGATTCCCACCCTGGCGCGCCGGGCGGCCCGGGCGGGCCTGAGCGGGCTGGAATGGGCCGTGGGCATCCCGGGCACCGTGGGGGGTGCTGTGGCGATGAACGCCGGTGCACAGGGAGGCTGCACGGCAGAAGTGCTGCGCGACGTCACCGTGGTGGCGCCTGATCCGGGCAGCGTTCCCTTCATCCTGCCGGCGTCGAGCCTGGAGTTCGCCTACCGCCACAGCCGCCTGCAGGAGGAGCCGCTGCTGGTGCTCTCAGCCCGGTTCCAGCTGAGCGCCGGCCATGATCCGCGTGCGATCGACCGGCGCACAAGCGCCAATCTGCAGAGCCGCACCGGAACGCAGCCTTACCACCTGCCCAGCTGCGGAAGCGTGTTCCGCAACCCGGAACCGCTCAAGGCCGGCCGGCTGATCGAGGAACTCGGCCTCAAGGGATGCACGGTGGGCGGCGCCATGGTGTCGCCCATGCACGCCAACTTCATCGTCAACACGGGGGAGGCCACCGCCGCGCAGATCAACCGCCTGATCGAACGGGTGCAGGAGCGGGTGCGTCAGGCCCATGGCCTGGAGCTCCACCCGGAAGTGAAGCGTCTGGGCAGCTTCGATCGGGCAACGATGTCCGATTGAACAGGGTGTCGGCGGGGGGCAAGCCGTTCCAGTGGTGCTGCTGAACGACCGTGGCGGCCCACGTACGCTGTGGCCCCACGACATCGTCCCCATGGCAGGCTTCGGTCTTCCCAACTTCGGCCAGCTCACCGAAGCGTTCCGCAAGGCGCAGCAGATCCAGCAGGACGCCCAGAAACTGCAGGACGAACTGGATGCCATGGAGTTGGAGGGCACCAGTGAGGACGGCCGCGCCAGCGTGTGGCTCTCGGGCAATCAACAGCCCCTGCGGGTCAGGCTGGCTCCCGAACTTGTGGCCTGCGGCGCCGAAGCCACCGAAGCCGCCGCCCTCGAAGCGCTGCGGGCCGCCTACGAAAAATCCACCGCGACCATGAAGGAGCGGATGGAAGAGCTCACCGGTGGGCTCAATCTGACGGGGATGGGGGGCTGAGCCCTTCCTGCTGGCTCTGCCGCAGCCGGCGGCGAGAGGGCTGGCGCTGCCGGCGATCCAGCCGCACCTCGGTCCGCTGTGCCTGAACATCCGGCTCCTGCGTACGGCGTGCTGGCCCTGAGCCACCGGCCGCCAACAACTCCTCCAAGGCCTGCAGGTAGTGGGGGTAACGGTCCCAGTCGGTGCCGACGCAGCAACCGGGATCGCCGCGGTGCAAGCAGTTGCGGTACCGGCACGCACCCGAGCGCAGCGCCTCTCGCATTTCAGGAAACAACGCGGCCAGCCGGATGGGATCGAGCGGCAGATCCGGCCGGTTGAATCCCGGCGTATCGGCGAGCAGGGCCTCGGATCCCAGCGCGAACAGCTCCACGTGCCGCGTTGTATGGCGGCCACGCTGCAACCGCCCCGACACTGCAGCCACCCGCAGCTGAAGCGCTGGAATCAGGGCGTTCAGCAGGCTGCTCTTGCCCACGCCGGAAGGGCCGCACAGCACGGTGATACCCGGTGTCACCAGCCGCTGCCGCAACAGCTCGAGCCCCTCACCTGTGGCCACGCTCAGGCCGATCGGGTCATACCCCCAGCCCTTCAGGCGAACCAGCCACGCCTCCAGGACGGGGCGGGGCACCAGGTCAACCTTGCTGAGCACCAGCTCCACCTGCAGGTCGGTGGCCTCTGCCGCCAGGAGAAAGCGGGTGATCTGGACGGGATCCGGCTCCGGCTGCGCCAGCGCCACCACCACCAGCAACCGGCTGCAGTTGGCCACGGCGGGCCGCTCCAGCCGGCTGCCGCGAGGAAACAGGCGGCTCACCGCAGCGCGACCGGCGGCCCAGTCGATTCCATCGAGGCTCACCTGATCCCCGACATGGACCTGCTGGCCGCTCTTGCCCAGCCGGGTGCGCCGCACGCACAGCAGTTCGAGCTGATGGTCAGGGCCGGCCCGATCGAGCCAAACCCTGCAGAAATTGGCCTGCAGAGCCACGACCCGGCCGGTGACCGGCTCCTGCTCCACGCTCAGGCCCCGTCGCGGCAGATCAGCAGACGCGCCCCGGCGCCATCGGTGGGCTTCATGCTCAGCACCTCATGCCCCTCTTCGCGAATGCCCTCGCTCACCAGTAACTCAGGGGCGCCTGCGTCAAGATCGACCTGAAGCCAGGCACCGGGCGGCAGCTTTTCAAGCGCCAGCCTCGTGCGCACGAAATTGACGGGGCAAGGTGTGCCGCGCAGGTCAAGGCACTGGGCCGGCGCGGGAGCAGTGGAGGCATCAGCGGGCTTCATGGTGATGGGCAGGCGGCGGCCCTCACCCGAACAGTCCCCCGAAAAGACCGCTCTTGTGCGGGTGTTCCTTGCCGGAATGGTGACCGGCGAGCTGATCGAGCAACTCCCGCTCGTGGCTGGAGAGCTTGGTGGGAATATGCACCTTCACGGTGACGTGATGGTTCCCCCTGGCCACGGGATTCCCCAGCCGCGGCACCCCTTTGTTGTTGAGCGTGAGCGTGGCACCGGGCTGGGTGCCAGCAGGAATCTCCAGGGTTTCCGGACCATCAACGGTGTCGACTTCGATCTTGTCGCCGAGGATCGCCTGGAGATAGCTGATCGTGACATCCGATTGGATGTGGATGCCTTCACGGCGCAGGTGGTCGTGGGCCTGAACGAACAGGTAGACGTAAAGGTCACCGGCCGGACCGCCCCGCTGGCCCGCGTTGCCCTCGCCCGTCACCCGTAGCCGGGTGCCTGAATCGACGCCGGCTGGAATGGTGATGCGCAGCTTCTTGCGCACCTGCTGCACCCCCTGGCCGCCACAATCGCCGCAGGGATCGGCGATCACCTGGCCGGTGCCTTCGCAGGTGGGGCATGGCGCCACCTGCGTGAAACTGCCGAATGGGGTGCGGGTGGCACGGCGCACCTGGCCGGATCCGGAGCAGGTGCCGCAGGTGGTGGGCCCGCTGCCCCGTTTGGCGCCGCTGCCCTCGCAGGTGGCGCAGGTTTCCAGGTGGCGGATCTGGACATCGCGCTCCTGCCCGAACACGGCCTCGCTGAAACCGATCGTGAGATCAAGGCGCAGATCATCGCCTTGGCGCGGGCCACGGCGGCGTGGGCCACTGGCACCGCCGGCCCCCCCGAAACCGCTGAAGAAGGTCTCGAACAGGTCGGCGAAGCCGCCCATATCCGTCATGTCGGGGCCGCCGCTGGCGCCGGACACACCCGCTTCACCAAACTGGTCGTAGCGAGCGCGGGTCTGGGGGTCGCTCAGAACCTCATAGGCGCGCCCGATCTCCTTGAAGCGCTCCTCGGCGCCGGGATCCTTGTTGATGTCCGGGTGGAACTGCCGCGCCAGCCGGCGGTAGGAACGTTTGAGGGTGTCGGCGTCGGCATCACGGCTGACACCCAGAAGGTCGTAGTAATCGGCCATCAACTCGGATCCGCGCCGGCCATGGGTTCAGTGTCCCCGTGCGGGGCGTTGGCGGCGTTGGGCCCACCGGCAGGACCGGGGCCCATCGACACCTTCACGAGAGCATGACGGATCACCCGGCCTTCCAGCTGGTAACCGCGCTGCAGTTCGGCGATCACCACGTCCTCCATCACCTCGTCGCTGGGCTCCCGCAGCACGGCTTCGTGCAGGTTGGGGTCGAACGGCTCTCCCTCCACGCGCATCGGCGAGACGCCCAGATTCTTGAACACATCGACCAGCTGTTTGTAGAGCCCCTGGTAGCTGCGATGCACGTCCTGGGCTTCGGGGTTCTGGGGGTCCAGCTGCTGGCGCGCCCGGTCGAAATTGTCGACCACCGGCAGGATCTCCGCGAGCGTGGAGCAGGTGATCTTCAGGCGCAGCTCGTCCTGATCGCGGCTCTGGCGCTTGCGGAAGTTATCGAAGTCGGCGGCGATGCGCATGTATTGGCTGCGCACGCCCTCGTGCTCGGCCTGGAGGCTGCTGAGCGTCGCCTCCAGTTCCTGAATCCGCTGCTCGGGACCACCGGCCTCCGAACCGATGGCATCGGCCTGGGCGGAGGCGTCGGCCGAGGCCGCGGAGGCTTCGAGCTGCGTGATCAATTCATTCGCCTCGCTGGCAAGACCCTCGACATTGGCCTCCGTGGAGGCCGCTTGAGGTGCCTCCGCAGGGGCCTCAGAATCCTGGGAGAAGGAAGAGGCTTCGCCACTCATGCCGGCTGGATCGCAGATCTGACACCAACATGTTGGAGGGTGACGCGTGCCTCCCACAAGCGGCGGAAGCCCGCACCTCGGCATCCGTCACTCACCAGGTGCGCCATGATCGCGGCAAACAAGCAGCCCTTCAGCGGGAATCTGGTCTAGAAAGGGGGCCTTGGGTGCGTGAAATCTCAGCCCCACATAGGCATTTCCCCCTAGAGCCGCGTCCTGCCATGACCCTTTCGGCAACCCGTCCGGTGCCGGATGCCATCACACCCACCCAGCAGCGCTTGGAGGTGGAGTTGTTGCTTGGGGAACGTGTGCTCCGTCCGCAGGAGCTGGAGCAGGCGGATCCAAAAGCGTTTGAGGCCTGCCCTTCGATCGGCAGTGAGAGGTGGCGCGGCTTGGCGAGCTTGCCGATTCGGCGCATCGGGAACCGGCTCGTGTTGGCCGTGCCCACCTTCTGGGGATCGGACCAGCGTCACGAGCTGATGGAGACGATCGCTGGCGACGGATTGGAACCCGATTTGCGTCTTGCTCTAAAGGGCGAAATCGAGGTTGTGCTCAAGGCGAGGCTTGAGGAGCTGGATGCTGCTGTCGCTCGTGATGGTGACGGCTCAGGTGATTCCTTGCCGAACCCCGAAGAGACGCAGCAGGAGGCCCGTGTGGAGCGGGTCTCTTTGCTGGAGAACCTGAGCCTCGAACGGCAGCTCGACGAAGCGCCAGCCGAAGACGATGCCTATATGAATCTTGATGAGGGCATTGCCGCCTCGAGTGCTTCGCCGGTGGTGAGTCTTGTGAATCGGATTCTGATCAAGGCGATCGACAGTGACTCCAGCGATGTGCACGTTGAACCTCAGGAAGAGGGCCTGCAGATCCGCTTCCGCCAGGACGGCGTGCTGCAACCTCTGGAACTCCTGCCAAGAAGCCTCATCCCTGCAATCACCTCACGGCTGAAGATCATGGCCGATCTGGACATCTCCGAACGGAGGATGCCGCAGGACGGCCGCATTCGACGGGTTTATAACGGGCGGACAATTGAACTGAGAGTAAGCACCCTGCCCAGCCGCTGGGGTGAAAAGGTGGTGATGCGGCTGCTGGACAGCTCCGCCACAAAGCTTGGTCTTGACAAGCTGATCAGCTCTCCAGCGATCCTCAATCTGGTGCGCACGCTGGGGTCACGCCCCTTCGGGATGATCCTGGTGACCGGACCAACCGGATCCGGCAAATCCACCACGCTTTACTCCCTGCTGTCGGAGCGTAACGTCCCGGGCATCAACATCTCCACAGTTGAAGACCCGATTGAATACATGCTCAAGGGCATCACCCAGACCCAGGTGAACCGCGACAAGGGCTACGACTTCAGCAATGCCCTGCGGGCCTTCATGCGGCAGGACCCCGACGTTCTGCTGGTAGGTGAAACCCGCGACGGAGAAACGGCCAAGACTGCGATTGAGGCCGCCTTGACCGGACACCTCGTGCTCACCACCCTCCATTGCAACGATGCCCCCAGTGCGATCGCCCGCCTCAACGAAATGGGCGTGGAGCCCTTTCTGATCAGTGCCTCCCTGTTGGGAATCGTGTCGCAGCGTTTGCTGCGGCACGTTTGCACGAAGTGCCGGGTGGGCTATCACCCCGGCCCTGAAGAGCTCGGCCACTTTGGCCTCCTATCCAGCCCTGATACAAAGGTCACTTTCTACAAAGCCTTTCGGCCTGAACCTGATGCCACCCACGTCTGCAGCACCTGCCAGGGAAGGGGCTACAAAGGCCGCATCGGCGTTTACGAGGTGCTCCAGTTCAATGAAACCATCGCTTCAGCTGTGGCACAGGGGGCGAGCACCGATGTGATCCGCAAGCTGGCCCTGGAAGCTGGGATGAAAACCCTGCTCGGCTACGGCCTGGATCTGGTGCGGGAGGGGCACACCACACTGGAGGAGGTGGAGCGCATGCTGCTCACCGACACGGAGCTTGAATCGGAACGCCGTGCCAGAGCCCTCACCACCTTGAGCTGCAGCGGCTGCGGGGCCGGGCTCAAGGATGAATGGCTGGAATGCCCCTACTGCCTGACAGAGAGGGCCTGACCCTTGATGCTCTCCCTCAAGCCGTGCAGAATTGCGCAACGTCACGAAGCTTGCTCAACGCCGCGAAGCCCATGGAACTCGTGATTGAAGATTTCATGCGCGAGCTGGTGGAAGCACGCGGCAGCGACTTGCACCTGGCCGCCGGACAACGTCCCTATGGACGGTTCAACGGCGAACTGCGACCGATGCATGAAGAAATTCTCACGGAAGAAACGTGCAACCGGCTGATCTTCTCGATCCTGAACAATGCCCAGAGGAAACATCTGGAGCAAACCTGGGAACTTGATTGCTCCTATGCGCTACGAGGTCTGGCCCGTTTTCGTGTGAATGTCTACAGCCAACGTGGCACCTACGCGGCCTGCCTACGAGCACTCAGCAGCAAGATACCCACCCCTGAGGACCTCCGCCTGCCCGAGGTGGTTGTGGACATTACGGACAGGCCCTCAGGGCTCGTGCTTGTGACGGGACCTACCGGATCCGGCAAAAGCACCACCCTGGCCAGCCTCCTGGATCACATCAATCGCACCAAGGCCTTGCATGTGATCACGATTGAAGATCCAATTGAGTTTACCTATCGAAACAATCTCAGCCTGGTGCATCAGCGCCAGCTGAACGACGACACCAAGAGCTTCAGCAACGCCCTACGTGCCGCTCTGCGAGAAGACCCTGATGTGATTCTGGTTGGTGAGATGCGCGACCTGGAAACGATCCAGCTGGCGATCACGGCCGCAGAAACCGGCCATCTGGTTTTTGCCACCCTGCATACGAGCTCCGCCGCTCAAACAGTCGATCGGATGGTGGATGTGTTTCCCGCCAACCAGCAGACTCAGGTCCGCGCGCAGCTCAGCGGCAGTCTTGCTGCCATCTTTGCTCAGACTCTGTGCAAGCGATTGAATCCTGACCAGCACTCCTGGGGCCGAGTGATGGCGCAAGAAATCATGATCAACACCCCAGCCATCGCCAATCTGATTCGGGAGGGAAAAACGGCGCAGGTTTACTCCCAGATTCAGACCGGGGCTCAACTGAGCATGCAGACCATGGAAAAAGCACTCAGCGAGCTTGTCATGCACGGAGAGATCAGCCTAGAAGAAGCCCGCTCAAAATCCGTCAAACCAGAGGAGCTCAACCGCCTGCTCAGCACCCTTTCCTAATCGTTCCCGAATGGCCTCGTTTCTCGCCACTTACACCACCAGCCGAGGGAACACCAAGGAGCTTCGCGTCAGCGCAGTGGATCTGGCAACCGCACGGCGTGACCTGAGGAAGCGCGGCATCCTCCCGACCACCCTCCAGGCTGTGGGCAGCTCCAGCCCATCTCCGCTCGCAAAGGCAAAGACTCGATCAACACCAACAGTCCAGTTCATCGCCACCTATAGCGGTAGAGATGGCAAGCCCAAGAAACTAAAACTGGCCGCAGTCGATATGACAGCAGCGCGCAGTGAGTTGAGGCGTCGCGGGATCACAGCAACCAAGCTTGTCCAGGATTTCGCAAGAGCGGCTAGCCAGGGAGGCGAGAAACAGCAGGACGGCAGCTTGCTGAACAAGGAAATCAACCTAGGGCCGCTGTTTGAACAGTCACCCGGAGTCAAGGACAAGGCCCTGTTCGCTAGCAAGCTCGCGGCCTTGGTGGATTCCGGCGTTCCGATTGTGCGCAGCCTGACTCTGCTCGCTGCTCAGCAGAAGAATCCAATCTTCAAGCGCGCTCTACAGGCCATCAGTGTCGAAGTCAGTCAGGGTGAAACCCTGGGCAGCTCCATGCGCAAATGGCCAAAGGTGTTCGATCGTTTGAGCATTGCCTTGATCGAAGCGGGTGAGGTCGGGGGTGTGCTTGATGAATCACTGAAGCGATTGTCACTCTTGCTTGAGCAGACCTCCAGACTCCAGAACCAGGTGAAGGGGGCCCTGGGATACCCAGTTGCGGTGCTGGTGATCGCTATAGCTGTTTTTCTGGGGATGACTATCTTCTTAATCCCAACATTTGCGGGCATCTTCGATCAGCTGGGTGCCGATTTACCGCCATTCACCCAATTCATGGTGGACCTCAGCGCTTTACTGCGCTCGCCTTTCTCGATTTACTTGACGGGAATCATCATTCTTGCTGTCATCCTTTTTAGCAAATACTACACAACTCCGCTAGGTAGACGGCAAGTAGATGCAGCCATTCTGAAGATTCCCCTGTTTGGTGATCTCATCCAAAAAACGTCAACGGCGCAATTTTGCCGCACCTTCAGCTCCCTCAGCCGTGCCGGAGTTCCCATCCTCCAGTCACTTGAAATCGTGCGCGACACCGTGGGGAACAGCATTCTCTCTGACGCTATTGACAATTGCCGCGGGGAGCTTCAGAACGGCGTCCTGCTGAGTACCGCCCTCTCCCGCAAGCGCGTCTTCCCCGAAATGGCGTTGAGCATGCTGGTGGTGGGAGAAGAAACTGGTGAGATGGATTCCATGCTCGCCAAAGTAGCTGACTTCTATGAAGATGAGGTTTCAGCTGCGGTAAAAGCGCTCACCTCCCTACTAGAGCCCGCCATGATCGTGCTCGTTGGCATCATCGTGGCTTCGATTCTGCTGGCCATGTATCTGCCAATGTTCTCCATTTTTGAAAAGATCAGATAGATCATTACAAGAGGAAGATCAGCCGTTGGCCATAGGGGTGGGCAA
Source organism: Synechococcus sp. MW101C3 (assembly GCF_002252635.1). NCBI lineage: Bacteria > Bacillati > Cyanobacteriota > Cyanophyceae > Synechococcales > Synechococcaceae > Synechococcus > Synechococcus sp. MW101C3. The sequence continues at coordinate 118,363 of NZ_NQKX01000004.1, forward strand.
GCTGATTGCAGGCTCTCTCAATGTTTCTCATTCAGAAGAAGTGGCCCTAGCCAGGAACGCTGGATGATCAACGCCTAGTTCGCAGCTGTCGCAAGCTTCGCCTGCTGGGCGATCGCCTGTCCCGCCAGCCAACCGGATGTCCAGCAGTGCTGGAAGTTGAAACCGCCGGTCACCCCATCCACATCCAGCAGTTCGCCGGCAAGGAACAGGCCTGGCTGCTTACGGCTCTCCATCGTGGCCAGGTTCACCTCGCCCAGGGCCACTCCGCCTGCGGTGACGAACTCTTCACCGAACGGGCCCCGGCCACTGACCGCATACCGACTGGCCCGCAGCCCCTCCAGCAGCCGGCGCTGGTCGGCCTTGCCGAAATCCGCCCAGCGCTTCTGCCCGTCCACCCCATGCCGCTCAAGCAGATGCAGCCACAGGCGCCGGCTCAACTCCGGCCAGGGTCTGCAGGCCGCCAGCTGCCGGCGGGGCTGGTCCCGGCGGCAGGCCGCCAGCAGCGCCTCCACATCCGCGGCGGAGCGGCCTCCGCACCAGTTCACCGTCAAGCTGGCCTGGTAGCGATGGTCCTTGAGGGCACGGGCCGCAAAGGCGGTGAGGCGCAGGGTGGCAGGGCCGCTGAGCCCCCAGTGCGTGAGCAGCACGATGCCGCCCTGGCGAAAGCGTTCCCCTCCCGGCACGTCCAGCTCCAGTTCCACCGGATCCATCACCACGCCACTGAGCGCCGCCAGGGGATTGGCCTCCAGCGCGAGGGTGAACAGCGAGGGCACCGGGGGCACCAATTGATGGCCAAGCCCGGCGGCCAGCTGGCGTCCGCTGGGGTGGCCGCCGGTGGCCAGCAGCAACCTCTGGCACCGCAAGGGCTGCTCGCGGTGGCGCACCTGCAGGGCGAAGCCGCCCGCCGCTGAGGCCTCAGCCCCCCGCAGCGCGGCGCCACGCCAGACCGTGACACCGGCCGCCGCCGCCGCCGTTTCCAGGGTTCTGACCACGGAGCTGGAGCGGTTGCTGCGGGGAAACAGCCGCCCATCGGGCTCCTCCACCAGCTCAAGGCCATGGTCTGAGAACCAGCGCAGCGTGTCACCGGTGGCGAAGCGGCTGAAGGGCCCCAGCAGCGCCCGCGCCCCGCGGGGGTAGTGACCCACCAGGGCGCGCGGATCCCAGCAGGCATGGGTGACATTGCAGCGGCCGCCGCCGCTGATCAGCACCTTGCCGAGGGGTTGATCGGTGGCCTCCAGCAGCAGCACCCCCACCAGTCCGGCCTCCGCGGCCGTGATCGCGGCCATGTAGCCGGCCGGGCCACCACCGGCCACCACCAGGGGGCACTCAGAAGGCAGCATGGGGAGATGGCAGAGGGTGAGTTGCAGGTGGGGCGGAAGCTGCCCGCGCACCGGTTCAGTGTGGCGCCGATGATGGACTGCACCGACCGGCACTTCCGGGTGCTGATGCGGCAGATCACCCGCTGCAGCCTGCTCTACACCGAGATGGTGGTCGCCCAGGCGCTCCACCATGGCCGGCGGGAACGGCTGCTGGATTTCGACCCCAGCGAAAAGCCGCTGGCCCTGCAGGTGGGCGGGGATGACCCCACGCTGCTGGCGGAGGCCGCCGGCCTGGCCGCCGCCTGGGGCTACGACGAGATCAATCTGAATGTGGGCTGCCCCAGCGAGAAGGTGCAGAAAGGCCGCTTCGGGGCCTGTCTGATGGCGGACCCTGAGCAGGTGGCCCGTTGTGTGGAGGCGATGGCCGCGGCCAGCCCCTTGCCCGTCACGGTGAAGCACCGGATCGGCATCGATGAGCGCGACAGCTACGCGGAGCTGCTGGCCTTTGTGGAGCAGCTGGCCGGGGCCGGCGCCGCCCGGTTTTCCGTGCATGCCCGCAAGGCCTGGCTGACGGGGCTCGACCCCAAGCAGAACCGCACCGTGCCGCCCCTGCGCTACGACCGGGTGCACCAGCTCAAGCAGGAACGGCCCGACCTGACGATCGAGCTCAATGGAGGGCTGCAGGATCTGGAGGCATGCCGGCCCCACCTCCAGCACCTCGACGGCGTGATGGTGGGGCGGGCGGCCTATGAGCATCCGCTGCGCTGGACCAGGGTCGACGCGGACCTGTTTGCCGACGGCACAGCGCCGATCGCCACGTCCTCAAGCGTGGTGCGCGGTCTGGTTCCCTACGCAGAGCGGTGGTGCACCGGCGGTGGCCGCCTGTGGCCGATCGCCCGGCACCTGGTGCACCTGGTGGAGGGCGTTCCAGGAGCCAGGCACTGGCGCCGGCGGCTGGGGGAAGCCGCCGGCCAGGCCACTGCCGGGGCCGAGGTGCTGGAGCAGGCCTGCCGTGAACTGGAGGATCAGGGGCTCTGAGGGCTCCTGTCTCCCCGACGGTCCGGAGTGAGGCGTTGCAGTTCCAGGGGCTGAGGCTCCAGGCGCTGCGCTATCGCGCGCTGGGGTTCAGGCAGGGCACGGGCGCTTATTGAAAGCGGCTGCGATCTTCCCAGCCACGGCTGCCACGCTCTGAAGCGCCACGGTCGGAGCTGCCGCGGTCGGAGGAACCCCGGTCAGAGCCGCCCCGATCGCCGTAGCCCCCCCCTCCATAGCCGCCACCGCCATATCCACCACCACCACCGCCACCGGCATAGCCGCCGCTGCGACGCGGCCCGCCGCTGCCGCGGGGCTCGGCCTTGTTGATGCGCAACGGGCGGCCCATGAGCTCCACGTTCTGCAGGCCGTCGATGGCCTTGCTTTCCGTGGCCTCATCAGCCATCTCCACAAAGGCAAAGCCGCGTTTACGTCCTGTGTCCCGCTCGAGGGGGAGAGAACAGCTCACGACTTCGCCGAAAGGCGCAAACAATTCAGCCACATCTTCCTGCTCAGCGCGGAAGGGGAGGTTGCCGACGAAAATGCTCACTGACCGTAGAAACCGATTGGACCGAGAACAGGGGCCTTGATGGCATCAACCTCGACGGCCTCGGAAAGAACCCATCGGAGGTGACAGCCCAACCCTAGGACCGCCATTCTCTGCTTCAAGGGTTTTCCGCTGGAATCGGATCGAGCCGCTGGCGCATCAGGGCGAGTTGTTCACGCACCCGATCGAAGCCCGTGCCCCCTTCGCTGCGACGTGCGCGCACCACCTGCCGCGGCTCGATCGCGGCATACACATCCGCCTCAAAGGCGGGATGCAACGCCTGCCAGCGCTCCAGCGGCAGCTCTCGCAGCAGCAGGCCTTCCGCAAGGCAGCGCTTCACCAACCCGCCCACCAGCTGGTAAGCCTCGCGGAAGGGAACATCGCGAGCCACCAGATAGTCGGCCACATCGGTGGCGTTGGAAAAATCAGCGGCCACTGCCTGCTCCAGGCGCTCCGGGCGAAACCGGATGCCTTCCTCCAGCAGGATCGCCATCGCCTCGAGGCAGTCTTCGGTGGTGCGCACCACATCGAAGAGCGCTTCCTTGTCTTCCTGAAAGTCTTTGTTGTAGGCCAGGGGCAATCCTTTGATCATCGTGAGCAGGGCCTGAAGATGGCCGAACACGCGGCCCGCCTTGCCCCGCACCAGTTCCGGTACATCCGGATTCTTCTTCTGAGGCATGAGGCTGCTGCCGGTGGCACAGCGGTCGGTGAGGGCCACGAAGCCGAATTCCTCGCTGGCCCAGAGAATCACCTCCTCCGCCAGGCGGCTGAGGTGGGCCAGGATCAGGCTGGCCGCCGCACTGAATTCCACGGCGAAGTCGCGGTCGCTGACGGCATCGAGGCTGTTGGCATAGATCGCCTCAAAGCCCAGCTCTGCGGCCGTCTGGCGGCGATCGATCGGCACGGGGGTGCCCGCCAGGGCCGCCGCCCCCAGCGGGCAGATGTTCACTCGACGCCGCACATCTCCCAGGCGTTGCCGGTCACGCGCCGCCATCTCCACGTAGGCGAGCAGATGGTGAGCGAGGGAGAGCGGCTGGGCCCGCTGCAGGTGGGTGTAGCCGGGGATGAGCGTGTCAACGTGCTGCTCCGCCTGGGCCAGCAGCGCATGCTGGAACCGCAGCAGAGCCAGATCGAGCCCGTCGATCTTCTGCCGCAACCAGAGCCGCAGATCGGTGCCCACTTGATCGTTGCGGCTGCGGCCGGTGTGCAGCTTCTTGCCGAGCGGACCGATCAGGGCGATCAGCCGGCGCTCGACGGCGAAGTGGACATCCTCCGCCTCCAGGCCGGGATTGAAGCCGCCCGCGGCCGCTTCCGCCCGCACCAGTTCCAACCCCTCGATCAGCCGCTCCGCCTCCGCCGTGGTGATCACGCCGCAGCGACCGAGCATGCGGGCATGGGCCACCGAACCGTCCAGATCCTGCGGCAGCAGCGCGATATCAAAGCCGATCGAGGCATTGAAGCGCTCGATCGACGGGTGCAGGCCCTCCTCGAAACGGTCGCTCCAGCTGCCGTCGGCACCGCCGGACACCCCCCGACCGCGCGCTGAAGGGGAAGACTCTGTGGCCATGTCCGCCGAGGCTTGTCGTCAGGCAAAGCTTTGCACCCGGCGGCCAGGGGCTTCAGCCCGGCAGTGCCGGCAGCATCACCTCATCGCGCACCTTCAGCACCACCATCGAGGCGTCGTCCTGGAGCTGACGATCGGAGCCCACAAAACGATCCAGACGGGTGAACAGCTGATCGAGAATCCCCTGCGCTCCCAACCCGGAGCGGCAGGAGCGATCGAAGGCCCGCATCAGCCGGGTTTCATCGAAACGTTCATTGCCGACTCCCGCCGCCTCGGTAACGCCATCGGTGTAATACAGGAGCACGTCGCCCGGCTCCAGCACCAGGCGCTCGCAGCCGTATTCGGCCTCGGGCTGCAGGCCGATCAGCAGGCCAGGGGCATCGAGGCGTTCGAGCGTGTGGCCCTGGCGGCGCCAGATCAGCGGCGGGTTGTGCGCCGCATTGGCGTAGCGCAGCACGTGGGTGCGCGGGTCGTAGTCGGAATAGAAGAGCGTCACGAACCGGTGCGAATGGGCCAGGTCTTCCTGCGCCAGCTGGTTGAGATCCCGCAGGATCCGGTCCGGCGCGTGGCCGCTCAGCACCTCCGACCGCAGCATGCCCCTCAGCAGGGTCATCAGCAGGCCGGCCGGGATCCCCTTGCCCATCACATCGCCCATCACCAGCGCCCAGCGCTCGGTTTCACGGCGCCGTCCCACCAGCTCGGGGCGGGTGGGGATGAAGTCGTAGTAGTCGCCGCCGACGCGGAAGGCCGGCCGGCAGCGGGCTGCCAGGTCCACCCCTTCGATCACGGGGCACTGATCGGGCAGCAGCTGGGACTGGATCTCGGCGCCGGTGCTGAGCTGGCGATCAAGGCGCTCATGCAGGCGCATGTCCTCCTGCAGCACCTCGTTTTCAATCGCGACGCCGGTGAGATCGGCCACCAGCTGCACATGGCGCCGGTGCACATCGCTCCAGCTGGGCCCATCGCCCTGACTGGAGCCGAACACATAAAGCCGGCCGCGCTGATGGTTGCGGGCCACCACCGAAGTGCCGAACATCGGCACCTGGCCCAGCAGGCGGCGCATCTCCAGATCCAGCTGGGCCACCACCGCGTCATCGCCGGCGCCGGCGGCCAGATCCTGATCGCTGAGCCCGGCCAGATGGCTCACCAGATGCCGGCAGCGCTCCGGTGGCGAGGCATGCAGTTGCTCGCGCCAGAGGCGGCCATCGGCGTGAAACACCACCAACAGGCTGCCCTCCGCCTCCACCAGCCGGGAGCAGACCAGGGGCACCAGCTCCAGAAAGCGGTTGAAATTGGTGAAACTGCGCAGGGCAAAAGCCAGCGACGCCAGCAGCTCCTGGTTGCGCCGCTGCTCCCGGCTGAGGCTGTCGAGCAGCTGCCTCAGCGAAGCGGATGCCGACAGGGTGCCATGGGCCCGCGGAGGGGGCGGAGGCACACGGGAGGGCGGCGTACTGCTCACGGGAGCGGCCGGGGGAACGAAGAGTAGCAGTGGTGCGCGTTAATCGCTGAGCGCTCGTGATGCGTCTAACCGGGTGGCTGGCATCACCGGTTGAAGCGCAGAGAAGCCGCCCCCGAGCGGAGGGGCAGTCACCGCCACCTCCGGCTCAGACAGCCAGCAGCGCCTCGACGAACTCGAAGCTGTTGAACGGCCTGAGGTCGCGGATGCCCTCGCCCGCACCCACGAAGCGGATCGGCAAGCCGGCCTCGGAGGCCACCGCCAGGGCCACGCCCCCGCGGGAACTGCCGTCGAGCTTGGTGAGCACCACGCCGGTGAGGCCGGCGGCACTGGCGAAGGCCATGGCCTGCCGCAGGCCGTTCTGGCCCTGGCTGGCATCGAGCACCAGCAGCGATTCCACGCTGGCCTGGGGCGCCAGGCGATCGACGATGCGGCGCACCTTGCTGAGTTCCTCCATGAGGTTGTGCTTGGTCTGCAGGCGACCGGCGGTGTCGACCAGCACCAGTTCGGTGCCCTTGGCACTGGCGGCACCGATGGCATCGAACACCACGGCTGCCGGATCGGCGTTGGCGCTCGGGTTGGCGATCACTGGAACCCCGCTGCGTTCCCCCCACACCGTGACCTGCTGCACGGCAGCGGCCCGGAAGGTGTCGGCCGCGGCGATCAGGCAGCTGTAGCCACTGCGCACCGCCAGGTTGGCCAGCTTGCCGAGGGTGGTGGTCTTGCCGACGCCGTTGACTCCCACCAGCAACCACACGTTCAGGCGATCGCGCTGCGGGGCCAGCAACGCCGTGCCGCTGGCCTGGATCGGTGCCTCCAGCACCCCCCGCAGCTGTTCCTTGAGAAAGCGCAGCCCCTCGCCCGGATCCATCACCTCCTGGTTGAGACGCTGCCGCAGGGCCTCGAGCACCTGATCGGTGGCCTTCACCCCCACATCGGCACGCAGCAGCAGGGTTTCGAGCTGCTCAAGCACCTCCGGGGTGAGCGGATCATCCCCGAGGGTTTCCAGCATCTGGCTGACAAAGCCCTGGCGGGTCTTCTCCAGACCGCGCCGCAGCCGGCCCAGCCAGTCGATCTCCTCGAGCGACACCTGATCGGCGCGCACGCCCTGGGCCGCCAGCACCTCCACCGACCAGGTGAAGGCTTCATCGAACGCTCCCAGCTGGGGAGCGGCGGTGTCGGCAGCCGGGGCAGCAGCGGCGCTGGCAACCGTGGCGCCGGTGGAGGCGGCGGTGGCACTCTCCGGCTCCGGCCGTTCCAGCAACTCCTGCTGGCGCTCGCGGCGCTGGGCCGCAGCCTGCTCAAGCAGCGACAGTGCGGGCGCCGGCTGTGGAGCGGCAGGGGCTGCGGGCGGGGCCGGGGCCTGGAGCCTGGCCTCAGGTTGAGGCTGAGGGGGCACCGCTTCAGGAGCGGGCGCGGGTTCCTCCTGCGCAGGCGGGGCAGCGGAGGGTAGAGCCCCAGACCCTTGCTCGGCCGCAACCGCCTGCAACTCGGCGGGGGGCTCCTTTTGCCTGGCCGCATCCTGCTGGGCCTTCAGCCGGGCATAGGCCTCGCGCGCCCAGGCAAGAGCGTCCTGATCGACGGCGGGTGCTGCAGGGGCGCCGGTTTGGGCCGGGGCAGAAGGGGCAGGGGCTGGAGCAGCAGAAGCGGAGCCAGCCTCAGCAACTTCAGATGCTGAGCCGGCGCTCTCCTGGCTGGCGGATGACCCGCCCTCAGAAGGCTCAGGGGTGGAGGAATCTGAGGTGGAGGGATCACCGGCGGGTCGTTCGTCCTGAGCGGGAGCGGCCGTCGTCGGTGCAGCGGATTCAGCTTCAGCCGTAGACGGGGCAGGAGCCGCCACGGGCTGGGGGGCGGATTGGCGCCGGAACCAGTCGAAAACCATGCCTGCCTCAGGGGGCCGCGGTGGTGAACCGCCGCAGAACGCCGTTGATCATCCGCCGTCCCTGCTCGTCGCTGTAGCGGTTGGCCAGATCGACGGCCTCGTTGCAGGCCACGGCCGCCGGCGTGCCGAAGGTGTCGAGGTCGACGGCGGCCAGTCGCAGGATGTCGCGGTCGATGCGCGGCAGGCGCTTCAGCCGCCAGCCCTCCATCACCTCATCGAGGCGGCGATCGAGGTCTTCGCGGTGATCGAGCACAGCCCGCGCCCGCTCCACCGCGCCGCGGCGCACATCTTCCTGGTCGGCCAGCATCAGCAGGCGCGGCAGTTCAAGGCCCGCTGACAGGCGGTTGATCGCCTGCTCGGCGTGAGCCAGACCGCGCTGCAGGTGACCGCGCACGCGCACCACCTGATCGGCGGCATCGACCAGTTCGCTGTCGAGCAGTTGCTGCTGCGCCTGCTCCAGGTCGAGCGCGGCATTGTCGAGGGCTTCCCGCACGCACTGGCTGAGGCTGGCGAGGGCCTGGTGCAACAGGCCTTCAAGCGAAAGGTCGGCGGCGGGAACGCGATCGCTCACCTGGCCCAGCATCAACAAAGCCAGTTCTCTGGAAACGGAGCGACTCTGCATCGGATCGTCAGAAGGGGTGAACCCCCTCAGGCCTTGGTGGAGGAGGGGGCGGTGAACACAGGGGCCCGCAGTTGGGCCAGCAGGCTGGAGAAGCTGCGGTTGCCCTGACCACCGCGCTCATCATCGGGGCTGACGATCCCCGCCGAAATGATCGTGCGGAAGGCATCTTCCACCGAGAGGTCGAGGTCGCGGACGGATTGCTCGGGCACCACGGCATACCAACCGGTGGTGGGGTTGGGCGCCGTGGGGATGAACACGCTCAGCATCGGCTGATCGGACGTGCTCTGCATGGCGGCTCCGAGTACACCGGTGACGAAACCGACGGCGAAAAGGCCCTTGCTGGGGTACTCGACCAGCACCACCCGGCGAAAGCGGGTGGAGTTGCTGCGGAACACGGTTTCCAGCAGCTGCTTGAGCGTTTTGTAGACCGAACCCGCCAAGGGGATGCGCTGCAGGGTGCCTTCGCCGAAATCGAGCAACCAGCGGCCCACGATGTTGCGGGCCATCAGGCCGATCAGCAGGATGCCGAGCAACGGCACCAACAGACCCACGCCGAGATTGATCAACTCCTGCAGGAGCGGACTCAGCGTATTGAAGGGATTGAATTGCTTCGGGATCGTGGTGAGAAAGGCGAGCACGAAGCGGCTCACCGTGGTGGCCAGCCAGATCGTGGTGGCGAGTGGAATCACCACCAGCAGACCGGCGATCAGGTCGTTCTTGAGGTCCTGGCGAAGACGGTTCCCCAGGGGTTCATCAGTGCGGGGATTCGATTGCACCAAGAGCGGGCCGGAACGACCGGACATCAAAAATCAGACTTCAACCTAGCCAGCCACCAGGGACGCCGTTAAGCGGCGGCCCATCTCGCCACAGAACTTCCGAGGCTCAGAGCACCGCGGCGAGTGCCACCAACGTGAACGCCACGGCCAGCACCACCGCTGAAGCGGTGCCGTTGAAACGGCGCTGGTTGAGGGCCAGCACACTGGAGCGTTCCTCCTGCTTCAGCTGGTCCTGCATCTGCTGCAACTGGCGGTCGATGAAGCCGCGCGCCGCCTGCTGCTTCTGCTCACGCGTGGCCTGGGGCGGCACCTGGCCCGCCTGCTCGGCCTGACGCACCAGTTGCTCAATCACCTGGGGATTGGTGCTCTGCTGCTTGGCCATCTCCAGCTGGCCACGCTTGGTGGCCAGGCTCTGCTCAGTCTGGGCGGTGATCGAGCCATCGGCGCTCACCGTGACCGGCACTGCCACAGCCAGGCCGATCGCCAGCACCGCTGCCACGACGGTGACCACCCAGCGCAGGGGGGTGCGGCCCTCGTGGGACACATCAAGGCGGCAGCCCAGCAGGATCAGCAGCAGACCCACCAGCGCCATCGGTGCCTGGCTGATCAGCCGTTCCACCAGCAGCTGCTGGAAGGTGGGATCCTCCCAGCTGCCGATCAGGATCACGGAGGTGAGCTGCAGGGCCAGCAGCACCACCAGGGTGAGACCGAGCCAGCGCAGCAGCACGCCGAAACGTCCGGAAGAGGCGGAGATCACAGCAGAATGACGGTGATGCGCAACTGTACGGGTGGGATCTAAGCCCGACCAGGAACGCCTGTCTCCCGCAGCCCTGGCGGCAGCCCTCAAACAGCAGGCCCTGCTGCTGGGATTCGCCCCCGTGGGGCTGGGCGTCGCCGAGCCGGATGAAAGGATGCAGCTGCGCACGGCGGCCCTGCAGCGCTGGCTGGCCGCAGGCCACCACGCCTCGATGGACTGGATGGCCGATCCGCGCCGGGCGGAAATCCAGCGGCTGCTGCCTGGGGTTCGCAGCCTGCTGGCGGTGGGGCTCAACTACAACGTGGCCGCGATCCGCACCCCCGGCCGGCCGGCGATCGCCCGCTACGGCTGGGGTCGCGACTACCACCGGGTGATCGACAGCCGCCTGCGCCAGCTGGGCCGCTGGCTGGAGCAACAGGCTCCGGAGGTGCGCTGGCGGGCCTGTGTCGACAGCGCTCCCCTGCTGGACAAGGCCTGGGCCGAGCAGGCCGGCCTGGGTTGGATCGGCAAACACGCCAACCTGATCCACCCCCGCCGGGGCTCCTGGTTCCTGATCGGCCATCTGCTCACCACGCTGGAGCTGCCTGCGGATGCTCCGGCCGAGCCACTATGCGGGCGCTGCAGCCGTTGCATCGACGCCTGCCCCACCGGCGCCATCACCGAGCCGTTCGTGGTGGACGCGCGGCGCTGCATCGCCTTCCACACGATCGAAAGCCGCGAGCCGCAGCTGCCGCCGGCGATCAGCGCCGCCATGGCTCCCTGGGTGGCCGGCTGCGACATCTGCCAGGACGTCTGCCCCTGGAACGACCAGAACCTGCCCGTGTCCAGCGATCCCGACCTGCAGCCGCGCGCCTGGATGCTCGACCTGCAGCCGGAGGAGGCGCTGCAGTGGAGTGACGACGACTGGGATGAGCGGCTGCGGGCCTCGGCCCTGCGCCGCATCAAGCCGTGGATGTGGCGGCGCAACCTGCGGGCGATGCTGAGGCTGGGCACGCCCGGCCCTGCCAGCTGACAGTGCCCGCCTGAAAAAGAGAGGCCATTCGCCTGCAGAAGTCAAGAACCGCCGCTCTAGAGTGAGTTCTGGAATGGAACGCCCGGCATGGCCCCGCGCTGGTTGGCGAGTCTTACGGCAGCACCGTTCACGTTTTCCGTTCTGGCAGGGTCGGTGCCGCCGGCCTTCGCGCTGGTCCCTTACGCCTATGTGCCGCAGACCGCGGAGCTGGAAGCGGCAGGGCTGGGCATCGCCCAGGCGGCCAGCCGCCTGCTGCGCCTGGGCCAAGCGGAGGATGCGGCCCGTCTGGCGGCCCTCACCGTGCAGCTGCTGCCTGGCGACCCGCGCGGTTGGGTGCTGCTGGCGGAAGCCCAGCTGCGCAGCAACCAGAGCAAGCAGGCATCGGCTTCGTTGGCGCGGGCCAAGCAGCTCGATCCACGCAACCCCGGCATCTGGTTCGCCGAAGGCTCCCTGGCCCTGCGCGATGGTCAGCCGCAGCAGGCGGTGGGGCTGCTGGAGCAGGGCCTGCGGCTGGATGGGCGCAACGCTGGCGCCCACTTCGATCTCGGCAACGCCCAGCTGCTGCTCAACAACCCCCAGGGGGCCCTGCTGGCCTTTGAGCGTGCCTCCGGGCTGCGCAAGGGCTTCTGGGAGGCGATCAACAACCAGGGGCTGGTGCTCTATGAGCTGGGCCGCCGCGGCGAGGCGATCGAACGCTGGCGCCAGGCCCTGCAGATCAACGCCAAGGCGGCGGAACCGATGCTGGCGCTGGCAGCCGGCCTCTCCGCCGCCCCGGACGGACAGAGCGAAGCGCGGAGGCTCGCCAGCGAGGCCCTGGCGATCGAACCCAACTACGTGCTTGACGCCTATCAGAAAGAACAACTCTGGGGGCCCCGCCTGCGTGCCAGCACCAAGACCCTGCTCAGCCATCCCGACCTGAAGGCCGCTGTGGACAGGGCCAATGCCAATGCCTCAGGGACCATGGAGACGGAAGAAGAACCCTCCACCTGAGCAGCCACCAGCAGCTGGGCCCGCCAGGCAGCATCTGTAGGCTGAGCCCCTTCCGCCCCCAGACCCCCGAACCGGATGGCAGAGGAGCGCGTCCAACCGATCTCCCTGCATCAGGAGATGCAGCGGTCGTACCTCGAATACGCGATGAGCGTGATCGTGGGCCGGGCCCTGCCGGATGTGCGCGATGGCCTCAAGCCCGTGCAGCGGCGCATCCTGTTCGCCATGCACGAGCTGGGTCTCACCCCGGACCGGCCCTACCGAAAATGCGCCCGGGTGGTGGGTGATGTGCTCGGCAAGTACCACCCGCATGGCGACCAGGCCGTCTACGACGCGCTGGTACGCCTCGTGCAGACCTTCGCCAGCCGCCATCCGCTGCTCGATGGCCACGGCAACTTCGGCTCGGTCGACGACGACCCGCCAGCGGCGATGCGCTACACGGAAACGCGCCTGGCACCGATCGCCAATCAGGGGTTGCTCGATGAAATCGGCAACGACACGGTTGATTTCGCCCCCAACTTCGATTCCTCCCAGCAGGAACCGACCGTGCTGCCCGCGCAGCTGCCCTTCCTGCTGCTGAACGGCTGCTCCGGCATCGCCGTGGGCATGGCCACCAGCATTCCGCCCCACAACCTGGGCGAAGTGGTGGACGCCCTGATCGCGCTGATCCGCAAGCCCGATCTCAGCGACGACAAACTGCTCGAACTGGTCCCCGGCCCCGACTTTCCGACCGGCGGCGAAGTGCTCACCGGCAGCGGCGTGCGCGACACCTACCTGAACGGCCGCGGCAGCATCCCGATGCGGGGGGTGGCCCACATCGAGGAGGTGCAGCCCGGCAAGGGGCGCCACCGCCGCGGCGCCGTGGTGATCACCGAACTCCCCTACCAGCTGAGCAAGGCGGGCTGGATCGAGAAGCTGGCGGAGCAGGTCAACGACGGCAAGATCGGTGGCATCGCCGACATCCGCGACGAGAGCGACCGCGATGGCATGCGGGTGGTGGTGGAGGTGCGCCGCGACGGGGAGCCCGCCAAGGTGCTGGCCGAACTGCAACGCCGCACGGCCCTGCAGAGCAATTTCGGGGCGATCATGCTGGCGCTCGTCCACGGCCAGCCGCTGCAGCTGAGCCTGCGGCAGATCCTTAACCATTTCCTGGAGTACCGGGAACACACCCTGATCCGGCGCACCAACCACGCCCTGCGCCGCACCGAAGACCGGCTGGAGGTGGTGGAGGGTCTGATCCGGGCGCTCGATGCCCTGCAGGAGGTGATTGCCCGGATCCAGGCGGCCAAGGATGCCGCCACGGCCAAGGCGAGCCTGCAGGTCCACTTCGATCTGAGCGAACGGCAGGCCGAGGCGGTGCTGGCCATGCCGCTGCGGCGCCTCACCAGCCTGGAGCAGGACGGCCTGCGGCAGGAGGCCGCTGAGCTGGCACAGGAACGGGAGCGGCTGCGGCACCTGCTCGACGACCGCCAGGCCCTGCTCGACGCCATGGTGGCGGAGCTGAAAAGCCTGAAGAAGCGCTATGCCACACCCCGGCGCACGCGTCTGGTGGCCGGCGGCGATGCCCTGGTGGCACAGCGTGCCGCTGCCACCCGACCCACCACCGAGCTGCAGCGGCAGCAGGCCCTCGACGCCCTGCCCGGCGATGGTCGCCTGCTGATCCAGGCCGATGGCCAGGTGCGGATCGTGGGCCCCCAGCTGCTCGGCCGCCTGCATCTGGAGGAGGGCGCCCCGCTGGGTGAGCACCCGTCCCCGGCGCGGCTGATCCTGGCGGTGAGCGATAAACCGGCCGTGCTGGCCTTCAGCGCCGGTGGGCGGGTGGCCCTGCTGCGCTGGGAGTATGCCGGACAGCAGCAGGGCGGCCTGGAGAAGTTCCTGCCCGAGAGCCTGCTCGATGACCCGATCATTCAGGTGTTGCCACTCCCGGCACAACCCGAGGGCAGCCTGGGCCTGCTGAGCAGCGACGGCCGTTTCAAGCGGCTGCCGATCGACGCGTTTCTCGAGCTGTCCGGCCGTGCCGCCACCGTGCTCAAGCTGAAGGACGGCGTGGTGCTGCGCCGTGTGGTGCCCTGCAGCGACGACCAGGACCTGGTGGTGGGCAGCAGCTCCGGGCGCCTGCTGCGCCTGCAGCTGACGGACGCCGACGTGCCGCTGATGGGGCGGGCGGCCCAGGGCCCCCTGCTGCTGCGGCTGCTGCCCGGCGAGACGATTGCCGGTGCCTGCGCCCCCCGCTCGGATCAGGACGTGGTGCTGGCCAGCCGCCTGGGACGGATCAAGCGCCTGCGGCTGGAGAGTCTGCGGCGGTGCCAGCGGGGCGAGCTGGGCCAGATCGGCCTGCGCTTCCTCGATCGCAGCGACGCCCTGGTGGACCTGCAGGTGTGCGGAACGTCCACCCTGGGGGTGGTGCTGAGCCCGACCCGCAGCTTCCGCCTCGATCCAGCCACCCTTTCGGCCCAGAACCCCGACGAACCCGGCGAACTGCCGCAGCCATTGGCGGCCGGCGACAGCGTGCAGGCCCTGGTGCCACTGATCAACTGATTTCCGAGGGCTGAGCTGACCTGCTGATCCTCAGGGCCCCGGCAGCAAGGCTCAGGGCTTGGTGGCCGCCAGGCCTGAGGGCTCCAGCATCAGCTTGCTGGAGCGGACGGCGTCGTCCATGGGAATCGGGTAGTTGCCATCGAAGCAGGCGGTGCAGAAATGGGAGGAATGGTCGTGGGCGGCCTCCAGCATTCCCTCCTGGCTGAGATAGGCGAGCGAATCGACGCCGAGGTGGGCTGTGATCTCTTCAAGGGTGAGCCGGGCAGCGATCAGCTGCTCCTGGTTGTCGGTGTCGATGCCGTAGAAGCAGGGATGGGTGACCGGCGGCGAACTGATGCGCATGTGCACTTCGGTGGCGCCCGCATCCCGCAGCGCCATCACCAGCTTGCGGCTGGTGGTGCCGCGCACGATTGAGTCGTCGATCACGATCACCCGCTTGCCGGAGAGCACATCCGGCAGGGGATTGAGCTTGACGCGGATGCCCGCCTCCCGCATCGCCTGGGTGGGCTGGATGAAGGTGCGGCCCACATAGCGGTTCTTGATCAGCCCATCGGCGAAGGGGATGCCACTGCCCTTGGAGAAGCCGATGGCAGCAGGGATACCGGAATCGGGCACGCCGATCACAATGTCCGCCTCCACGGCGGATTCGCGCGCCAGCATCTCACCGATGCGATGGCGGTAGCTATAGAGGGATTCGCCGAAGAAGCGGCTGTCGGGCCGGGCGAAGTAGATCATCTCGAAGACGCACAGCTTCGCCGGCTCCTCGATCCAGCGCACCCGCTCAGGCACCGGCTCGCCCGCCCGGAAGTGAATCAGTTCGCCGGGGCCCACATCGCCGTCGTAGGAGGCGCCGATGATGTCGAGGCCGCAGGTTTCGCTGCTGAGCACCCATTGCCCCTGGTGCTTGTCGCCCATGTGGCCGAACACCAGCGGGCGCACCCCATAGCCATCGCGCAGGGCGAACAGACCGTCCGGGGTGCCGATCGCCAGGCTGAAGGCGCCGCGGCAGCGGCCGGCGGCCTGACGGATCGCGGCGCTCCAGCCCAGACCTCCATCCACGGCCTCCTGAAGCGCGAAGGCGATCAGCTCCGAATCGGTGGTGGAGGTGAATTCACCGGCGAGATGGTCGAGGGCCTCGCGCAACTCGTTGGCGTTGACCAGATTGCCGTTGTGCGCCAGGCCGAAGGGCCCGAGGCGGGTCATCAGCACCACCGGCTGGGCGTTGCAGACCCGGCTGCTGCCGGTGGTGGAATAGCGGTTGTGACCGATCGCCAGGTCGCCTGGCATGCGCTCCAGCACGTCCTGATCGAACACCTGGCTGACCAGGCCCATGTCTTTGTGGAGCCGGATCTTGGCGCCGTTGAACACGGCGATCCCAGCCGACTCCTGCCCCCGGTGCTGCAGCGCGTAGAGGCCGAAGTAGGTGAGGTTCGCCACCGGCTGGCCGGTGGCATAGACGGCGAACACGCCGCAGGCCTCCTCCATGCGATCGGGACGCTCTGCCGCCGCTGCTGCTGCACCGGGTTCAGCAGCCACGGCAGGAGCGGTCATGGCTTGTGCGTGTTTGGACCCGTCACCCAGCGCAGGCGAGCTGGCGCCATGGGGGCCGGACGGTGACGGGGAGGGGTGCTGCCTGGGGTGCGCGCGAACCACAGGCCTGACCACTGACCGACTGCGTTGACAGTCTGCCTCAGGCCCCGCCGGCCAAGCGGCGGGGAATCCCCTGCTCGTAAGCCAGCCCCAACACATCGAGCGGCTGCGCCAGCAACGTCGTGCCGCCCCGCTCGATGCTCAGCAGCGCCTCAGCCTGCACCTGGCCCAACCGCTGGCAGGCTGGCGGCGAGCCGGCGGCACCGCTCAGCGGCGCCTGCTCCACCAACGCCTGCCAGGCCTGGGCCTGGGCCGGCGGCACGCTCACCAGCACCCTGGCGCCGCCCTCGGCGAACAGCAGCCGGTCGGCCCGGGCCGTGCCCGCCGGCAACTCCAGCTGCGCGCCCAGACCCGAGGCGAGACAGCATTCGGCCGCCGCCACCGCCAGGCCGCCGTCGCTGAGATCGTGGGCGGCAGTCACCACCCCCTGGGCGATCGCCTGCCGCAGCAGAGCCTGCACCGCCAGCTCCAGCGCCAGGTCGGTGCGCGGCGGCCGGCCGGTGCTGAGCCCGTGGATCCACTCCAGGTAGCCGCTGGCCGCCAGCCCGAACCGCTCGTCGGCGTCATCGTCGCCCGCCAGCGGCACACCCAGCAGCCAGATGGCATCACCGGCCGCGCGCCAGGCCTGGCCGGTGACACGGGCAAGATCGGGCACCAGACCCACCATCCCCACCACGGGGGTGGGATGGATCGGCTGCAGGCGCCCGTCGGGCAGGCGGGTCTCGTTGTAGAGGGAGACGTTGCCGCCGGTGACCGGTGTACCGAGCGCGGCGCAGGCCTCCGACAGGCCGCGGCAGGCCATCGCCAGCTGCCAGTAGCCGGTGGGGTGGTCGGGGGAAGGGAAATTGAGGTTGTCGGTCACGGCCAACGGCTCGGCCCCCACGCAGCTGAGGTTGCGGGCCGCTTCGGCCACCGCCGCCATCGCGCCCCGCTGCGGATCAAGGGCCACCCAGCGGTTGGGGCAATCCACCACCGCCGCCACGCCGCGCTGGGCCGGCAGCAACGAGCCAGGCCCCTGCTGAGGCCGAAGCCGCACCACGGCCGCGTCGGCGCCGCCGGGGGGCATCACGGTATTGCCCTGCACCTGGTGGTCGTACTGGCGGTACACCCAGCGCTTGCTCGCGATCGTGGGCGTGTCGAGCAGGGCCAGCAGCACCTGGTTCCAGCTGAGCGGTGACTGGCCCGCCGGGGTAATCCCGGCGGTGTCGGCGGGCGGCAGCTGGGCCTCGCTCCACTGCCAGTGGGCCTGGATCTCGGCGGGCGGGGCAGCGAGCAGCTCGTGGTGGTTGATCGGGGTGTCGTCGGCCAGGGCATTGGCCGGCACTTCGGCGGCCACCGCGCCGTGCTGCAGCACCCGTACCACGTTCTCGGCCACCACGCGGCCCACCACCGCGGCCTGCAGGCCCCAGCGGCGGAAGCGCTCCATCAGCGGCTGCTCGCGGCCCTGACGCACCACGAACAACATGCGCTCCTGCGATTCCGACAGCAGGAACTCGTAGGCAGTCATGCCGTCTTCGCGGGCCGGCACGCGGTCGAGATCGAGCTCCACACCCACGCCCCCCTTGGCAGCCATCTCCGAGCAGCTGCAGGTGAGGCCGGCGGCGCCCATGTCCTGGGCGGCCACCACATCGCCGCTCTGGAAGGCTTCCAGGCAGGCCTCGATCAGCCCCTTCTCCAGGAAGGGATCCCCCACCTGCACCGCCGGGCGGTCATCGAGGGAGGCTTCGGTGAGCTCGGCGGAGGCAAAACTGGCCCCGCCCATGCCATCCCGGCCGGTGGTGCTGCCCACGTAGACCACCGGATTGCCCACGCCCGCCGCACCCGAACGCACAATCTCGTCGGTTTCCATCAGCCCCAGGGCCATGGCGTTGACCAGCGGGTTGCCGCTGTAGCTGGGATCGAAGGCCACCTCCCCTCCCACCGTCGGCACACCGACGCAGTTGCCGTAATGGGCGATGCCGGCCACCACGCCCTCCATCAGCCCCACATTGCGGGGATCCTCCAGCGGACCGAAGCGCAGGGCATTGAGCAGCGCGATCGGGCGCGCGCCCATGGTGAAGATGTCGCGCAGGATGCCGCCCACACCGGTGGCCGCACCCTGGAAGGGCTCCACGGCCGAAGGGTGGTTATGGCTTTCGATCTTGAAGGCCAGATGCTGACCCTCGCCCAGGTCGACGACGCCGGCGTTCTCACCGGGCCCCACCAGGATGCGCGGCCCGGTGGTGGGGAACTGGCCGAGCAGGGGGCGGGAGTTGCGGTAACAGCAGTGCTCCGACCACATCACCCCGAACATGCCCAGCTCGGCGCGGTTCGGTGACCGGCCCAGCCGCCGCACGATCTCGTCGTAGTCCGCCTGGCTGAGGCCCTCCTTGCGCAGAGCTTCGGCAAGCGGAAAGGAGGGGGAGGACACCAGGCGGCCGCAGGCAGGAAAGCGCAGTCTGGCCGAGCGAGCGCCCACGGCCGCCGGGGGATCGGCGGGTTCAGACCCAGGGGTCCGTGTCGCTGTCGTAGCGGCTGCCCCGCCGGGACGGTCCCTCGCTGACAGGCTGGGTCCGACGGTAGCGGTCCGTGTCCGGTTCGAGCTCCGGATCGTCCTCAGGCGAGTCCCAGGCCCTGGGCCCGTCGTCGCGATCCTCTAGACGATCGTCGTCGTCCCAGTCGTCCAGCGGGTCGCCGTCCGGTTGACGGCGGCCGGAATCGGCGTCCTGCCAGGGCGGACCGTCCCGCTGGGGCTCCTGCCAGGGGGGTTCCTCCAGCCAGCCTTCCAGCCGTTCCTCGAAGCGTCCGCCCACCTCCTGGAACTGATCCCTGATCCGGGTGGTCTCCTGACCCACCTGATCCCGCCAGCGGCGTGAGCGGCGCAGAAACTCCTGCCGCACACTGGCCTTGGCCAGCGGCAGGTCGTCGAGGCCGCCGAGGCCGGTGAGCACCTGGCCGGGCTGCTGATCGACGATCCGATCGGGAGTGAGGCGCCAGCGGCTGGTGCCCGGCAGGCGCGGATCGCTGCGCGACACCAGGTAGTGCAGGATGCGCCCACTGCGCAGCTCCACGGCCGCATCCGCCACTGTGCCCAGCACGGAACCCCCAGCGCCGGTCAGGGCGGCATCGAACAGCGTGGGCAGGCGTTCGAGCGTGGCCGGATCGGTGACGGCCGGTTCGCCCAGCACCAATGCCTCCAGTTCACCGAGGCCGCGCAGCTGGTCGAGGCGCCAGACAAGCCGGCGGGTGCCGAAGGCGGAGGGTTTGCTGGCCCAGCCGAGCAGGCGGTGCACCGGCGGGTGCATCCAGCCCATCAGTCCGGGGCCGTGGTCGAGGCCCTGATCGCAGCGCACCCGCAGGCGCAGCAGGTCGGAGAGCAGCAGCTGAGCGGGAAGGCTCACGGCATCAGCTGCGGATCTGCACGGGCATCACCAGGTAGGTGAAGCTCGGATCCTCCAGCGGCGCCAGCACGGCGGGCGTGGTGGGGGCATTGCAGCGCAGCTCGACCCGGTCGGCGGTCATCGCTTTGAGGCCATCGAGCACGTAGCGCACATTGAAGGCGATCTCGATCGCGTCCCCTTTCACAAGCGCCGGCAAGGATTCCGAGCCGCTGCCCACATCCTGGGCGTCGGCACTGATGCGCAGGATGTCGGCGGATGGGTCGCTGCTCAGCTTCACCACGTTGTTGTGCTGATCGGCCACCACGGCCACCCGCTCCAGGGCGTTGACGAAGGCGCGGCGGTCGAGCTCGAGCGTGCGGCTGAAGGAGGCGGGAATCAGCTGGCCGTAGTTGGGATAGGTGCCGTCGAGGCTGCGGCTGGTGAGCACCTGATCCGCCCAGACGAACACCACCTGCCCGCGTTCGCTGAACAGGCTCACCGGCTCCTGCGACTGGCGGGAGGACAGCAGGCGCTCCAGTTCGCGCAGGGAGCGGGCCGGCACCGTGACCGCAAAGCTCGGCGCCTCTTCCGCATCCGTTGCGCCGTTACCGGGGCCCGCACCGGCAGCAGCGGCCGCCGCATTGTCGAGACGCAGCACCGAGAGGCGGTGGCCGTCGGTGGCGGCGCATTCGAGACCGTCGTGCTCCAGGCCGAGATGCACGCCGGTGAGCAACTGCTTCGCCTCATCCGGGCTGCTGGCGAACAGGGTGGCGCGCAGGCCCTTGATCAGCGCGTCCGCTTCCAGCCGGATCGGAGCGCCGGTCTGCACCAATGGGAGGTCGGGAAAATCCTCCGCCGACAGCCCGCGCATCTGGTAGCTGCCGGAGAAGCTGGTGAGCTCCACCTGCTCCTGGCCTTCGGGGCACTCCAGGGTGATCGGACTGTCGGCGGAGAGCCGGGAAACGATCTCGCCGAACAGGCGGGACGGCAGCGTGATCGCGCCGCTGGTTTCCACCGCCGCAGGCAGGCTCGTCTGGATGCCGAGATTGAGATCGAAGCCGGTAAGGCTCAACCGGCCGGTGCCGGCATCGGCGGTGAGCAGCACGTTGGCCAGCACCGGATGGGTCGGCCGGGCCGCCACTGCGCGGCTGACCAACTGAAGGCTGGCGCTCAGTTCCGCCTGGGAGCAGACCAGCTTCATCGTTTCGAGACTCCGGGTGGGATGCCCTTTTCGGGCCCCACCACGCTTCCACAAGCCGGGGCGATCCGCAACGGCGGACGACCGTCAGCGCCCTTTTCCACGCCCGTTTTCCGCGATCCTTCTACGGAAGTTCTCTCTTTCAGAAAAAAGAGAAAAACAGCCGTAGTCGTAGGGGGTGTGGAAATCGGGGAGAAACTCAGAAAGCTAGTTGCAGCAAGGGATCTGGCTCAACAGGCATGGGGAGAACCGCTGACGGAAACCGCCCGTTTTCCCCTTTTCCACGTTTTCCCTGCCTGAGGAAAACCAACGCTCTGTTCGGGGCCCAGATTCAGCCGCACTTTTCCACCGCTGGCCCCCTGTTTTTCCCTGGGACGGTCTATTCACCGGCCGACATCAAAACGCCACGCTTCTGGCCGCTTCAGGGCTCTCCAGCGGCGCTGTCCGTGCCCGAACGCCAAAAACCCCCGTCCACGAAAGGCCGTGGGCGGGGGCTCCTGGTTGATCAGATGGGCTTCAGCCCTGGTCTCAGAAGCCCATTACCTTGGCGACCACGTCCACCTCCGGCGCCAGGCCGGCATGGAAGGCGCCGTCGCTGTGATCGATCGCGGTGCCGGGATCCTTCAAGCCGTTGCCGGTGAGCACACAGACCACCGTGGCTCCTGCCGGCACCTCCGCTGCCCGCTGCAGCAGGCCGGCCACCGAAGCGGCGCTGGCGGGTTCGCAGAACACCCCTTCCTCCCGGCCCAGCAGCTTGTAGGACTCCAGGATCTCCTGATCGGTGACCGCATGGAAGGCCCCGTTGCTCTGCTCACGCACCGCCAGTGCCTTCTCGCGGTTGGCCGGGTTGCCGATGCGGATCGCCGTGGCGATGGTGTCCGGTTGCTCCACCGTGTGGCCCAGTACCAGGGGGGCGGAGCCGCTGGCCTGGAAGCCCATCATCCGGGGCAGCCGCTGGCTGTGCCCGGCCTGCCGGTACTCCTGGAAGCCCATCCAGTAGGCGCTGATGTTGCCGGCATTGCCCATCGGGATGCACAGCCAGTCGGGGGCATCGCCAAGCGCATCGACCACCTCGAAGGCGGCCGTCTTCTGGCCCTGCAGCCGGAAGGGGTTGAGGGAATTGACCAGGGTGACGGGGTAGCTGTCGGCCACCTCGCGCACGATCGCCAGCGCCCGGTCGAAGTTTCCCTTCACCGCCAGCACCTCGGCGCCGTACATCAGCGCCTGGGCCAGCTTTCCCTGGGCCACGTAGCCATCGGGGATGAGCACGAAGGCGCGCATGCCACCGCGCTTGGCATAGGCCGCGGCCGCGGCGGAGGTGTTGCCGGTGCTCGCGCAGATCACCGCTTCAGCGCCGGCTTCGCGCGCCTTGCTCACGGCCATCGTCATCCCCCGGTCCTTGAAGCTGCCGGTGGGGTTGAGGCCGTCGTACTTGAGGAACACCTTCACGCCACGTCCCACGCGCGCCGCAATCGCCGGGGCGGGGATCAGCGGGGTGGCGCCTTCGCGCAGCGTGATCACCGGCGTGCGGTCGCTCACCGGCAGCCAGGGGCGGTAGGCCTCGATCAGCCCCGGCCAGTCCTGCAGCGTGGGCTTCGCGCCCAGGCGCCTGAGGGCAGAGAGCAGCGGCACGGGCGCGACGGAGCAGGCTGTGGCGAATCTACGCGGCGGTTAAGAAGCGCCGAGAGGGCTTCACGCCCTGAGAGCTGGCCTTGGGGCCTGGAGCGATTCAGGAGCCCTTGGCATCGGGTGCGCTGGCGGGCGGTTGGCCGGGTGCGCTGGCTGGAGGGCTGGTGGACGGCGCCGGGGGGCCGGAGGGCCGTTCATTGCCCTCCCGCAGGCCGTCAAGCGGGGATTCGGAGAAGAACCGCACCAGATCGGTGATCGAATTGGTTTTGCCCACCAGGCTGAGCAGGGCCGGGATGTTGATCGCCAGCTCGTTGGCGGGGTAGGCCCTCAGAAAGCCGGTGGGGGTGAGGGTGCCGTTGCCGTTGCTGATGCCGATGATCAGGGCGGAGCGGAGCGCCGGAACGCCGGTGCCCGGTGCCCGCAACGGCGCGAAGATGCCCGCCAGGCGCTGCAGGATCGCCTCGCCGATGCGGGTGGACAGCAGGCGGCTGGTGAGCACCAGCGGCAGAGTGATCTTCTGGTTCAGCAGCCGTGCCACATCTTCCGGCTTCTGGCGGCCGATCTTGAGCACGTCGGCCAGCAGGCCGCGTGCCTGGCCGGTGGCGGCCAGATGGTCGAGATCAGCGACCGGGATCGAGCGCCGGAAGGCGCCGCTGACGAAAACCAGTTGCTCGGCCGCCTGAAGACTCGGAGCGGCCGTGCTCAGCGAGAGCCCGAGCAGGACCCCCAGGACGTTGGGGCGGATGCGCAACTGAAACTCCCTGGCTGGACGCTGATCCTAGAAGCTGCCGACCGGTGCCATTCCAGCGGCTCGACGGGTTTCCGGCGCCACCAGCACGTCGCGCAGCAGGCGCACCACCCCCCGCTCCGCCAACCCCTGGGCCAGCTGCAGCCCCATGCGGCGCAGGTCGGGTTCCGCCAGCAACCGTGGCAGCCGGCGCAGCAGCAGACGGGGTTCGAAGCCCGGCACATCGCGCAGCACCACCAGGAGTTGCTGCACGGGTTCAAGATCCAGCAACTGGGCGTCGATCACACTCATCCGCTCCATGCCCCGCAGGCCCGGTGGCTGGAGCCGTTTCGGCAGCCGCCGCCCCATCGCCTGCACGGCCCGCCAGCCAAGCGCATCGAGCCGGTCGACCATCGCATCGACCAGCTGCTGGCGCAGCATGCCTCCCTTGGGCGAGAAGAGGAAATCGAGCACCTGATCCAGCAGACCCTCCACATCCAGCTGATCCTGGAGGGAGGCGCTGCTGATCAGATTTTCCAGCCGCTGCCAACGGAACTCCTCACCATCGAAGAGCATCTCGCGCAGGCTGCGGCGCAGATCCGGATCCGGATCCTCCATCAGCCGGCGAGCGAAGTAAGGGTAGGCCGCACCAAGAATCTTGAACTCCGGATCCACACTCAGGGCAATGCCTTCCAGCGTGACCAGCGAGCGGATGATCAGGGCGTAGTAAGGCGGAACCTGAAAGGGGAAGCGGTACATCACCCCGGAGAGATCGTCGGTGACCGCCTTGAAATCCATCCGGCTCACTCCCATCTCCAGGGCCTGGCCAAACACCGATTCGAACGCCGGCACAATCGGCTCCAGATTCACCTCTTCGCCCAGAAAACCGAGCTGCACGAAATCGGTGGAGAGGGCTGAGAAGTTGCGGTTCACCAGGTGCACCACCGCCTGGATCAGCCCGGTGCGCGATTCGCGGCTCACCTCGCTCATCATGCCGAAATCCAGGTAAGCCAGGCGGCCATCCGGTAGGGCCAGCAGATTGCCGGGGTGGGGATCGGCGTGGAAAAAGCCGTGCTCCAGCAGTTGCTGCAGGCTGCAGTTCACGCCGATCTGCACCATGTGGTCGGGGTCGATGCCGAGCGAGCGCACCGCCTCCAGATTGGTGAGTTTCACCCCATCGATCCACTCCATCGTGAGCACGCGGCGGCTGGTGGCCTCGTGATAGATGGCCGGTACGGCGATGTTCGGGTTGTGCTGGTGGAGCCTGGCAAAGGTTTCGGCGTTTCTGGCTTCGTTGAGATAATCCATCTCCTCGAATACCCGCTTGCCCAGTTCATCGATCAGGGCCACCAGATCGCTGCGCACCAGGCCTACATTCCGGTTGATCCAGGCGGCGATGTTGCGCACGATGTAGAGATCGAGCGTGATCTGCTCGCGCAGACCAGGGCGCTGCACCTTCACCGCCACCGCCTGGCCGTCCTTGAGCGTGCCCCTATGCACCTGGCCGAGTGAAGCGGCGGAGATCGGCTCGCGATCGAGCTGGGCGTAGATCTCGGAGACGGACGCACCCAGATCTTCTTCGATGCAGGCCATGGCCAGTGCACCGTCGAAACCGGGCAATTGATCCTGCAGCTGGGCCAGCTCCTCCAGCAGCACCGGCGGCACGATGTCGGGCCGGGTGGAGAGGGCCTGGCCGGCCTTGATGAAGGCGGGACCGAGCGCCACCAGCAGCTGGGCGCATTCGCGCGCCCGCTCCCGGGCCCGGTCGGGGTTGCTGAGCAGACCGGTGAAGCGATCGACGGCCACACCCACCAGGAACAGACTGATGGGCATCAGGGTCTGCCAGAGCCGCAGCAGCAGACGCCGGGGGTGACCGGCGTAGAGGCGGGTGATCGCCGCCGGGTCGTAGCTGAGCAGGCCGGCGGCTTCGATGAAGTCGCTGAGCTCCGCAGGGGTGCTCACATGGTCGGAGCGAACCATCACGGGGCAGATCGATCAACCCCTTCTAAACGAATCTCAGCGTCGCTACGGTCGGGCAGACGGCTGAGGCACCGGGTGCTCACGGGACTGCGCCTCGAGAACATCGCGCTGGTGGAGAGCCTGGAGCTGGAGTTCTCCACGGGCTTCACCGTGCTCACCGGTGAAACCGGTGCCGGCAAGTCATTGCTGCTCGATGCCCTCGATGCCCTGCTGGGCGGCGGCTCCGGCGTGCGCCTGCTGCGCAAGGGCACCGAGCGGAGCCTGATCGAAGCCCAGTTCACCACCACCGCGCCGGTGCAGGCCTGGCTGCAGCAGCAGCAGCTGGATCAGCAGCTTGCCGGTCCCGGATCCGATGGCCTCGATCAGAACGGAGACGAACCTGCTAACCCACCGGTGGACCTGGTGCTCAGCCGCGAATGGCGCAGCAACGTTGAGCGCATCCAGAGCCGCAGTCGCATCAACGGCGTGGTGGTGAACCGCCAGCAGCTGCTGGAGCTGCGGCCCCTGCTGCTGGACCTCACCGTGCAGGGTCAGACCCAGGAACTGGCCCGTCCCGGCCAGCAGCGTCAATGGCTGGACCGCTGCGGTGGTGACGCGCTGGCCACCTGCCTGGGGCCGGTGCGGCAGGCGGTGCGCAGCTGGCGCCAGGCGGCCGCTCGCCTGGAGCAGGCGCGGGCGGACCGCGACCGGCTGGAGCGGGAACGGCAGGAGGCCTGCCAGCTGCTCGAGGCCCTGGAGGCTGCCGCCCTCGACGACCCCAACGAACGCCTGCGGCTGCAGCAGGACCAGGACCGCCTCGCCCATGCGGTGCGGCTGCAGGAAGGGGTGATGCTGCTGCTGGGCCGGCTGGTGGAAGGGGCCGAAGAGGCCCCGGCAGCGCTCGATCATCTGGCCGCCTGCGAACAGGTGCTGCAACAGCTGGCCGGCTTCGACGCCAGCCTCGGGCCCCTGTTGGAGCGCTTTGGCGAAGCACTGCAGCATGTGCAGGACCTGGCCCGCGACCTGGAGCGCTATGGCGGTGCCCTCGACAGCGATCCCTCCAGCCTGGAAGCGGTGCAGGAGCGGCTGGCCCTGCTCAAGGGATTGGAGCGCCGCCACGGCCGCGATCTGGCGGGGCTGATCGAGCAACGCGACCAGCTACGCATGCGCCTCAGCGGTGGGGCTGCCGCCGCCCTCGAAGCTCTTGAGGCCGAGGAGCAGCAGGCCCGCCTGCTGCGGGATCAGGCCTGCAGCCAGCTCAGCGCCCAGCGGCAGCGGGCGGCGCGGCAGCTGGAGGAGCAGCTGACGGCCTCGCTGCGGCCGATGGGCCTGGCCGATGTGCGCTTTTCGGTGGCGATCGAGCCGACGCCCCCGGCGGAGGAGGGGGCCGATGCGGTCACCTTTCTGTTCTCCGCCAACCCTGGCCAGCCGCTGGCTCCCCTGCGGGAAGTGGCCTCCGGTGGCGAGATGAGCCGCTTCCTGCTGGCGCTGAAAACCTGCCTGGCGGCGGCGGATCCGGGTGTCACCCTGCTGTTCGATGAAATCGACAGCGGCGTGAGCGGCCGCGTGAGTGGCGCCATCGCCGCGCTGCTGCGCCAGCTGGCTGCCGAGCGCCAGGTGTTCTGTGTGACCCATCAGCCGCTGGTGGCCGCCGCTGCCGATCACCATTTCCAGGTGAGCAAGGCGGTGGAGGCGGGCCGCACCCTCACCCGGGTGCGCCCGCTGCGGGACACCCAGGCACGTCAGCAGGAGCTGGCGGAACTGGCAGGGGGCGACTTCGGTGAGGCCCATCGCTACGCGGCCGGGCTGCTGGAGCGAAGCTGAGCGGAGCGCCGTTTCCGTTGCCGTCGAGGGGCGGCACCCTGCCCATCAGGAGACACCCGTAGACTCAGACGCTCTAGACGAGGCCGGATGCCCCGCGCGAGCATCGTTTCTGGGCCCAAGGGCACATCGTCTGAGCCTGACGCCACGTCGACCACAGCCAGCACCACGGTCCCGGCCCTTGACAAGGAAGAGGCGGCGAAGCTGCGCTCCCTCAACGGCGGCGCCCTCGAGGACGTGATCCGTGTGCGTGGCGCCCGCCAGCACAACCTCAAGGACGTGGATCTCACCATCCCGCGCAACCGGCTGGTGGTGTTCACCGGTGTGAGCGGCAGCGGCAAGAGCTCGCTGGCCTTCGACACGATCTTCGCCGAAGGGCAGCGCCGCTACGTCGAGAGCCTTTCCGCCTACGCGCGCCAGTTCCTCGGTCAGGTGGACAAGCCCGATGTGGATGCGATCGAGGGGCTTTCCCCGGCGATCTCGATCGACCAGAAGTCCACCAGCCACAACCCTCGCTCCACCGTCGGCACGGTCACGGAGATTCAGGACTATCTCCGCCTGCTGTTCGGGCGCGCCGGCGAACCCCACTGCCCTCAGTGCGACCGCTCGATCCGGCCCGAGAGCATCGATGAGATGGTCGACCGGATCTCCTCCCTGCCGGAGGGCACCCGCTACCAGCTGCTGGCGCCGGTGGTGCGGGGCAAGAAGGGCACCCACACCAAGCTGCTCAGCGGCCTGGTGGCCGAAGGATTCGCCCGTGTGCGCATCAACGGCGAGGTGCGCGAACTCTCCGACAACATCGAGCTCGACAAGAACCACGCACACAACATCGAGGTGGTCGTCGACCGGCTGGTGGCGCGTGAGGGCATCAACGAACGGCTCACCGACTCCCTGCGCACCTGCCTCAAGCGCGGCGACGGCCTGGCCCTGGTGGAGGTGGTCCCCAAGACCGGCGAGCAGCTGCCGGAAGGGGTGGAGCGTGAGCGGCTCTATTCCGAGAACTTCGCCTGCCCCGTGCACGGCGCCGTGATCGAAGAGCTGTCCCCCCGGCTGTTCTCGTTCAACAGCCCCTACGGCGCCTGCCCCGATTGCCATGGCCTCGGCCATCTGCGCAAGTTCACCGAGGAACGGGTGGTGCCCGATCCCGCCCTGCCGGTGTATGCGGCGGTGGCGCCTTGGAGTGAAAAGGACAACAGCTACTACTTTTCCTTGCTGTTCAGCGTGGGGGAAGCCTTCGGTTTCGAGATCAAGCAGCCCTGGAACCAGCTCACCAAAGACCAGCAGCAACTGCTGCTGCACGGCAGCCCTGAGCCGATCGCCATCAAGACCGACAGCCGCTACACCAAGAGCCAGGGCTACCTGCGCCCGTTCGAAGGCATCCTGCCGATCCTGGAGCGGCAGCTGCGCGACGCCAGCGGCGAGGCGATCCGCCAGAAGCTGGAGAAGTATCTGGATCTGGTTCCCTGCGGCACCTGCCATGGCCTGCGGCTGCGTCCTGAGGCGCTGGCGGTGAAGGTGGGGCCGTATGCGATCACCGATCTCACCAATGTGAGCGTCGCCGACACGCTGCAGCGGATCGAGTCATTGATGGGGGTCGGGGAGGCGGAAGGGGCGGACCCCCTGCTCAATCCCCGTCAGATCCAGATCGGCGATCTGGTGCTGCGTGAGATCCGCATGCGCCTGCGCTTCCTGCTGGATGTGGGCCTCGATTACCTCAGCCTCGACCGCCCGGCCATGACCCTCTCCGGCGGAGAGGCCCAGCGCATCCGCCTCGCCACCCAGATCGGCGCCGGGCTCACCGGCGTGCTCTACGTGCTGGATGAACCCAGCATTGGCCTGCACCAGCGCGACAACGACCGCCTGCTCAACACCCTCTTCCGGCTCCGCGACCTGGGCAACACCTTGATCGTGGTGGAACACGACGAGGACACGATCCGCGCTGCCGACCACCTGGTGGACATCGGCCCTGGCGCGGGCGTGCACGGCGGCCGCATCGTGGCCGAGGGCACGCTCGAGAACCTGCTGGCGGAGGAGGACTCACTCACGGGGGCCTACCTGAGTGGGCGGCGCTCGATTCCGACCCCGCCCGAGCGTCGCACCAGCAGCAGCCGCAAGCTCTCGCTGCTCAATTGCTCTCGCAACAACCTGCAGGGGCTCGATGTCGACATCCCGCTCGGCCGCCTGGTGGCGATCACCGGGGTGAGCGGCAGCGGCAAGAGCACCTTGATCAACGAACTGCTCCACCCGGCGCTCGAGCACAAGCTGGGCCTGAAGGTGCCGTTCCCGTCCGGTCTCGATGAATTGCGAGGCATTCAGTCGATCGACAAGGTGATCGTGATCGACCAGAGCCCGATCGGCCGCACGCCCCGTTCCAACCCCGCCACCTACACGGGTGCGTTCGATCCGATCCGCCAGGTGTTCGCCGCCACGGTGGAGGCCAAGGCCCGCGGCTATCAGGTGGGCCAGTTCAGCTTCAACGTGAAAGGCGGGCGCTGCGAGGCCTGCAGTGGCCAGGGCGTGAATGTGATCGAGATGAATTTCCTGCCCGATGTGTATGTGCAGTGCGATGTCTGCAAGGGGGCGCGCTACAACCGTGAAACGCTTCAGGTGACCTACAAAGGCCACACGATCGCCGACGTTCTGCAGATGACGGTGGAACAGGCGGCCGACGTGTTCAGCGCCATTCCCCAGGCGGCCGACCGGCTGCGCACCCTGGTGGATGTGGGGCTGGGCTACATCAAGCTGGGCCAACCCGCTCCCACCCTCTCCGGCGGTGAAGCCCAACGGGTGAAGCTGGCCACCGAACTCTCCAAGCGGGCCACCGGCAAAACCCTCTACCTGATCGATGAACCCACCACCGGCCTGAGCTTCTACGACGTCCACAAGCTGATGGATGTGATGCAGCGGCTGGTGGACAAGGGCAACTCGATCGTGGTGATCGAACACAACCTCGATGTGATCCGTTGTGCCGACTGGCTGGTGGATCTGGGTCCCGAAGGCGGCAACAAGGGCGGGCAGATCGTGGTGGCCGGCACGCCGGAGCAGGTGGCGGAGCATCCCACCAGCCACACGGGTCGCTACCTCCAGCAGGTGCTGGCTCAGCATCCACCGGAAGCCCTTTCGGCCTGAAGCCATCACCACCAACCGAGCAACGGCCAGCGGGAGGGGATCATGGAGGCTTCACCGCTCCAACGTCGTGGCCCAGCGTCGATTCAAGCCGGCGGCAACCGCCCTGCTGACCGTTGCCGGGCTGGTGGGGGGCCTCGCCCTGGCGCCTTCCCGCGCCCAGGCGCTGGAGCGGGTAAAGATGCGGCTGCCGCTGCTGGAAACCGACTTCACGGTGGAGCTCAGCGAGCTCAGCAGCCCTGCCAGCCTGTTGGCCGGCAACAGCGACCTGGCCGAGCTGGACCGGGCCACCGATGGAGCGGTGGGCCGCAAGTTCGTTGACCTGTTCAATGCCCCGCTGCCGCTTCAGGTGACGGCCGTGGTCGATACCTCCGCGACCTCGCCCCTGCTGAACCAGGCCCTGCTGCTGGTGTCAGCGCTCGGCGGCATCGACGGGCTGCCGGAGCCGTTCACCGGCGAAGACCTCTCCAGGGTGCTCGACCAGGCGGCGGCCAAGGGTCCGCTCACCATGCTCACCGTGCTGCGGGCCCTGCCCGGGAAAACGGCCACGCTCGATCTGAGCCGCGCCCTGTTCGCCGTGCAGCGGCTGGCGCGGCAGCAGCAGCCGGCCGATACCCTGCTGGCCGCGCAGCCGGCGGCGGCGGAAGATCCGGCCCTGCGCTCAGCGGGTCCACTGGCCACGCAACGCGCTGAGCTGACGATCCCCGTGGCCTACCGGCCCCAGCCGTTGTCCGTGGTGGTGGTCCGCCCGACCACAGGCTCCAACAACCGCCTGGTGGTGATCTCCCACGGTTTGTGGGACAGCCCGGAAAGCTTTGAGGGCTGGGGGCGCCATCTCGCCAGCCATGGCTACACCGTGCTCCTGCCCCGCCACCCCGGCAGCGACCGGCAGCAGCAGAGCGCCATGCTCTCCGGCAAGGTGCCGCCTCCGGGCCCGGAGGAGCTGCGGATGCGGCCCCTGGATGTGAGCGCCGTGATCGATGCCGTCGCCGCCGGTGGCCTGGGCCTGCCGCCCGGCATCCGCACCGACTCCGTGGTGGCCATGGGCCAGTCGTGGGGCGCCACAACCGTGCTGCAGCTGGCCGGTGCCAGGCCCAGCGACACCCGCCTGACCGAGTTCTGCAACGACCCCTTCGATCCCTCCAGAAATCTCAGCTGGATCCTGCAGTGCAGCTTCCTCACCTCCGCCAACACCGCCGCGCTGGCGGATCCCCGCATCAAGGCGGTGGTCGCGGTCAGTCCGCCCATGTCGCTGCTGTTCGCCTCCGGTGCGGCCCAGTCCATCTCCAGCCGCGTGCTGCTGGTGAGCGGCAGCCGTGACTGGGTCGTGCCCGCCGGGCCTGAGGCGATCACGCCCATGTCCCTGGAGGCGCGCAATGCCGGCGGTGGGCACAGCCTCGTGCTGGCCAAAGGCGGCGATCACTTCAATCTCGGTTCCACCTACGAGGTGGGTGGTGGGGTGCTGCGCGGCTTGCTCCTGGCCTGGACCAACGCTGCCTATGCGGCCGGGCCTGCGGTCGCCCCGCGCTCGGGTGCCCCGCAACTGCTGCCAGCCAATGGTTGGGGCGACACCACCATTCCCCTGGTGGACGTGACCGGCGCCCTGCGTGAGCGCACCCCCTGAGGCTGAACTGGAGCGGGCCGGCAGCCGGTGCGCTCAGAAAGCCGGCGGTTCTTCGCTGTCGCTGCTGGCCGGATGGTCGGTGTTGGCGTCCGGCATCCAGTAACTCAGGTCGTCCTGCCAGAAGAGCCGCCCCGGCAGGCGGTTGGTGCTGAGCTTGGTGGAGCCCATGGTGGAGAGCAGGGCGCCCAGCTCCATCGGCGTGAGATCGGTTTTTACGTTCTCGCCGGCCAGCTTGATCAGCGCCGGATACTGGGCAACCGTGCCGGGCTGGGCCAGCTTGCGGAACACTTCCCGCAGCACCATCTGCTGACGCTCCATGCGGCCGAGATCGCCCAGTTCATCGTTGCGGTAGCGCAGGAAGCCTTCAAGGGCTTCACCCTTGAGCAGCTGCACGCCCGGGTAGATGTCGATGTAAAGGTCCTGGCGGCTGTCGGTGTAGTACATCCGCTTGGGCACATCCACCTCCACACCGCCCAGGGCATCGGCCAGCTTCTGCACGGCATCGAGGTTGACCAGCACGTAGCGGTCCACCGGAGTGCCCAGCAAGCTGGTGAGCTGTGCCTTCACTTCCTCCACACCACCCATGGCATAGAGGGCATTGGCCTTCAGCACGCCGTGCTGGTCGGATTCGATGAAGGTGTCCCGCGGCACCTGGGTCAGCCGGGTGATGCCGTCCTGCACCTCCACGGTGAACATCACATCGGTATTGGCGGCCACGTGATCGGTGCCCAGCACCACGATGCGGTGCTGGTCGAGGCCGAGGGGCGCCACCAGGCTGCTGACCGAGGGGGCCGCTCGCATCAGCCCGGCCATCAAGGAGCCCAGCAGCTGGGGAAGGGGCCCGGTGACGAGCAGGCTCAGGCCCACTCCACAGGCCAGACCCAGCAGCGCAGAGGGGCGATGCAGACGGCGACGGGGGCTCTTGCCACCATTGCCCCGGCGCTGTGCACCTTCCGCCGGCGCGCCATCCTGAAGGCCAGCGCCAGGGTCAGCCGTCGACCCAAGGTCTTGCACCCGGGCCGTGACGGAGAGAGGGCTACGACGCGACTGGGCCTTGGGCATTGAGGTTTCCGATGGCCGCACCATAAAACCCATTCCCCTGGCTGGCCAGGTCAGGGACCTGCCACCACCTCCACCCGGGCGGCGGCGCGATCGGCCCGCTCCCTTGCCTCAGCCAGATCGGTGCCGCGCGCCAGGGCCACACCCATGCGCCGGTGGGGCCGTGCCTCCGGCTTGCCGAACAGCAGCACGGTGGTGTCGGGTTCGGCCAGGGCTGCCGCCACGCCGGTGTAGGCCACGCTGCTGAGCTGCTCGCCGGCCAGGATCACCCGGCTGGCGGCGGGACCGGTGGATTGGATGGCGGGGATCGGCAGCCCCAGCACGGCGCGCAGGTGCAGCTCGAACTCGCTGAGGTTCTGGCCGGCCAGCGTCACCAGGCCCGTGTCGTGCGGCCGGGGCGAGAGTTCCGAGAACACCACCGCACCGGGGTCCGTGGAGCCGGCAGCACCGGTGAGGAAGAACTCCACGCCGAACAGTCCAGCCCCGCCCAGGTGATCGGTGACCTTCAAGGCCATGGCCTGGGCTGCCTCCAGCTGAGTCGGTGCGAGGCAGGCGGGCTGCCAGCTGCATTGGTAGTCGCCCCGTTCCTGCACGTGGCCGATCGGCGGGCAGAACAGCGTGGGGCCGTTCCACTGCCGCACTGTGAGCAGGGTGATCTCCTGCTCGAACTGCAGGAACTCCTCCACGATCACCCGCGCGCCGGCCCCGCGCGCGCCCGCCAGCGCCGCATCCCAGGCCGCTGCGATGCCTTCGGGGCCCTGTACCACGCTCTGCCCCTTGCCCGAGGAGCTCATCACCGGCTTCACCACCACGGGCCAACCGAGCGGCGCGGCGGCGGCGGCCAGTTCCTCGGCGCTGCTGGCATAGGCGAAGCGGGCGGTGCGCAGGCCCAGGGTGCCGGCGGCCAGATCCCGGATGCGATCACGGTTCATGGTCACGGCTGTGGCCTGTGCCGTGGGAATCACAGTGACGCCTTCCGCCTCCAGTTCAGCCAGGGCATCCACGGCCAGGGCCTCGATCTCCGGGATCACCAGATCCGGCCGGTGGCGCCGCACCACGGCCAGCAGCGCCGCCGCATCGGTCATCGGGATCACCTCCGCCGCATCGGCCACCTGCATGGCGGGCGCACCGGCATAGCGGTCGACGGCGATCACGCGGCAACCGAGGCGCTGGGCGGCGATGGCCACTTCTTTGCCCAGCTCGCCGCTGCCCAGCAGCATCAGGGTGCGAGGGAAGGTGGGCGCCGTCATCACGGGGGGGCAGGTGCCCTTGATCCTGCTCCCCCGCTTGGCCCTGCTAGAAGAGCAGCGTGTCGGCCCCGCCTGCCTTGATCGTTTCGCCCGCCGTTCTGGCCTTCGCGTCCACCGGTGACGGCGTCGATGGGCTGCCGTTCGGATGGACCATCGACGGCCTGCAGAATGGTGTGCTGATCTATCTCGGCCTCTCTTCGCTGGCGTTCGTGATCGTGTGGCTGGTGGGCTTCCTGCGGCGCTCCTGAGCGCCGCGACCTACCCGCCGCGACCCACTGCTTCAGCCAGCAGGCCCGCAACAGAACGCCCCGATCAAAACGCCGCCATCAGCCCGGCCCGGTCAGGAATCGGCGATCAGGTCGAGCTGGCGCACCGGCGGCTCCTCGCTCACGAAGCCATAGGCCTCGAACACCTGTGCATCCGCGTGGGTGATGTGCTGGCCGTCGCTGTGCCGCTCCAGTTGGAAGCCCTCCTGCGCCATGCGCCGCATCAGGCCGGCGGCTTCCTCAAAGCGAGCTGCCATCGCCTCGAGGCTGGCGCAATCGGCCGTCAGGCCCGTTTCCTTCCAGGTGAAGTAAGCCAAGGCGACGCTCGCAGTGCGGGAAATGGACGCGGGGGTGGGAGCCACCCTCTCGATTCTGCTCAGCTCCGCCTCAATTCTGCTCAGCTCTGCCCTGCGCCGCAGCGCTCGAGGCTCAGGGCAGCAGCAGCAGGCCGAGCAGCACCAAGGCCACGCTCGCGAGCCAGAACCCCACCACGACCCGCTGTTCCGGGTTGCCCGCCAGCTCGAAATGGTGGTGCAGCGGCGCCATGCGGAACAGCCGCCTGCCCTGCCCATCGGGCCCCTTGGTGGCTTTGAACACCCACACCTGCAGGATCACCGACAGGGACTCGGCCACGAACACCCCGCCCATCACCAGCAGGGGCCAGAGGCTGTCGGTGAGCAGGGCCACCGCCGTGAGCGCCGCCCCCATTGCCAGTGAGCCGGTGTCGCCCATGAACACCCGGGCGGGGTGGCGGTTGTGGCCCAGGAAGCCCAGCCAGGCGCCCGCCATCGCCGCGCAGAAGCCGGCCATGGCGGGGTCGCCGCTGTGGCCACGCAGCATCAGCTCCAGGGCGAAGCCGGTGAACACCACGGCGCCGCAGCCTGCCGCCAGGCCGTCGAGGCCATCGGTGAGGTTGGTGGCGTTGCTTTCGGCCAGGAACACGAACAGACCCAGCGGCAGCAGCAGCAGGCCCAGCGGCAGCACCCAGCCGAACGGCAGGCCCACATCGCCGCCGAACCAGCCACGCCAGCTGCCCCAGGCCAGGAACAGCAGCGCCGCCAGCGCCTGCAGCACCAGCTTCCCCTTCGGGGTCAGGCCGGTGTTGGTGCGGCGGGTGAGGCTGCGCCAGTCGTCGAAGCCGCCGATCGCCAGGAAGGCGAGGGTGATGGCGGCCACCGCCAGCAGGCGCTCATCGGTCGGAGCAATCAGCCCGCCCACGATCACCCCCACCGGCACCACCAGCAGACCGCCCATCGTGGGGGTGCCGGCCTTGCTGAGGTGGCCCTGGGGGCCGTCTTCCCGGATCACCTGGCCCACTTTCAGGGCCCGCAGCCGCGGCACCCCCCACACACACAGCGTCCAGCTCACCAGCGCCGCCAGCAGCAGCGGCAGCGTGAGCTGGGACACCCGGAACCAGAGATCGCAGCCCAAGGCCGCCGCCACGAGCAGCAGGGTGAGGGCGCTGGCGGGAGAACGCAGCCGGCCGGGAGCGGTGAGCGGGGAGGTGGAGGCCAAGGATCAGGGGCGATGGCGGCCGTTCAGGCCCGTTCCTCGTAACCGGACGGATGGGAGGCGAAGGGTCAGTCTTCCCAGCTTTCGTCGCTTGCTTCGTCGGCGGGGCTGTAATCCTCTTTCTCGCCCATCAGGGCGGAGAGCTCCTCCTCTTCCACCGTGCTCACATCAGGAGCGGCGGTTTCCTCATCCACCACCAGCCGGCCGCTGGTTTCCAGCCAGCTCAGCAGGTCCGGTTCGTCCCGCAGGGGGAGCACCGGTGCCGGCTCTTCCCGCCCGTAGCGGGTGAGGGAGGGATTGACGCTGTCGAGGGTGCTCATGAATGCAGATCAGCGGGGATGTTCAGGCTGGGAAAGCCAACGCTGCGCCCGGTTCGCCGATCCACCACCATAGATCAGGCCTCTGCCCCGTTTTCTTGTCGGCATCCAAGGCGGTCGGGATTCTGCGGGTATGGGCCGTTGCCCTGCTGCTCAGTGGTCTGCTGGTGGCCGCCGGCCGCCGCTGGCCGGTGGCGCTGACGCCCACGCCGGCGATCGTCTGGGCTCTGCTGCTGTTGCCCCCGCTGCTGATGGGGTTCTGGATCGCCCGTCGCTGGGGGAGAATCCAGCAACCGGATCCGAGCGAGGCACTGAGCGAATGACACAGGAGGAACGGACGTCCCGGGCGAAACGGGTGGTGCTCGCCTACTCCGGCGGGGTGGATACGAGCGTCTGCATTCCTTATCTGCTGAACGAATTCGGCGTGGAGGAGGTGATCACCTTCGCGGCCGATCTCGGCCAGGGCGATGAGCTCGAGCCGATCCGCCGCAAGGCGCTCGACTCCGGCGCCAGCCAGTCGATCGTGGGTGATCTGATCGAGCCGTTCATCACCGACTTCGCCTTTCCCGCCATCCGCGCCAACGCCCTTTACGAAGGCCGCTATCCCCTCTCCACTGCCCTGGCCCGCCCGCTGATCGCCCGTCGCCTGGTGGAGGTGGCCCGTGAGGTGGGCGCCGATGCCGTGGCCCATGGCTGCACTGGCAAGGGCAACGACCAGGTGCGTTTCGACGTGGCGATCGGGGCCCTGGCGCCCGAGCTCAAGGTGCTCGCTCCGGCGCGCGAGTGGGGCATGAGCCGCGAAGAAACGATCGCCTATGGGGAGCGTTGCGGCATCCCGGTGCCGGTGAGCAAGGCCTCACCTTTTTCGATCGACTTGAACCTGCTGGGCCGCAGCATCGAGGCCGGCCCGCTGGAGGATCCCTGGGTCGAGCCCCCCGAAGAGATTTACGCCATGACCTGCTCCGTGAGCGCAGCGCCGGAGCAGCCCGAGGTGGTGGAGATCAGCTTCGAGCAGGGCAATCCGGTGGCGATCAACGGCGAACGGCTTGATCCGGTGGCGCTGGTGCGCCGCGCCAACGCCCTTGCCGGCAGCCATGGCTTCGGCCGTCTCGACATGATCGAGAACCGGGTGGTGGGGATCAAGTCGCGGGAGATCTATGAAACCCCCGGCCTGCTGCTGCTGATCAAGGCCCACCAGGAACTCGAAAGCCTCACCCTGGCCGCCGATGTGCTGCGCTACAAGCGCCAGATCGAAACCAGCTGGTCTGATCTTGTGTACCAGGGCCTCTGGTTCGGCCCGCTCAAGGAGGCGCTCGACGGCTTCCTCGACCGCACCCAGCTGACCGTCAGCGGCACGGTGCGGATCCGGCTCCACAAGGGGAATGCCACCGTGATCGGCCGCTCCTCCAGCGAAAGCCTCTACATGCCGGACATGGCCACCTACGGTGCCGACGATCGCTTCGATCACCGGGCGGCTGAGGGGTTCATCTACATGTGGGGCCTGCCCACGCGCCTGTGGGCCGCCGCGAGGCGGCGTTAGTTCAGGGGCTGGGAGTCGCGATGGCCGGAGACGTGGTGGGGGTTGCTTCGGCTTCAGGCCCGGAGCCACGGCCACTGGCTCCGGGCTGGATGGTGACCCAGGCGACGTCACTGATGCGCCCCAGCAGGCGGGCTGG
The DNA here is from genome assembly GCF_002252635.1 of Synechococcus sp. MW101C3. Lineage (NCBI taxonomy): Bacteria > Bacillati > Cyanobacteriota > Cyanophyceae > Synechococcales > Synechococcaceae > Synechococcus > Synechococcus sp. MW101C3. The sequence continues at coordinate 156,028 of NZ_NQKX01000004.1, forward strand.
GCCATCAGCGCGTCGAATCGTGAGCAGGTCGGGACGGCCGGCGAACACCTGCAGCCCCTCACTGAGCGGAAATCGCTTCTCCCCTTTCAGCAAGCCCGCGAATAGGTAGGTACCGGCGCCGTTGCGCACCTCCACCCAGTTGTCCTCGTTGCTGCGCAGGGCCACTTCGTTGGGCCCGACAGCGTCGGGATTGGGGGTGGCGGCACTGGTGCCATTGCCGCTCTTGGCCTGCCCTTGCGCTTCCGCCACTGACGCTGTGGTGTTCACCGAGGGGGCGGAAGCGGGGGATTGCCGCAGTTGATGCCATCCGAGGGTGCCTCCGAGCGAGAGCAGGCCCACCGCTCCGGCGATCAGCAGCAGTTGGTGCCGGGTTTGCGGCAGACGGGGTGCGGCGCTCAGGGAGCTCTTCAACCAGTGCAGCGGCTGCAGCGGCGTGCGCGGCTGGGTGGGCCGCTCCCTGGACGGTGGTGTGGGTGGTGGTGGCGGACCCGGTGCGGCGGCAGGCGCGGGAGCGGGCATCAAGATGCGTTGCTGGGGGTTGAGGCCAGGCAGCGCGTGCTGGAGCGTTTGCCGCAACGACTGGTTCTCCTCCGTCAGCAACCTCTGGCGCTCCAGGATCGGCTCGCAGCGTTCCTTGAACTTGCGCTCGAAGATCTCAGGCAACTCGGAAACCAGAGATTCCAGTTCCGCTTGGTGACGGCGCGCCTGCTCCAGCTCCTGCTGGGTACGGCTCAGACGCAGGTGGGCCGACTGGAGCTGCATCTGGCTGGACTGCAACTCAAGCCGCGCGGCTTGAAGATCAACCTCAAGGGTTTCCGGATCGCTGCCGTTGGCCTGAGGGGCAGTCGGGTCGTCAGACCCGAACCGGTCGGAGGGGACGTGTTCGGGCAACGTCCAGAACGGGGGACAAGATGGGACTCAGGCTATCCGGGACCGCCGCGACTGCAGCAGTCGTTGCGACCCCGGTATTGTGTCCCCGGATCTGGAGCAGCCGGTGAAGGCCCAGGGTCAGGAGGCGACAGCGATGGCAGCCTCGGCTTCGGCGGGCGCCGCTGCGCCACCGGCGCGGGGGGCTGGCATCGGGCCGTCCTGCTTGACGGTGAGGTAACGGATCACGTCTTCGCTGAGACGCATCGCCCGCTCCAGCAGGGCCACCTGCTGGCCATCGCCGTTGTGGTTGAGCTGCACGTAGATGCCTTCGCGATGCTTGGCGATCGTGTAAGCCAGACGCCGCTTGCCGCGCATCTGAGTGTCGAGCACTTCGGCGCCGGCTTCGGTGACGATGTCACGGTATTTGTTGACATGCGTCTCCACCTCTTCCTCCGGGATGTCCGGACGAAGGATGTACATCGTTTCGTAGTAAGGCTTCTGCGACATGGCGGGAGTGAAAGCTCCGTGACGGGCTCGGATGAGGCCGGCAGCCTGTTGGCGACCAGCGACGGACTCACCACCCTACCCGCCGGGCTGTCCGGTCCTTCAGCAGCGCCTCAGTAGAGCTGGATGCGCACCGCCTCGGACACGGTGGGGATGTCGGGTTCCTTGCCGCGGACGCACTGGATCACGGAGAACAGCACCAGCAGCAGCGTGCCGAGGAAGACCGTGTTGCTGAGGGTGCGCACGGCGAAGCTGCCCGCCAGGGGGCTTAGCAGGATCTGGAAGGTGAGCGAGACCAGGATCAGCACGATGTCGATCAGGATCGCCTGCAGCACGTTGAAGCGGATGAAGTACGGAACCCGCGGGTTGCGCACCACCGCCAGAAACAGCACCAGGAAGATCACGAACCCGCCGAAGGGAACGAGTTGCTGGAGGGTGGCCAGCGGCAGCGCCGGAACGGCCAGCCACTGCAGCAGTGGAAAGAGGCCGAACAGGTCCCTGCCGAAGGGAAGGGCGTCGCTCCAGGGCAGCAGGTAGGCCAGAACGGCCAGAAAACGTTGCCAGATGGGGATGTCCATCAGCCGGGGCCGGGTCAGCCCACGGTAGGTGCCGCCAGCCACGCTGTGGCCGCTTCGCGCATGGCGTCGACAGGCACCGGCAGCGCCTGGCCGGCCGCCTGGAGCCAGAGCTGCAGGGCGGCTGCCCCCTGCTGCACGAGCATCTCCAGGCCGTCCTGGGTGTGGCAGCCCCGGGCGGCGGCGTCCTGCAGCAGCGGGGTGGGGCGAGGCGTGTAGATGAGGTCGTAGACGAGTGTGCCGGGGCGCAGTGCCTCCAGCTCGGCTGCCGTCAGGGGGGAACGGGTGGCGGCCATGGCTGCCGAAGCACTGGCGGGCGCGCCCATGCCCACCGGCGTGCTGTTCACCACCAGATCCGCCTCGTTGAGGCGTTGCGCCAGGCTGGGGCCAGCAGCGGCGGCGTTGCCGTCCCCACGGCCAGCGGGTGCGCTCCAGAGCCAGCTGTCCAGGGCCGGCGCCCAGTCACCGCAGCTCGCCTGGAAGGCCGCCAGGCGCCCGTGGTCGCGGGCGGCCACGGTGATGCGCCCCAGGCCCAGCTCGGTGAGGCCGGCCACCACGGCGCGGGCACTGCCGCCGCAGCCCAGCAATACGGCGCGCCGCCCGCTCCAGCCGCCGGCCCCGCCGCCCGCCGCCGCCTGTCGCAGGGGTGCCAGAAAGCCGTCCACATCGGTGTTCGTGCCCAGCCAGCCGCCCGCCTCGCGGCGCACCAGGGTGTTGACGGCACCGACCCGGCGGGCCAGGGGGCTGAGTTCCGCCGCCAGGGCGGCCACGGCCTGCTTGTGGGGCAGGGTGACGTTGAGGCCGCGGCAGTCGACGGCTTCAAGGCCGCGCACCACCGTGGCCAGGTCGGCGGCAGCCACCGGCAGGGCCAGATAGAGCCAGTCGAGGCCGAGTGCCCGCAGGGCGGCGTTGTGCATCACCGGCGAGAGCGAATGGCGCACCGGATCGCCGAGCACGCCCAGCAGGGCGGTCTGGCCGGTGATGGTGTGGGTCATGGGGGGGCTTGCGGCGGTGCCACCAGCGGCAGCGGAGGCCTCCGGGGCCTCTGCGGCATCATCGGTGGCCCAGCGTCGGCGCCATGGGAAGCACCATCAGCTGCGCCCTCCCCACGGGCCCGGCTGCACCACAGAAGAGCCAGTGGTACGGCTGCAGTTCGGAAACCACCCCTCGCCTCGCCAGGCCCCTGTTGCTGAGGATGCAGCGGTAAGAACACGATCCGATCAGAGGAGGTGGGACACCATGGGCAAGGTTGTTGGGATTGATCTGGGCACGACGAACAGCTGCGTGGCGGTCATGGAGGGCGGCAAGCCCACGGTGATTGCCAACGCTGAAGGCTTCCGCACCACGCCTTCGGTGGTGGCGTACACCAAGAACCAGGACCAGCTGGTGGGGCAGATCGCCAAGCGCCAGGCGGTGATGAACCCTGAAAACACCTTCTATTCGGTCAAGCGCTTCATCGGCCGCCGGGTCGAGGAAGTGAACGAAGAATCGAAGGAAGTGAGCTACGGCGTCGAAAAGGTGGGCGCCAATGTGAAGGTCAAGTGCCCGGTGCTGAACAAGCAGTTCGCCCCGGAGGAAGTGTCGGCCCAGGTGCTGCGCAAGCTGGCGGAAGACGCCGGCAAGTACCTCGGTGAAACCGTCACCCAGGCGGTGATCACGGTGCCCGCCTACTTCAACGACTCCCAGCGCCAGGCCACCAAGGACGCCGGCAAGATCGCCGGCCTCGAAGTGCTGCGCATCATCAACGAGCCCACCGCGGCGGCCCTGGCCTATGGCCTGGATCGCAAGAGCAACGAGCGCATCCTGGTGTTCGACCTCGGCGGCGGCACCTTCGACGTGTCCGTGCTCGAAGTGGGCGATGGCGTGTTCGAGGTGCTCTCCACCAGTGGCGACACCCACCTGGGTGGCGACGACTTCGACAAGGTGATCGTCGACTTCCTGGCGGATTCCTTCAAGGCCAACGAAGGCATCGACCTGCGCCAGGACAAGCAGGCCCTGCAGCGCCTCACCGAAGCGGCCGAGAAGGCCAAGATCGAGCTCTCCAGCGCCACCCAGAGCGAGATCAACCTGCCGTTCATCACGGCCACGCCGGAAGGCCCCAAGCACCTGGATGTCACCCTCACCCGGGCGAAGTTCGAGGAGCTGGCCAGCAAGCTGATCGATCGCTGCCGGGTGCCGGTGGAGCAGGCCCTCAAGGACGCCAAACTCGCCAGCAGCGAGCTGGATGAGGTGGTGATGGTGGGGGGTTCCACCCGCATCCCCGCGGTGCTGGAACTGGTCAAGCGGGTCACCGGCAAGGACCCCAACCAGACGGTGAACCCCGACGAAGTGGTGGCCGTGGGCGCCGCCATTCAGGGCGGCGTGCTGGCCGGTGAGGTGAAGGACATCCTTCTGCTCGACGTCACCCCGCTGTCGCTGGGTGTGGAAACCCTGGGCGGCGTGATGACCAAGATGATCACCCGCAACACCACCATCCCCACCAAGAAGTCGGAGGTGTATTCCACCGCGGTGGATGGCCAGACGAACGTGGAGATCCACGTGCTGCAGGGTGAGCGCGAGCTCGCGTCCGACAACAAGAGCCTGGGAACCTTCCGTCTCGACGGCATTCCTCCGGCCCCCCGCGGCGTGCCCCAGATCGAAGTCACCTTCGACATCGACGCCAACGGCATCCTCAGCGTGACCGCCAAGGACAAGGGCAGCGGCAAGGAGCAGAGCATCTCCATCACCGGCGCCTCCACCCTCAGCGACAACGAGGTGGAGAAGATGGTGAAGGACGCCGAGCTGAATGCCACGGCCGACAAGGAGAAGCGCGAGCGCATCGACCTGAAGAACCAGGCCGAAACCCTCGTGTATCAGGCCGAGAAGCAGCTCGGCGAACTGGGCGACAAGGTGGCCGCCGACGCCAAGGACAAGGTGGAAGCCAAGCGGGTGCAGCTCAAGGAAGCGGTCGAGAAGGAAGACTTCACCGCCATGAAGAGCCTGCTCGAAGAGCTGCAACAGGAGCTCTACGCCCTGGGCGCCTCTGTGTATCAGCAGGCCGGTGCCGCTGAAGCGGCGGCGGCCAACGGAGCGGCCGGCAATGGTGCCTCCGCCTCCGGTGCTGCCGCCGACGACGTGATCGACGCCGAGTTCACCGAGAGCAAGTGAGCGGCGGGCAGGCCTGCGGGCCTGCCACCGGCCCTCACGTCTCAGCAGAAAAGCCCTCCATGTGGAGGGCTTTTTTTTGCTCTTCAGGGGCAGGAATCCGGGTATGGCAGGAAGCCGGGCTGGGAAGCCGTTGGCGCAGGCCGGAGCCTGAAGCCGGCTGTGGACGGTGCGCCGGGGATTACTTGCCGATGCTGTCGACGGCGGCCTTGGCCTTGGTGATCACCTCAGGCGGCAGGCTCACGTAGCCCAGCGTGGGGGCCTTGCTCTGGAACTCTTCCGACAAGGTGGTGTTGAAGACCTTCTTGAGCATCTCGGCCTTCTCGCCGTTGCCGGTTTTGTAGAGCAGGATCCAGGTGAAGGTGACGATCGGGTAGCCGGCCGAGGGGTTGGGATCGCTGCCGATCAGGTCGGGCCCGAGATCGATGGCGGCCAGCGCCTTGCTGGCGTTTTCGCTGTCGGGCTTGGCGAAGTCGCCGCTCTTGTTCTGAACGGCGGCCGCCTGCAGATCGCCCTTCACAAAGGAGGTTTCCACGTAGCCGATGCTGCCGCGGTTCTGGCCCAGGTTGGCGGCCACGCCCTCGTTGCCCTTGGCGCCGACGCCCACCGGCCAGGCCACCGCTTTGCCGGCTCCGGGGCCGGTCTTCCAGGCCTCGCTGAAGGCCGCCAGGCTGTTGGTGAAGTTGTAGGTGGTGCCGGAGCCGTCCGAGCGATACACCACGTTGATCTGCTGATCAGCGCAGCCCAGCTCCTTGAAGTTCTTGATCTTGCCGAGGAACACTTCCGCCACCTGGGCCTGGGTGAGCTTGAGCTCGCAGCCGGGCAGGTTGTAGGCCACGGCGATGGCGCCGGCCGTCATCGGCACCTGCACGGTGCCGCGGCTCACCTTGGCGAGGTCCTCAGCGTCCATCGGCGCATCGCTGGCGCCGAAATCCACGGTGCCGGCGATGAACTGGCGCACTCCGGCGCCGGAGCCCACCGACTGGTAGTTGACCTTCAAGCCGGTGGAGGCCAGCTGCTGGAACCAGCTCTGATAGATGGAGGAGGGAAAGGAGGCGCCGGCCCCGTTGAGGGTGCCGGTGAGCTGGTCGCCCCCGCCGCCCCCGCCCCCGCCGCCGCAGGCCGTGAGCGCCATCGCCGCGCCCAGGCCGAGCGGCAGCGCCAGACGGGCGAACGTACGGCGGTGCAATCGGGTGGGGGAGGCCATGGGACGACGGGCGAGCGGAATGCTTCCCCCGGAAGCTATCCAAGGGCACGGTTGCCAACGTTAACGACAGGTAAGGCTCCCGTTCCCGGTAGCGATCACGTCAGCAGCCCAGGCGGCGCTGGCTGGCGCCAGCAGCACGCCATTGCGGTAGTGACCGGACAGCAGCAGCAGCCCCGGCTCCAGCTGCTCGAGCAACGGTGCCGGCCGCCCGGCCGGCCGCGCCCGCAGACCCTGCCAGTGGCGCTGCACGCGCGCTTGCGCCAGCCACTCCGGTGCTGCGCCTTCCAGCTGGCGCAGGGCGCTCCAGCGGGCTGGATCGGCGCTGAGGCCGGGCTCCAGGGTGGCGCCCAGCCATAGCCGCCGCTGCGGGCGGGGCACCAGGTTGATGCCCCGCCACACCACGCTCGCCGGCCAGGCAGCGGCGAGCTCAGGGCCGATCTCCAGCTCGGCGGCCTGGCCCAGCACCGGCTCCAGCGGCCGCTCATGGCCGAGCGGCGCCAGCAGCGCCGGGCTGGCCAGGCCGGCGGCGACCAGCACCCAGGGGGCCTCCAGCCCGCCGCCACCCCGCAGCGAAACCTGCCAGCGGTCGTTGCGGCGCTCCAGAGCCTCCACCCGATCCGCCCGCAGCTCCAGGCCGCGCGTCTGTCCGTCGTGACGGAAGGCGGCCATGGCGGCAAGGGGATCGAGCTGCCCGTCGCGGGGGGAGAACAGCCCCGCCAGGGCACCGTGCGGCAGGGCGGGGCGAAGGGCTTCCAGCGCCGGCCGCTGCCACAGCTCCATGGCCAGGCCCAGGGCCTGGCGGCTCAGGGCGAGGGCTTCGAGGCGCGCCAGCTCCTGAGCGTCGGCGGCCAGCAGCAGCAGGCCCGGCCGGTGGGGCACCGTCTGACCGGCCAGGGCCAGCTCGGCGCGCCACTGCTCCCACAGCCGCAACGATTGCTGCCGCAGCCGCCAGGCCCGGCCGCTGCTGCGGTGGAACACCTCCCCCATCAGCACTCCGAGCGCGGCGTTGCTGCCGCTGCCTTCGGGCTGGGGGCCGTGGGGGGCTGGATCCACCAACACCACCGCATGGCCGAGGCGTTGGAGCCACCAGGCAGCAGCCAGGCCGATGATGCCGGCGCCGATCACCACCACCCGGGACGCGGGCGTGGAGGGTGGCGGGAGATGGGGCGGAGGAGCCGTCAGAGGGGCTGTTGGCTCAGCCGAGCGGATCGGCGGGGATCACGTCGCTGTAGGCGCCGAAACCGCTGGCCACCTTGATGTAGCCCTTGCGCAGCCGCTCGCCGTCCTGGAGTTTGGCGGCTTCATCGAGTTCGGCCAGGGCGGCCTTCAGCTGGTTGGCGAGCTTGGTGGCGGCTGGACGATCGGCGGGAAGAAGCCGCTGGTTGATGTAGAGCATCTCGCGGCCCACTTCCTGCATCGGACCGTGGATCAGGTTGCGGGTGAACACCCAGTTGCGTTCGTTGATCAGCTCCGCCAGTTCCGGCAGCCGGTCTTTGGCGGCCTGGAAGCCTGCGGCCTGGCGCTGGATCACGGCCATGTCCGCCGGGCTGATCGAGGGAGGCTTGCGGGCCTGATTGCCGTCGCAGGCGGCCAGCCCCAGGCACAACACCACGGAAAGGCTGAGCACGGCGAAGCGCTTCAGGGCGGAACGAAGCGCGAAAACCAGCTGAGCGACCATGACGACGGGAACAGGCGAGCGGACTTTACGTCCGTTCATGCAGCGCTGTGGCTCTGATCAACACCACCCGCCCAGGTTGTGGGACCGGCCCTCCAGGGCGGGCGGCACAATGACCCTGGCAATCCTGGCGGTGATGACCCTTCCAACGGCGATCCTTCAGGTGATCTGCCCCGACCGTCCTGGGCTGGTGAGCACCCTTTCGGGCTGGGTGGCTGCCAATGGCGGCAATATCCGCCATGCCGATCACCACACCGATGCCGGTGCCGGCCTGTTCCTCAGCCGTCTGGAGTGGGAGGTGGAGGGCTTCGGCCTGCCGCGGGAGGCGATCGGCCCGGCCGCGCTTGCTCTTGCCGAGCGGCTGGGGGGGGAAGGCACGCTGCGCTTCTCCGACGGCCACCCGCGCGTGGCGATCTTCGTGGGGCGGCAGGACCATTGCCTGGTGGATCTGCTCTGGCGCACGCGGGCCGGAGAGCTGCCGATGCAGGTGCCGCTGGTGGTGTCCAACCATCCGGATCTTGAGCTGCTTGCCGCCGATTTCGGTGCCCGCTTCGTGCATCTGCCGATCAGCGCCGGCAGCCGCGAGCAGGTGGAGCAGGCCCAGCGGCAACTGCTGAGCGAGCTGGACATCGACCTGGTGGTGCTGGCCAAGTACATGCAGGTGCTGAGCCCAGCCTTCCTGCTGGGGGCGCCGCCGGTGATCAACATCCACCATTCGTTTCTGCCCGCTTTTCAGGGGGCCCAGCCCTACCACCGCGCCTGGGAGCGGGGGGTCAAGTTGATCGGAGCCACCGCCCACTACGTGACCGAAGAGCTCGATGGCGGCCCGATCATTGAGCAGGCCACGATCACCGTCAGTCACCGCGACGACGTGGACGATCTGATCCGTAAAGGCCGCGACACTGAACGGCTGGCGCTGGCCCGGGCGCTGCGCCTGCACCTGCGTGGCCAGGTGATGGTCTACCGCGGCCGCACAGCGGTGTTCTCCTGATCATGCGGGAGCCGATCCGCCGCCTCGACAGCTGCCGTCCCGAGACGGCGCCACCTCTGGGTTGGCGTTGCTTCCAGCTTGGGGTCTTCGTGCTGCCCAGTAGCGCCCTGATCGCTGGCCTGCTGCTGCTGGTCGCGCTTGTGGCCGCCAGCCGCCGCGGACGGTTCCTCCAGGACAAGGTCAACCGGGTGCTGCTGGTGGTGGCTGCCTTGATGGTGATCGGTTGCTTCCGCGCCACCAGCGGCTGGCTTGCCTGGGTGGGGATGGGAAACTGGCTGCCCTTCTTCTGGGCGTTCTGGGGCTTTCAGCCGTATGTGGCCAGCGCCGCTGCCCGCCGCCGCGTGGGGCTCTGGCTGCTGGCCGGCACGGTGCCGGTGATCGTTACGGGCCTGGGCCAGCTGTGGTGGGGCTGGTCCGGGCCGTTCCAGATCCTGGGTGGAGCGATCATCTGGCACATCGGCGAGGGGGGCACGCCTGACGGGCGTTTTTCCGGCCTGTTCGACTACGCCAACATCGCCGGTGCCTGGCTGGCACTGGCCTGGCCCTTCGCGCTGGCGGCACTGCTGCAGGCAGGCCAGAGCTGGCAGCGGCGCGCTGCGGCGCTCGGTCTGGCTGCCCTTCTGGCTACGTCCCTCTATCTCACCGATTCACGCAATGCCTGGGGGGCCCTGGTGCTGGCGGCCCCAATCGTGGCCGGGCCGATCAGCTGGCCATGGCTGCTGCCGCTTTTGCTTTTGCTGCTGCTGCCCGTCATCCTGGCCAGCCTGCCTGGCGTGCCGGCGTTGCTGCAGGCCCCCGCCCGCGCGTTGGTGCCTGAGGCGATCTGGGCCCGCCTGAATGACGTCAAGTTCGCCGGTGAGCGAAATCTGGCCAGCACCCGGCTCAGCCAGTGGGGCGTGGCTCTGATGCTGATCGCCGAGCGGCCTTGGCTGGGCTGGGGCGCGGCGGCCTTCAGCGTGATCTACCCGCTGCGTACGGGCCAGTGGCATGGCCACCCCCACAACGTGGTGATTGACCTGGCGGTCAGCCACGGCCTGCCGGCTGCCGTGGGCGTGGTGGCGATCGTGCTGTGGCTTCTGATCCGTGCGGCGCGGCTTGGGATTGCCAGGGAGCCAGTGTTCGAGCGGGCCTGGTGGGCGGCAACCCTGGTGCTGGTGGTCCTTCACGCCACCGACATTCCGATGTACGACAGCCGCATCAATATCGCCGGGTGGATACTCCTGGCGGGGTTGCGCACAGTGGAAAGGCATCATCCCGACCCTCAGACGTTGACCAAGGGCTGATCACCTCAGCGCCATGCCCGATCCGGGCCCGATCAGGTTGAGGCCAATCGTCAGATGAAGGTCTCGTCAGATGAAGGTCGTCCAGCTGTTGCCGGTTCCAAGGATGTAGGCGCCCGTCCCTGGTACGAGGTTGACCCCTTCCAATTTCCCGATCAGTTCATCGGCATTGGTGAAGCGGTTATCGCCGTTGCCCAGAAAGATCTCGGTGGATCCTCCCGAGAAGCGATAGAGATACTGGGAATCGCTGCGCAGCTGCAGCTTGTCGTCGGCGGCATTGAAGTCCTTGATCAGGGCATAGTCCTCAGTGCCTTGGGAGAGGCGGGCGCCATCGTTGTAGAAGGTGCCGCGGCTGTCGGCCAGGAGAAAGGTGTCACGGCCGCCGCCGCCGGTGAGGCTGTCAATCTGGTTGCGGCCCAAGGCTGCGGCCGAGGTGCCGCTGGAGGGAACTCCGGCGATTCGATCGTCGCCATTGCCGCCGGTGACTGTGTTGTTGCCAGTGGTGCCCCAGAGGATCTGGTTGGTTGGGGGCGGTGGCGCAGCGTCGTTGTCGGCAATGGTGACGGTGGCCGAGCCCGTGCCGACCGCGTAGGCGGAGCCGGGCGCAAGATTGAGGACCAGGGTTTCCGGCCCCTCCACCAGCGTGTCGTCCACCGGCGTGATGGTGAGCACGACGGACGTCTGGTTGCTGGCAAAGGTGATGGTGCTGCCCAGGCTGGGCGCGTAGTCGCCCGCGGTGGCCGTGCCGCCAAGGCTGAAGCTCACCGTCAGGGACTGGCCGAGGGTCCCGCCACTGCGGGTCAGGGTGAAGGAGCCGGGCGCTTGGCCTGCTTCCGCCGCTGCAGCACCGCTGGCTGCCACCGACACCATCGGCAGGGTTGGGTCCACCACCAGCGCGCCCAGCCGGTCGAGGGCGGCGGGGATGTTGAGCCGTCCGCCGGTCACGGTCTTGTTGGCCAGAGAGGCTGTGGGGGTCGCGGATTCGAGCAAGGCCCGCTTGATCTGGGCGGCGGTGGCGCTGGGAAACGCCGACTTGAGCAGCGCCGCCGCTCCTGCGACGTGGGGCGAGGCCATCGAGGTGCCGCTCTTGTTGCCGTACCCCCCCCCGGGCACGGTGGAGAAGACGGAGGAACCAGCCGCCCCGAGATCCACCGACACCGACCCGAAGTTCGAGTATCTCGCCAGGGCGCCTGTGCTGGTGATCGCAGCCACGGCGATCACGTTGCTGCTGGAGTAATTGGAGGGGTAGCTGGGATTGAGGTCGTTGTCGTCGCCGATGCCGTCGAGGCCGCCGTTACCGGCTGCCGCGATGAACAGCAGATCCTGTTGGGTGGCCCGATCAATCGCGTTTTCGAGGGCCCGGGAATAGCCACCACCGCCCCATGAGTTATTGGTGCCCACGAACTGGCCTGTTTCCCCCCGTTGGCCCGCTTGGATCTTGGCGGTGGTGAAATAGTCGAGCGCCAATACGGCATCGCTGAGGCTGCCGCTGCCTGAGCGGGCGAGGAACTTCAGGGGCACCATCTGCACCTGCCAGTTCACGCCTGCCACTCCCAGGCCATTGCCGCCCATGGCCCCGACGGTTCCAGCCACATGGGTGCCGTGGCTGTTGTCGTCGTAGGGGTCGTTGTCGTTGTTGGCGAAGTCCCAACCGATCAGGTCATCCCTGTAGCCATTGCTGTCGTTGTCGACCCCGTTTTCCCAGCCTGAGCGGCTGTCAAGCATGTCCCCGGCATCGATGTAGCCGTTGCCGTTCCAGTCGGTGAGCCCGGCGGCTGGATTGGAACGGTTGGTGGCGTTGTTGAGGTCGCGGAAACTGATCAGTTGGTCGCCATCGGTGTCGACCAGTGAGCTGAAAAAGCTCAGGCCCTGGAGCTCGCCCTGGTTCAGCCAGATGTTGAGGTAGAGGTCGGGGTGGGTGTAATCGATGCCGGAGTCGACGATTCCCACAACCGTGGTGGTGGTCCCGGTGATGTCCCGCCCCCAGGCACCGACTGCGCCAGAGCCGAAGCCACTGCTCTGCATGCCCCAGAGCGTGCTGAGGGAGGGATCGTTGCTGACCTGCTGGATGCCAACGCGCCCATCCTGTTCAGCGAACAAAACTTCGTATCGCTGGCCGTAGCTCCGCAGCAGTCGCTCCCTGGCCTGGGCATCCGCGGGTGCCCGCACCACATCCAGCACCCCCTCCCCGGCCTGTTGCATGGGCAGGGTGTGGATGGAGCGCAGGACTGTTCCCCCCAGCTCCCGGTGGATGGACGTGCGTCTGGCGGCGTCGATGTTGAGGCGCCACTGGACGAGCAGTTGTTGCACCGGGCCGTCCGGACCTTCGGCCTGTCCGCTCGGGGCCGTCGTGCCTGCCTCAAGATCCCAGGCCGCCCTTGGGATGGATGGGCTCAGATTGCTTTGGCCAGAGGGCGTTTGAGAGTGGCCCATCGCTCGAAATCCGGGGGATCAGCCCTTGGCTGGTTCAAGAGCTTCATCATGGTGCCGCTGCAGGAGGCTCTTTGGGAGCGGTCCCTCCAAATGTTCCCAAGGCAACAACTTTTCATGGGGCCAGCGCTGGTGGATCACCTCCTGCCAAGGCGGTGGTGACGGCAGCGCAGCGGGTGCGGCGGCCAGCGCGTCGCGATAGGCCGCCTTCCAGCCGCCCAGCTGCCCGTGACGGCCGCGCACGGCGGCGATCACCGGCGCCAGGCGCCGGTCACTGCGGGAGAGCAACGCCTGGATCACGCTCCAGCCGTAGCTCTCAGGCCGCAGCTCGATGCCCTTGGGTTGAAGGCGGCGGGCCAGCCGCTTGAGCCGCTTCTCCGCTTCCGGCCGCACCCCTTCCCACTGGAAGGGGGTGTGGGCCTTGGGCACAAAGGTGCTGACGCCGAGGCTGAGCCGCAGCCCCGGCGTGGCCGCCTTGATGGCGAGCAGCAGATCGGCGGTGGCTTCGATGTCGGCGTCGTCTTCCGTGGGCAGGCCGGCCATGCCGTAGAGCTTCAGGCCGCTGAGCCCGCCTTCCTTGGCGTAGCGGGCGGCGGCGAAGATCTCCTCGGTGGCGAGCTTCTTGTTCACCACCCGGCGCATGCGTTCGCTGCCGCTTTCGATCGCGATCGTGAGCGACTTGCTGCCGCGCTTGGCCAGGATCCGCCCCAGCTGGGGGGTCACGGTGGCAGCCCGCACGGAGCTGACGCTCACGCGCGTGCCCTCGAAGCGATCACCATCGAGCCAGGTGAGCAGATCGGCGAACTGCGGGTGCTGGGTGACGGAGGCCCCCAGCAGGCCCAGCCGCTGGGTGGCGGTGAGGCCCTTCTCCACGGCGGGGATGAGGCCGTCGTCGAGGGAGGGGGTGCGGAAGGGCAGGGTGAGGTAGCTGGCCAGGCAGAAGCGGCAGAGCTCCGGGCAGCTGCGCACCACTTCCACCATGTGGATGGAGGGCCAGGCCGCCTCCGGGGTGATCACGGTGGAGTGGCTGAGGGTGTTGCCGCGCCAGGTCTGCTTGGCGATGGTGGCCGGTAGGCCCGGCTCGATCGGCTCCACCGCCAGCAGCTCACCCGCTGCGCCGTAGCGAGGGGCGTAGAGCGATGGCACGTAGATCCCCGGGATCTGGGCCAGTGCCCGCAGTCGCTCAGCCCGCGGCTCCTGGCGCCGGGCCTGGACGGCATCGATGAAGGCGGGCAGCAGCAGCTCGCCATCGCCCAGCAGCACCGCATCAAAGAAGGGCGCCAGCGGTTCGGGGTTGGCGGTGAGCACCGGACCGCCGCCGAACACGATCGGATCGCGCTCGCCCCGCTCCTGGCTCCAGAGCGGAATGCCCAGCTGCTCCAGCAGATCGAGCAGCACGGGGCCATCGAGCTCCCAGCTGAGCGACAGGCCGAACAGATCAAGCTGGCGGTGGGGCGGATCGCCCTGGTCGGTGAACAGGCGCCGCACATCCACATCGCTGCGGCTGGCCAGGCTGGCCCACACCACCTGGTATCCCAGGCTGGTGATCCCCACTGAATAGGTGCTCGGAAAGGCCAGCACCGCCTTCAGCGCCCCCAGCTCCGGCACGGCGGGCTCAAACAGCAGGGTTTCCTGATTCAGGGGTGGAGGTGCCGGCCGGGAGTGGTCAGTCTGGAGCTTGAGCGACCGGGTGGGCTGCCATGGCCCATGGGGGAGGAAATGGACGGCCGCGGGAATCCTTGGGGTGTGCTCCTCTGGCCAGCGAATGACCGCCCCTCGCCCTGCTGGCTTGATCCAGCGCTACCGGGAGGAGCTGCAGGTGCGGCACTACGCCCGCCGGACCGTGAAGACCTACGAGCAGTGGCTGCGCCGCTTTCTGCGCTTTCACGGCCTGCGACACCCACGGGAGATGGGCTGTTCCGAGGTGAATGCCTTCCTCAATCACCTAGCGGTGGACCTGCAGGTGAGTGCCTCAACCCAGAACCAGGCCTTGAGTGCGCTGCTGTTGCTGGAGTGAGCAAAGTTGCCAGCTGCCATACGTTTCGCCATTCCTTTGCCACGCACCTTCTGGAACGGGGCCAGGACATCCGTACGATCCAGGAATTGTTGGGTCATCAGGATGTGAGCACCACGATGATCTACACCCATGTGCTCAACCGTGGACCCCTAGGCGTGAGCAGCCCCGCAGACTTTATGTAACTGCACGAACATGTGGTTCACTGACCAGAGAACCACATGAGTGTTCTCCTTAAGGTTAGGAAGGATCTAGGCTGCTTGGGATTTTTCGACGAGACGCATCCACACGATGGACTTGGTTCACAGAAGCAACGGAGTTAGTCGGGCTGGTTCTCAGAACCGTCCAATGACAAGTTGGACTGCCAATTGTAAATAGCTACTACAGTATTGCACACGCTGGATCACTAATACGCCGAATTCGGTTGATGTCATTTCTAGAATTCGCTTATCCCAATCTGCCTTGCAACATCTTTGCTTAACATGTCCAGCATATGCGCATCCCGTGGTTCCGCCTTGGTCTATGATGATGCCGTTCTTGACTTTCCCTAATTATCATGAAGTTCTTGCAATCAGTAGGTCTAGTACTGGCTACGTTGACCTGTTCACATGCAGCTAGCGCTGCCAGCGTTTTCACTTTCAGCAATGGCTGCGAGATGACCTGCAGTGGAAGTTGGAGTTTTGGGCCCAATGGTGGTGTTTCGTGCAATGGCACAATTACAAACAAGACATCGAGTTGCCCCAAGCGTGTGCAGGCTGCGCCGATAGAATCGGAGAAGTCGCGTACTGCTGCTCCCTCGACGCAGCAGAACAACCAGACTTTTTGCAACGACGGCAGGTAGGCAACCTTAGCGCCTAGCCAGAGCTTTGATGGCTCGCCCTGATTGATGCACAATTAGATCTTTTCGGCGTGGATGTATCGTGCGCAGTCAATACCTTATTTGGCAAATGATCGGCTCTTATTGTTGCTCTCCATGACTTTTCTTCATTGATATGTCATGTTGCTCTTGCTATGGGCGTAATGACTTAGGGTCCTCAGTGCGTGTCGACGAAGCTTAGCCTCCACGTCGTACATGCTTACAGCTTGCTGCCCTATGGAATACTCGCTTAGGGCGTCAACTCTTCTGCAGCTTGCCTTATCTCACATATTATTGAAACTCGCGCCCTGTAAACGCCATTATGCATTTTCTTGATATGACACTCAGCGTCATCGTCCAACAATGCCATTCACCAGTGCCGCCACCAGAGGGTAACCGCGATATATAAAGCCCTCTGCGGCCTGGTGATGGCAAGAGTTAGACCGTCAGCAGCTGCTGTCAGCAGACCCCATCCTCCAACTGATTTTCCCCAAACTCTCATGGCAAACTTGCTCTACGTCGATAACTCCAACGTATGGATCGAAGGCATGCATGTCTCCGCCGTTGAGAAAGGGCTTGCGCCTGATGTTTGGGCAGCAGCTCAAAACAAGATCTGCGACTACGATTGGCAACTTGATTTCGGAAAGCTTTTTGGATTTGCTGGCGGCGACGCGTCTGAGGTTAAAAAAGCCATGCTATTTGGCTCACGCCCTCCAAAGAATGACTCACTTTGGGTAGCGGCTGAGCGAAAGGGTTTTGAAGTTGTCGTCTATGACAGAAACAAGGCTGGCAAAGAAAAGAAGATCGATACAGATATCGTTGCATGCATGATGGAGGACTCATACGAGATCCTGGTGATTGGCGAGGATGAGATTACCCTGGTCTCCGGAGATGCCGATTACGTTCCAGCCATAGAAAAACTTAAGCGCAGAGGAATTGCGGTTAATGTCGTCTTTTGGGATCATGCCGCTCGCGAACTTAAAGAAGTTGCTAGCAAGTTTGTCAGCCTCAATGAATACCTCTGGCTAGTTACAAGGTGAGAGTCTATTGAGGTCTACCGTCAAGCGCATGTCTGTATAGCCATTAAGCGGTCTAACATCCAGATACAGAAGACGGGAGCGAAGGTTTGCTTCTGTGCTCAGATCCTTTCCCGCTTCTGATCTGGAGCGTTAGACCCACTCCCCAGACCTGACTAGACTGGCCTAAAGCTATGAGCATGATGGACGACTCAGAAACAATCCAGCCAGATGGAGTCACCACGGATGAGGTCATTGACTCTTCTGACGAAGGAGATCTCACGCTAGAGGGGACAAAGCCAACCATCAAGCTTGACAAGAATGATCGGAGCCTATCCGAGTTCCATCGTTGGTATACCAAAGACAGGATCATCGTAGACCCTGAGTGGCAACGGAAATATGTATGGGATCGCAAGAGAGCCTCAAGGCTTGTCGAATCATTTTTAATTGATCTGCCTGTACCAGTCATTTATTTGGCTGTCAACGACGACGGCAAGTACGAAGTCATTGACGGACTCCAGCGCCTTACTTCCATATTTGACTACTTCGAGAATGGATATGCATTAACTGGCTTGGAGATCAGGAAGGAACTTGTAGGGAAGCAATTTTCAGAGCTTGATACCGAGCTTCAGTCAAAACTTGAGGATGCGACCCTCAGAACTTTTGAGCTTAGCCAGACAGCTCCAAAAGATTTGATGTTTATCATCTTTGAGCGCCTCAACACGGGAGGCATGGCGCTTAACGATATGGAGATTCGTAATTGTCTCTATCGAGGTGGGCTTAATGACTTGATTAAGGAGCTTTGCCAGCTCGAAGAGTTTAAGAACTCAGCGGGGCAGAGCGGCCTTGACAAGAGGATGGCAGACCGCACTCTAATCCTTCGCTATTTAGCGTTCTATCAGATGACCTACACAAAGGCGAAGAAGGGCTTAAAAGCATTTTTCAACGAGTTTTTTACTACCTATCGAAATCCCACCGCAGAAAAGACGAAGGAGTTTAGAGGGGCGTTTAAACATGCGATGCGTGCTTGCCAAACGGTGTTTGGGAATAAGGCCTTTCGCCTTCGGCGCGTCTACGAAAAAGGCGGCGGAGAATGGGCTTCTCGCATTAACGCCTCTATCTTCCAAGTTATATCAGTGTCGTTTAACGACTACGATATTGGCATAATCACTAGATCGGCGGACAGCATTTATGAGGCCTACATCGACTTGATCGAAGCCGATGAAAGATGGGTCGCGTCGGTCACGGCGGCCACAGGTGACTATTCTCGTATAGAGTATGCGTTTGAAACTTGGCAAGCCCGACTCAAAGATGCGGTGTCTGGCGAAAGGGCAAATGATGCAGTTCGTCTCTTTAGCCGAAGGTTGAAAGAAGAGATGTTTGAAGCCGATAATTCGTGTTCGATATGCGGCCAAAAGATTGTTATGCTAAATGATGCCGCGCTTGACCACAATCTTCAATACTGGAAGGGCGGTGAGACGGTTCCTGTGAATGCTCGCTTGGCTCACCGTACGTGTAACTGGAAGCGTGGCAAAGGGGTCTAACCAGCCCCTTGAGTGGACAGGCCCTCGCAGACTATCTGCAGTGCCACCCCAGTCTTCTTGCCTGCCACTCAGGGGCAGCGTTATACAGGCGCACCTATCCTATACTCCCGATCAATCCCAACGGTTCTCTATTTCCATGAACGAGATCCAGGCCTCAAAGCTCTTCGGCCAACTGCCTGAGGTCCTTCAGGCTTATCTGGCTCAGCGATCTGGAGAATACGGCATCCCTCCGCACGACCTCCTGAGAAAGATACCCGAGGGACTTCATGACAATCCGCTGGAGATCTTTAACTTCCTCAAGGAAAAGCATATATCTCATATCACAGCAATTTCCAATGGAGGCAGTCCTGATTCATTCATGAATTGGGTCTTTGAAGATGGGGCCGCCAATAGTGCACGCAACAATGATCCAATGAATATCTTGGAGTTTCTAAATGCACAAGCGGATGCAAGATTGGATTCAATGGTAGTTGAATTTGGCATCCCTGATCCAGGTACATCCGGTTTCAATCAGCAGTTTGCTGAATTCTTTGGCGTTGAGCAACTGGAATCTGCCCCAGACTTCTCTGATGTGGGAAATGCTATCCAGGACATTGCTGGGGGTGATCAGATTGTTCGCGAAGCCGCACATCAAGCCTTGCAAGATAGCTTATTTGATGTTGGAGTGCCTGTCGGTTATGTAACGGTTCGGGGATTGCGCACAGTATGGCCCTTTCTTAGATCTGTAGATTGGAAGCGATTCAGAGCTGATTCGCAATACAGGAACGCGATGGTATCTAGAGCATTGATGACATTTCGAAATGGAGGATGGAAAGAGGCTGCTAAAGCAGTAGTTGTGGGCTTCCTGATTGCAGCTTTCCCTCCCCTCTCATACATGATGGCTGCTCTTGGCTTAACAGGAGTTGCCTCAATTGGTATTCGCTGGCTTGCCACTCACCATGGTCTGCTCCCAACAGGAGTGGCGGCCGCCCTCAATATGATTGCTGGCTTCCTCGAAAGAGTGGCAGGTTTCCTCAGGAATGTCCTCGTGCTTGTTGAAAAGATCGTTGACGTTGTTATTGAAGCTGGTTCTACAGCTGTGAAGAAGATTGTTCAGGGCGGACAGCAGTTTATTAGCTCTGTTTCTAAGACAGCCAAAGCACTTGCTAATGGAGTAGCGACAATTGCAAAGTCTATCTCCTCTTGGGTCTTTGGCTGGTTCTGCAGGCCGGCCTTTGCGTAATTCCTTTAAATCATTGCTGTATAACATCCAAATTCAGAAGACGGGTGCAAATGTTGTTGGCATTGCATGGGGATTGCTGCCCGCTTCTGATTTGGAGCGTTAGACTTATCAGCAACAGATACTGCCATAAACCGTCTAGACCCATGCCAAGCGGGGACAGGCTTCTTTTGACGCGAAAAAGCCCTATTGCCGAGGATCCTTTTCGACGCAGATTAAAGAATCTACTTCTACGATCAACCGATCATATTTAACGGCTTTGGGTCGAAGAAGAGTGCTGCAGAGATAGTTTGCTATATCTTCTAACTGCGATTTAGTTATCTCCTTCTTTGTTATCTTCTTCATTTTTTCGTGGATGCTAGTGGCTTCAGAGAGACTTCGGAATGTTGCTGCTCGCTCCTTTCTGAAGTCTTTGGGCCAGTCTTTCTCTTCTGATTGCAAATAATAATACTGCGCCTCGGCAACAATCGAAGCCGCCCCAAAGATAATCGCCGTTCTCCCCTTGCCCTCATGCTGGAGTAGCCGACACATCGCCTTGTAGATCTTTGATCGTGCGAGAAGAATAAGTGCCTCATTCTGAATTTGGTTGGGGTAGCCCCTCGCGAGTAGGTTATTGAGGAATCCCCAGGCTTCATCATATCTGCCAAGTTTCTGTAGATAGGAGGGCAGCCTTAGATAAGTGTCAATGCCATAGCTCACAGAAGAGTTCTCGATTTTCTTGTATGCCTCTTTTAAGACTAGAACGGCTGCTGGCACGTTCCCATCTCGGTAGAGTTCTGTCGCTACCTTGAGGGTTTCGCTGGCCTGCAGTGATTGTACATAATCGATGATGTTGCCAGAATCTGTCCGAGTGTGTATGATTGCACTTTGTGCAACCCCTTTCCCCTTATCGGAGCAGATCCAGGTAGCTCTATCGGTGTCATGGGGCTTGATTAATCCTTCACTCATAAGTTGGCTAACGAATGTCCTGGCATTCCCGCCAACTAAATGTCGATAATACTCAAGACCACTATAGTATTCGATCATCTCTCTGGATAGAGGGGTATCGAGAAACTTTTTTAGAAACTGTACCTGTCCTGCGCTCAGCCTTGGCTGCGGTTCGTTGGATTGTGTAGGGCTGGTGGCATTGCCTCCGTCGAGTAATCGACGATCAAGGGGAGGTGGGGGCGGAGGTGGTGGCGGAATGCCCAGCACCGTTCGGGAAAGACTTCCGCTATGTCGCCTGCATCGTGGGCATTCTGTTGCATGGCTGGGGAGTTCTTCCCCGCATTCGATGCAGATCATTGTTACCTCCCACCTGTTCGAGGATTACCTTAAGTCTACTGATGCGATGCTTGCCTGTTGGCTTTCGGCTGGCTCTGGCGGTTTCTGACTCTTGGGTGTTTGTCATTGGAAAGTTTGAAGGAGCCAGTTTTGCTTAGCGACCACGGTCGTGTGAACTTTGTTCAACCTGCTAGAGAAGCACAAACAGGGTGAGAGACTTTTCGATATGATCAAGTTTTTTCGAATCAGGCGGGATCGCCATGAAGCAAGTCACGATCCTCGGCACCACCTTGAATGCTGTTGTCATATCCACCAAGCTCAACCATAGTCAGCACTATCCCAGATTGCACGAGTCCTGCAGATATAAACCAAGAAAGTCTAACAATGCCATCCACCTGTGCCGCCTCCGAATGAACCTTTTACACCCCTCGGTCTATCCGCGGCCAGGTGATGGCAAGCGTTAGCTGCACAGGAAGGCCGAGGTCGGTATCGTTGATGTGATGGTGGCGCTTTCGGATGCCGACAATCCTCAGAAGCGGTCCATATAGGGTCTACTTCTACAGTCACGAGCCAAACGAGCCTCCCCATGTTCATGTCGACAGAGATAAGGCGTCTTGCAAGGTCTGGCTTGTTCCTGTTGCACTGTCCTCGAGCCTTGGTTTCAGCGCCAGAGAGCTGCGTGAAATTGAACGGCTGGTCAGCTTGAACAGAGCTATCCTGCTGAAAGCATGGGAGGAGTTTCATGGCTAACCCTGGTGAGCAGGTCACTGACGTTGCGTTGACAGAAGACAGGCTGATCGTCGACCTGGCTGACGGTCGTTCTATCTCGGTACCGCTGGCTTGGTTCCCAAGGCTTCTACATGCAACCTCCCAGGAGCGTGACAACTGGGAGATTGCAGGGGCTGGCTACGGAATCCACTGGCCAGATGTCGATGAGGATTTAAGTGTGGAAGGCCTGCTTCGAGGTGCGCCAGCGCCCCAGGCAAAGGCTCTGGTCAGCTAACACCGCTATGCACCTGAGCCGCCGCCATAACGCTATATTCTTCGCCGCGCAAACCTTGCGGCCAGGTGATGGCGAGCGTTGGGCGACGATGGAGGTGATTTCGTGAAGTGGTTAACGGATCTTTTAGGTTCTGTAGCAACCACCGGTCTATGGGTGTTCGCCGTTTACAAGATCAGCAGATATGCCATAGATAAGTTTGAGGCCTCAATCGGCCGATCAGTCGACAGACTGCGACGCCTAGGCAGTGTAGAGTTCGATCCAACACCAAACAGGGAGTTGCCACAAGACGAGGCTTCACCAGTCGTCGAGACACGTGCTCTCCCGTCACCTGCAACGTCACTTCAGGAGCGGAAACTCGAAGAAATAAGGGCATGGGTGCAGCAGCTCCCAGCGGCTGAACGTGAGGAGCGGCTTCAATCAGCGCTTGCCGCGTGGCAGATCTCTTGGCACTTCGAGTTTGTGCACTCGAATATACTGGGAAGTCAGCTATCACTGCTGAAGTCCTTGAACTCTCAGTCCATCACGGTAGATCAAGTGCGCGCAGGGTACGATCGTTTTGCAGTCGCCAATCCTCAGCTTTATAGTAACTACCCGTACGAAAGGTGGCTGACCTGGCTACGGGACGCTGCTCGGTGCGTTGACGAGAGCGAAGGAATCATGTCAATCACTGAAGAAGGACGATCCTTTCTTAATTACTTGGTTACGCGGGGGTATTCCCTTGAGAGGCCTGGATAAATGTGGCACCAATGCTCAACACCACCATGCACCAGAGCCGCCGCCGCTCATGTCGTATCTACAGCTCGATCTCCTTGCGGCCTGGTGATGGCGAACGTTATACGGACGAAAAGACGTAGTCACAGACCCACCAAGGACGGGGGGTCTCACAGCTTAGGTGAGTTATCGAGTCATTCATCCCAAGGCATTAGCCTAAAATTGTCTTTTTGCCTCTCGGCACCACTTTACATACTCCAATAGCTGCCCCTCGCTGGCAGGCTCTACTCGAATTGCATGAGGGTCTCCGCCGACTGGCAAGTAAAAAGTAACTACTGCAGGGATTCGCGATGCGACATATGTTGAGCGAATATGATCAACCATTTTTCGTGAGCACTTGAAGTGAACGTCAGTGTTTAGCGCGAAATACGGATCTGACTCCATGAATCCATAGTCAGCATTCACAATGAACCCGATAGTCTGGCTCACATTGTTGAAGCTCTCAAGAAGATAGGGCATTGCCTAGGAGTCATCTCAGCGGAGACTGTACTATAGATTGCTTAAGTCTCAGCATCTGCTTGCCAAGCTAGCCATGCTTTTGGAAATGTATCCGAAGATGCAGGTCCAAGATGATAGTTAAACAAAGTCTTTTGCGGATAGTCCGATTTCTCTGCTATCGAATATCCTTTGGCATTTAGTGCTTCAGGCAGCTTTGCGGGAGCGCTTCTCTTCATTGCTATTCCTTCCTTGCTCTTAGCCTTTGCTTCTTGAGCTCACTAAGCAGGATTATGGAATAGTGGCCATGCGCCCTCAACGCGTAGGAGAGCCTATGGTCGGTGATATAGGCATCCTGCTGTGAACCGCATAACATCAAGATCCAGCGGGCTGCCCGAGAATCCTTGGCGAGTGTTTCCAATCCTTCCGCCGCTGATCTTGGCGTTAGGCAACCCAATGAGATCAGCTCAACGGAAGTGATGAGGTAACCCGCAGTTGTCTTTATCCACAGACCCAAGAGTCGAACCGAAAGCCAAGCACTGAGCGGGAGAGGGGAGGCAAGGAGCAAGGGCTTCATCCTGGGGCTGATGGACCGCCGGTGCCTCAGCTGCGACCTCTATGAGGGCCAGGTCGAGGATGTGATCGGTGCCTGTCTGCTGCTCCATCAGACATGTCTGGCCCAGGCGGATGGTGGTATCCCGACGTCGTTGACCAAGTGGCCCGTTCCAGCGCGCAGGTGGCCCCATTCCTGGCGCACCTTGGCCTCCGCCCACCGCTGCGCCTGTCTGCAGGGTCCGTGCGCCAGCCACCTACGTGCGGCAGGTGTTCGACGGTCGTCGCTACCTGGAGCAGGGAACCGAGGGAACCGACGCTGCGGGATGGGGCCCCACTGGATCCGCGACGGTGATGGCCTGGATGCCTGCTGCGGATGCTGTCCGGCGGATCTCAGCGTTCAGTCACAAGGCTCAATCGAGGCAGCAGACAGCCCATACGCTCAGGAGGTTCCAGTGGAACCGCACTGGGACATCCCTACATCTACCAGCTCGATGAAGACTCGCCTCCAACGCGCCGGTGCCCTGCTGGGTCCTGGCCTCCTGCTGTTCACGGCGTCCGCTCCGTTCCACCAGCTCGCGTCCGCCGAAACGCTGGTGCGAGCCGCGGGCCGCTGCAAGCTGGAGAGAGCGGGCAATGAGCTCTTCAACGGTCACTGCAGCTTCAAGCACAAGGCGGCCGGTGGCACCGATGCCTTTGTGGTGAAGCTCGATGACGGCACCGACTTCAACTTCTCTGGCCCCAACCCTCAGGCCCTGCAACTGCAGACCTACGCCGGGATCGTGAACGTGCGCCACAACGCCAAGCCCGACCACGATGTGTTCCTGTGGAACGCAGACGGGGGAGATCATCGCCTCTCGGTGAAGCTCGACAACGTGCAGAACCCTGACGTGGATTTCGAGGACAGGCCCCAGAAGGCCACCAGCGCAACTCTGGTCGGTGTCGCGCTGGGAGGGTTGATCGGCGCTCTGATTGCCGGATCGGACAAGGGCGGCAGCAGCGAACCCGCCCGCGTGGGAGCCCCGGTGAGCGCACTGCAGTCGCTGGTGGGGGTGAAGGGCGCCAGTGCCGAGAGCGAGATGACCAGCAAGGGGTACACCTACCGCGGGGGTGACCAGATCGGCGACAGTGCCTTCACCTACTGGGAGCAGCCCCGCACCAACAGCTGCGTGGCTGTGCGTACCACCAACGGACGGTATCAGTCGATCACCTATACCGAACCCAGCAAGTGCAGGTGATCGCCTGAACGCTCAGGCCATTGATTGCTCTGGCCGCCGGCCCTCCGGACGGCGGCCTTGGGCTTGACTTGTGACACCCAGAATGTCATAGAACACCTTAAATCCAGCCACGGAATCAATGGGAGACTCTGGAAAGGCCAATACGATCGCGAGGTGATTTCCCTGCCAGTGCAGTGCTAGGCGCGCTTATCCGATTCGCTGTCTACAGGCTGCTGAGCGTGGCACGTCGAGCCGCAAGCCAAGCGTATGGATCGGAGTCCAATTATACCTGGGCTATCTGGCAATCTTCTTTGCCACATGGATCGTCAATAGGGTCGACTACAATCGGATTGGTGAGAATGCGCTAACCACGAAGCTGTGGTATGCGTTTCCAACTCTTTTCGGATCTGCATTCCTTGTGGTTGCCATCACTGCCCTGGGATGGTGGCGCATGGTTCTGTTCGATAAAACGAAATCCGGCCCTCAGTGGGTTTGGATCCTTCCTATCGCGATGGCGGGGGTCATTGTGATGAACTTCCTGGGTGTGGTACCGAAACAGCCCACCTCTGAGCTTCTTGGTTGGTCACTACTCGGAGCCGTGGGGGTTGGATTCGGCGAGGAATTAATCACTCGGGGAAGTCTGATCGTGGGTCTTCGAAGTCGTGTTAGCGAAGGCAAGGTATGGCTGATCAGTTCCCTCTTATTTTCTGCGCTTCATCTTCCTAACGTCCTCTTCGGATTTCCGCTATGGGCCATGCCTGTACAGGTGCTGTTGACATTCATCATGGGCAGTGGCTTCTACGCCATTCGCCGCATGTCCGGCACTCTGATTCTATCGATGATTCTGCATGGGCTTTGGGACAGTGCCTTGTTCCTTAACGTCGCTGTCGGCGGAGCACCCTCCTCTATTCAATACTCCGTGTACCCCATCGCGATCATCTGCGTCATCGCAGTCCTTTGTTGGGGGCGGAATGCGCAAGCCCAGCAAGGCTGACGCTTCATAGGTGCCGACAGCATAGATGCTTCCCTATACTGTAAAAAGGCCTTATGGGTTTCTTCAGATTTGATGCAGCCCCTAGCATCTGTTTCTGAGGTCGCCTAACATCAAGATTCAGCGGGCGCGGCCAGAAATGCCTGATAGATGCATTGCGGTCTTCTCCGCAGCTGATCTTGAGCGTTAGGCCGTTCATCGCGATTCGGGCCTTCCAGGGACAAGTCAATCGAAGGATGATTGAGCGGAGTCCTCTCGTTGAATAAGCCTGACCTAGTTTCATGGTCGGAGTATTCTGATGCCAATGCTGCGGCTTCCGACCTCATTCCTTAGGGTGACCCGCATGATGTGCTTAGCGTAGGCGAGCAAGCGTGTATCGAAAGTATAATCGCCAAACTTCAGCTTGGTGAGTATTCGGAAGCTCATAGCCTTCTCGCGTTTGCGGTTGA
Source organism: Synechococcus sp. MW101C3 (assembly GCF_002252635.1). NCBI lineage: Bacteria > Bacillati > Cyanobacteriota > Cyanophyceae > Synechococcales > Synechococcaceae > Synechococcus > Synechococcus sp. MW101C3. The sequence continues at coordinate 182,034 of NZ_NQKX01000004.1, forward strand.
TTCTTCGGACGAGTTCGGAGAGCATCGTCTCGTAGCTATCACCCGGTGTTTCATCAAGGATGAGTAGAAGTACGCCTTGATGCTCAAGAGGTTCATGCAAGTCCATGCCATACGCACGTTGAAACAGAGCTGGACGGACACCGTGTTTCGAACACTCAGAAAGGACGCGGGATACGAAGCGTCTATCACGGTACTGATCACCGCAGAGTTGATCGCCTTGTTCTACTACCGAGCGCTGCAAGTGTGTACGCAGTCCCCGGTCCTTGTTGTGATTGGCAAGCGTATCTTGGAAGAAGAGGCGGCCCACACTCGATACTAATCTGAGCTGCTTCGGTTTATCCGTGAACGCCGCACTTAACTTCTTCGTCCTATTTCAGGGGCTCTGCATCGAATGCTATACGCGGGAACAATCGTCGTGGTGTTCGCTGATTATTGCCGAGTTCTGCGTAAGGGCGGATATGGATTGGTCGGTTTCTGGGCGGCATGCTGGGGTGTGTTTGGCGCTGCCTTTGCTAAGATAGATCCAATTCTGCAAAGTCCGTAGGCGAACTCGCTGATGCAGACATGCGTCCACATCGGGCGCGACTTATTGGCATAGCGTTAGAGCGCAGCACACAAATGAGAACAAGAAATGAAAGCAATGGCTACAGCTAAGTATGTCATCACCTTGGTCGGTGTTGGAATGCTTGTTGGAGCGTTCCTTTTTTTCAGGAGTACGAGCTCATTTATCGCTGAGGCGACCAAAGCAGAAGGCACTGTGGTTGAACTCGAAGAGTCTCGGACTAGTGATTCAACTTTCTATAGTCCTGTTGTTCAATTTACCAGTCTGAATGGTCGGGTCATTGAATTCGTCTCTTCCGCTAGTAGTAACCCGCCAACATACTCAAAAGGTCAAAAGGTTGAGGTCTTGTACCTCCCGGCAGATCCAAAGCATGCAAAGATTAATGGTTTCTTTCCCCTTTGGGGAGGTTCAGCCGTTCTCGGTGGAATGGGTAGCGTATTCTTCTCGATCGGAGCTGGCATCATCCTTGCTGGAGCACTGAAGTGCCGCAAAGACGACTATCTAAAAAATCATGGAACACCAATAGAAACTGACTACCATAGCGTTGAGCTCAACACCGCTATATCAGTCAATGGGTCTTATCCATTCCGAGTTGTGACGCAGTGGCAGAATCCATGGACTTCTGAGCTGCATGTCTTTAAAAGTAACAGCATCTGGTTTGATCCCTCGAGTTATATTCAGAGTAACAAAATTACGGTATTCATAGAGAAGGGAAATCCAAGGCATTACTACGTAGATCTCTCTTTTCTCCCGAAGCTTGCAGAATAATGCTCTCTAACAACTCCATCCGCCTCATGACGCTAACTTCCGCTACCTGATCCCCCCCCTGAAGCTTCCGGTCGGATACTTTCGCGATCTCCCGTACGGGACACAGCTGCTGAGGGGCCAGGTTGGCGGGCAGCAATCAAACCGATTGAGGCCTAGCGCGTGGCTCAAGAGGGTGCGGGCTCACCACTTGAGCAGCCCATCGAGCAAGCCATCGGCCGGCGGTTTTTTCATGCAGCCCCTAGAAATTAGTGTCGTTGAGCGTCTGCTCCACTCAACACACCTTCAAGCTGCATTTCATACCGGACACGGTCTTGAATGGGCTGCTTGGTGGCGCTGCTCTCAAGCCCGCAGACCTGCAGCGCCACGCTCGATACCCTGATCAGCTTTGCCAGCGATGACCCGCAGATGGAGGCGGGTTGCCTGTTCGTGAAGATGCGCGCCACGCGCTCGCCCTGCGGCGCGCCGTGGTGGATCTGCGGCTGCTATCGAACCTGCAGCTGGAGCTTCGCACCACTTCGGCGCTTGCTTCCATGGCCGGTTTCTGCTGTTTGACGGCGCCGAACTTCATCTGAATGAATAACTGCCTACCCTTGCATGCTTCAACTGACCGATAGCGAGAATCCCATTCTCATTGCCGGCCTCGTGATCGCCGCTGACCCAGAGTGTTAAGCAGAGGTAATCCTCTCCCATGATATCCTTTTGCCCTAAACGAGTCAATACAGAGAGATGTCGCGCTCAGGATGTCCGCTTACATCTCGCGTTTGTCCAGTTGCACAACGTTGGCTAGAATGATGAGCAGCCCAATCACGAAGCTCGTCGAGGAAATCGCAAAGGCTTTTACAGAAGCCGCTCGCGCTCACGTGACCGAACCCTTTTGGGTGACACACTACGGAGCTGTTGAGATCTATCCCAAGCATCTTGTTTATTGGATATGTGTGAAGTCTGACGCAGAGCGTGACCGACTCGTTCAAAGCACAGAATTGAAGAGCCGACACCGGTCGATCCTCGAATAAGTCGACTATCCCGCGGACGGCAGGAGGCAAGTCGGCATTGGATTCGAATCGCAAGAAACAGTTAATCGGGAGTCAGGCGGGAATTGGTGGCATCACTGGAAATGAGTGTAACGCCACAATGAACCTATCAATCGATAGAGGCATTTCCGGTCCATGGCTTGTCTTTGGTGTTATCCCTATGCAACAAGCTGTTGGCAGGAAGTCGCATCTGGTGCCGAGATTCAGTTCCGTGGGGAGACCCTTTGGTTTGTTGGAGAGGTGGACTTCCATCAATCCTGTCCGGCTGAGGTTTGCCCACAGTTACACAAGTCTTTGGATGTCTTTCTAGAAGTCTGTGCCGAGCGCGGGGAATTGAGCTCCGCATCGTGTCAAGCCATGGGCTTCAATAAAGCTCCGGAGAGAAAGCGAGCTAGTGTTTTCAACCCTCACTCCCAGTCGTCCGATGCGTGCTCCACTCGCCCTTCTTGGCGCTGGCCTCCTGGCCATCAGCCTCCCGGCTGGGGGTGGCGTGGCCCAGCCTGCGGTTGAGAGTCAAAGGGTCACCTTTCCATCCGGAGCTGATTCCACCCAGCTCAAGGGTCAGCTCAAGGGCGACCAGACCATCGACTACAAACTGCGGGCCGGCGCCGGTCAGACCCTGACGGTGGAACTCAAGGGTTCCAACCCGCAGAACTACCTCAACGTGATGGCGGCCGGGACTGACAACGCCCTGTTTATCGGCAGCAGCTCCGGCAACCGCTTCCGGGGCCTCCTACCCAGTGATGGTGATGTGAGGGTGAGGGTGTATCTGATGCGGCCGGCGGCGCGCCGCAATGAAACCAGCACCTATAGCCTCAAGGTGGGGATCAGCGGTGCTCCGCTCACCCCTGTGCCCGCGTCCCGCGATGCCCTGATCCCCGGCACTCCCTATCACGCCTCTGCGGATGTGCCTTGTGTGTCCGGGAGCAGCGGCAAGGCCACCAGGTGTAAGGCCTTCGTGATGCGCAGGGCCAACAACAGTGCCACGGTGGTGGTGACGAACCCAGAGGGTCAGAAGCGTCAGTTCCTGTTCGTGAAGGGAAAGGCGGTTGCTTCGGATCAACCTGAGCAGCTCTCGGTGCAGCGGCGCGGTGATAGCTCGGTGCTCAGTCTTGGCGAGAACTTTGAACGCTATGAGATTGTCGATGCCCTGGTGGTGGGGGGCTGAGCCCTCTGCCGGCTCGATGCCATCGGTGACCGGGGCGACGGGCCGTGCCATTCCCCGCATCTTCATCAGGGCGCAGCTTGTCTGGCTGCCTTGGTAGCCCTGAAGAGCCTGCTCCAACCCGGTAGCTGGGTGACGCTATCGACTTGCCGCAACGGAGCCGATCACCCTCGGGGGAATGCTGCCGGCACCAACCAGATCCGGCGCTGAACTGTTGAATCTGGGCATAGGAATGAAGCATGCCGCTCATGACGACGTGAGCAATCTTGAAGCCAGGTGATGGTGAGCGTTGGTTTTAGGTGTTAACTCCCACTAAACTGGAGAGGGTCAATAGAGGAAGAGACGTTGGCACGTGAAGGAGTTGCCCGAGTGGGGAGCCGAACGCTTGCTTATCTTGAAACGGGTGACGATGGCGGACCACTTGTTATCCATCATCACGGAGGGCCATCCAGCCGCTTGGAGGCCTTGCTCTTCGATTCCTGTGCAAGTGCCCATGGGCTGAGGTTTGTCTGTGTTGACCGGCCTGGTATCGGTGGGTCCGATCTTCAGCCGGGCCGCACCTTCGCGTCATGGGCAAACGACCTCCAGACGTTGGCTGATTCCTTGGGTGCACAGCAGTTCGCGGTGACCGGCTGGTCTGAAGGGGGTCCGTGGGCTCTTGCCGCCGCAGCCTATCTAGACCCTGGTCGCCTTGCCCATGTCACATGCATTGCTGGTGCCAGCTACGGAACGTTTGGAGATAATTGGGCCGTCAAGTACCAAAGTAGCGTGGATGCGCTTGGTGGGCGCCTCGCGTTGCACTTCCAGCCTGGCTTCAGGCTCATGTATGAACTGCTTGGATTGAGTGCTACCCACTTTGAAGCCAACTATCTGCAGGCTCTGAGGAAGTCGATGGGTGTCTCTGATCAGGAGGTCCTGGCAGATGAGCAGGTCTGTCAATCCTTTCTGGAGGCATCACGGGAATGCTTTCGGCAGGGCGTTGAGGGGCTTGTCGCTGACGCCACGATGCTCTACGAGGCTTGGCCGTTTGACATGACCAAAGTGACGCGTCCGGTCCACTTCTGGCAGGGAACTGATGACAAACTGGTGCCTGAACCCATCAATCGGATGGTGGCGGACAAGACCCCTGGTGCCATCTGGCGTTCCATCAGCGGTGGAGGCCACTTCATTGCTATCAGCCATGCGAACGAGATTCTTGCTCAGGTGGCCAGCGATCTTGCCAAGGCGCCAACCTGACACCACACAGCTGATGGCCCATCTCGATGGGCCTTGGCATTGATCGGGCCTTGATGACGCCTCGCGTACCCACGATCCCTGCAGCGCCCCGATCCATTCAGAAGGGCACGCCTCTGAAGCATCTGCTGGGCCAGGAGGCCATTGAGTGTCTGGCGAACAACCTGCAGATTGTTGATGCAGGCTTTCCGGTTCGCCGATTCTGCCAATCCGCACTGGCAGGCATTGAGCCGTTGGCCATCATGCAGCGTGGAGTGCATATCGCCAGGGCGCTTCGTGAAGTCCTGCCTGGGAACTACCAGGAGGCTGTTCAAGTCCTCATGGCGTCGTTGACGCCGGAGAAGTCAGAAGCAGAAGAGATGGGGCTGGCAGGCTTTTTCTATCTTCCACACAGCTTCTTCATTTCTGAGTATGGGCAGGATGTCCAACACAGCAGCGGCAACGACCCTTTTGACACGTCGATGCTGGCTTTGCATGCCCTCACCATGCGGTTCACCTCGGAATTCGCCATCCGCACGTTTCTGATCCAGCAGCAGGCGCGCACGTTGGAGAAGGTTGATCAGTGGATCACCGACCTGAATCCGCATGTCAGGCGCCTCTGCAGCGAGGGGACGCGGCCAAGGCTCCCTTGGGGGAAACGCATTCCTTCGTTTGTGGCCGATCCGAGGCCAACGCTGCCCATCCTTGAATCTCTGAAGAACGATTCATCGCTGTACGTCCGCCGCAGCGTTGCCAACCACCTGGGGGACATCGCCAAAGACCATCCGGAACTCGTCTTTACCACCTGTGAGCGTTGGTTGCGGGATGGTGCCTCCGCTGACCTGCAGTGGCTGATCCGGCATGCAGTTCGTTATCCCGCCAAGCAGGGAGATGCACGTGCGCTGAAGATACGTGCAGCAGCCAAGGGCAGCGCGTTGTAAGGCGCTCCACCATGGCCTGAACCATCATCCCAGCCATGCCATCCGAGCGATGACGTTCTTCTCCTTCCTTGTTCCTCTGGTGGTGCACTACGCGTTGACCGTTCTGCCACTGGGCTTGGGGCTGCTGGCCTTGGCACGGACACGCCCCGGCCGCAGGCGCCAACATTGGATCGTGGTGGCTGGCCTGTTGGCGGTGTTGGGTGGCGCGCTGGTGCTGCTCCAGGGCAAGGCGGCTCTGATGGGTGCGCCAGACGACGGCACCTGGTTCGTGGTGGTGACGGGACTGCTGCCGATCGCCTTAGGGGGCATCAGCCTGCTGCGCTGGTCGCGGCTCTGAGCCTCCGAAGCAGCCAGGCTGGTGACATCAGGGCCAGGTGATGCCGCAGACGCTCCTTTCCACCCTCTCCCGCAGTGAACGGCTGTCGATCGCCGGCACCTACACCCTGACGCTGCTGGAGAACCTCTGCATGCTCGCCTATCCGGCCATCACCGGCTGGGCGGTGGACGGGCTGCTGAAAGGCAGCTACCGGGGCCTTTCGGCGCTGATCGCCGTGTGGCTCGTGCACCTGGTCACGGCCTTCGTGCGGCAGCGCTTCGATACCCGGGTCTTCATGGGCCTCTACGCCCGCCTCGCCGTGCTCACCGTCGCTGAGCAGAAGCACCTCGGCCACGGCACGAGCATCGTGTCGGCGCGGGTCGAGATGATGCGCGACATGGTCGGCTTCTTCGAGGCTGATGTGCCGGCGATGTTCTCCCAGGTGGTGACCGTGGTGGGCTCGCTGGTGATGCTGTTCACCTACGACCTCCAGGCGGGATTCATCGCCATGGCGGTGCTACTGCCGATGGGGCTCGTCAACGCCTGGTACTGGCGGCGCGCCCTGCGCTTGCACCGCGGCCTCAACGACCAGATCGAGCGCGAGATCGCGGACATCGAGGCGGCGCGCCCGCTGCGTCTGCGTCGCCACTTCGGCCGGGTGCGCCGCTGGCATGTGCAGCTCTCCGACAGCGAGTCGTGGACCTGGACCGTGACGGAGCTCGCCACGATCGTGGCGCTGGTGGTGCTGCTGATCGATTTCACCCGATCGCCGGTGTTCAGCGCCGGCGCCATCTATGCCGTGCTCGCCTATGTGTTCGATTACCTCGAGGGCCTCGACAGCGCTCCGTTGATAGTGAACAACATCGCCCGGCTCCAGGACATACGGGCGCGACTGGCACGCTGAGCATCAATGGATCCCGGCATGGGCTGAAGTGATGAGGATGGGATGGCACCCCCTGTCGAGCGCTGCTGACATGACGTGGAGCGTGTCTGTTCAGCAACCTGTTCGGTTGCCCGCGATCCTCGGTGTCGATGTTGCGTCATTCCATCTTTGCGGCTCAGGCTGCGGGTATGTGTGATGGTTGCGTGGTATTCATGCCATGCCAGCACCGGCTTTTGCAAGAATCAGTCATGAGTATCCCGGAGCAGGTTGCATGGCGAAAACTCTCAAAGCGTTCGGCTGGTTCTTTCTTGCGATCGATACGGTTGGATTGGCCTTCATGGTGCAATGGGCGCTAATGGCAAGTTCTCGAGATGGCGAGATAGCCTATGCCGTTGTCTTTCTGCTCTTCGCATTGGCGTTGGTTGGCGTGGGGGGTACGGCGTTGGCGTGCAGTGCAAAACGTGGGTCAGTGCTGGGGCTTTGGTGTTCGACACTCTTTTTGGGTATTCCTCCCCTCATCGTTGCTGCGATACGCATCAGCAATTCCATCTAGCGCCTCATGAATAAGGGGCATTTACCGTTCAGATCCGCTTAACGCGTGTGACCTTTCGTGCTTGAACTGACAGGTTGATTCTCCGTGCACCTACACCTAGCCACTCACGCTCCAGTCTTGAGGGGATCCAATCCGCTCGGTAAACGTTTCAACGGCCTGCGTTCTTCCTGCGGCTTAAGCTCAGCGGACCATCTCGACATTGGCCGCAATGACAGTCCTCGCTCGCTTCATTTACGAAGTGAAGCCGGGCCGCACCGGCGACTTTCTCGAGAAGCTGGCGCAGGCCGGTTCGCCCCGGTTCACCAGTCCTGTGATGCCGCGGGCGTTCAAGCTGTTCCGCTGCTCCGTGCCAAGGCCTGAGACGGAGCGCCTGCTTTCGGTGGAGTTGCTCACAGAGTTCCTGCCGCTCTGAGAGCAGGCCCCGGGCCTGCCAGCGCTCAGACCCCCGCCAGCACCTTCTCCTCCTCCTCCACGCTCACCACGCGGCCGGCGTCACTGAAGCCGTCGATCTGGTCGAAATTGAGGTAGCGGTAGAGCTGGTCGGAGAGGGGATCGATCTTGGCCGCCGCGATCTCCAGGTATTCGGCTGGCGTGGGAATGCGGCCCAGCAGCGCACACACGGCCGCCAGTTCGGCGCTGCCCAGATACACCTGGGCGCCATTGCCGAGGCGGTTGTTGAAGTTGCGCGTGCTGGTGGAGAACACCGTGGTGTTGTCTTCCACCCGGGCCTGGTTGCCCATGCACAGCGAGCAGCCCGGCAGCTCCATGCGGGCGCCGGCGGTTTCGAACTTGGCGGTGTAACCCTCGGCGCGCAGCACCTCATCGTCCATGCGGGTGGGGGGGCACACCCACAGGCGGGCGGCGCTGGTGCCGGCCCCATCCAGCACCGTGGCGGCGGCGCGGTAGTGGCCGATGTTGGTCATGCAGGAGCCGATGAACACCTCATCGATCCGGTCGCCCGCCACCTCGCTCAGCAGCTTGACGTTGTCGGGATCGTTCGGGCAGGCCAGCACCGGTTCGGTGAGTTCATCGAGGTTGATCTCGATCACTTCGGCGTACTCGGCGTCGGCATCGGCGCTCAGCAGCTGCGGAGCCGCCAGCCACGCCTCCATCGCCTGGATGCGACGGGCCATGGTGCGGGCATCGCTGTAGCCCCTGGCGATCATGTTCTTGAGCAGCGCCACGTTGCTGCGCAGGTATTCCGCCACCGTCTCTTCCGAGAGCTTGATCGTGCAGCCGGCACAGGAGCGTTCGGCGGAGGCGTCCGTCAACTCAAACGCCTGCTCGAGCTTCAGATCCGGCAGCCCTTCGATTTCAAGGATGCGGCCGGAGAACACGTTTTTCTTGCCCGCCTTCGCCACCGTGAGCAGACCCTTCTGGATCGCCACCCACGGGATCACGTTCACCACATCGCGCAGGGTCACGCCCGGCTGCAGCGAACCGCTGAAGCGCACCAGCACCGATTCGGGCATGTCGAGGGGCATGGCGCCGATCGCGGCGGCGAAGGCCACCAGGCCCGAGCCGGCCGGGAAGGAGATGCCGAGCGGGAAGCGGGTGTGGCTGTCACCGCCGGTGCCCACCGTGTCGGGCAGGAGCATGCGGTTGAGCCAGCTGTGGATGATGCCGTCGCCGGGGCGCAGCGCCACGCCGCCGCGGGAGCTGATGAAATCGGGCAGTTCGGCGTGGGTCTTGAGATCCACCGGCTTCGGGTAGGCGGCGGTGTGGCAGAAGCTCTGCAGCACCAGGTCGGAGGAGAAGCCCAGGCAGGCCAGTTCCTTCATCTCGTCGCGGGTCATCGGCCCGGTGGTGTCCTGCGAGCCCACGGTGGTCATCAGCGGTTCGCAGCTGGTGCCGGGCCGCACCCCGGCCAGGCCGCAGGCCCGGCCCACCATCTTCTGGGCCAGGGTGAAGCCCTTGCCGGTGTCGGTGGGGGCCACCGGACGGATGAACAGGTCGGAGGCGGGCAGGCCCAGGCGGGCGCGCACCTTGTCGGTCAGGGAGCGGCCGATCAGCAGCGGGATGCGGCCGCCGGCGCGCACCTCATCGGTGATCGTGCTGGGCTTGAGCTCGAAGCGGGCCACGATCTCGCCGGCGCCGGCTTCACCCGCTGCGCGCTCGATCGTGCCGTCGTAGGGGCGGATCGTGATCACATCGCCGGTGTTCAGCGCCGCCACATCGCATTCGATCGGCAGGGCGCCGGAATCCTCGGCCGTGTTGAAGAAGATCGGCGCGATCTTGCCGCCCAGGATCACACCGCCGGAGCGCTTGTTGGGCACATGGGGAATGTCGGTGCCGGTGTGCCACAGCACCGAGTTGATCGCTGATTTGCGCGAGCTGCCGGTGCCCACCACATCGCCCACGTAGGCCACCGGATGGCCTTTCGCCTTGAGAGCAGTGATCTGCTCGAGGCCGCCGGGTTGGCGCGTCTCCAGCATCGCCTGGGCGTGCAGGGGAATGTCGGGGCGGGTGGTGGCGTGGGTGGCCGGCGAGAGGTCGTCGGTGTTGGTTTCCCCCTCCACCTTGAACACCGTCACGGTGATCGCCTCCGCCAGCGGCGCCTTCTTGGTGAACCAGGCGGCCTCGGCCCAGCTCTCCACCACCTGCTTGGCCCACGGGTTGGTCTCCGCCAGCTCCAGCACGTCGTTGAAGGCGTCGTAGACGAGCAGGGTGCCGCTCAGCCCCGTGGCGGCCTCGGCGGCGATCGCCGCATCGGCGTGGCTCAGCAGCGTGATCAGCGCCCCCACGTTGTAGCCGCCGATCATCGTGGCCAGCAGGCGGGTGGCCGCGATCGGATCCACCAGCGGACTGGTGGCCAGCCCCTGGGCCACGGCGCTCAGCCAGCCCGCCTTGACGTAGGCCGCCTCATCCACCCCCGGTGGGATCCGTTCGCTCAGCAGATCCAGCAGGAACGCCTCCTCGCCGGCGGGCGGCTGCTCCAGCAACTCGGTGAGGGCCTGGGCCTGGGGGGCCGAGAGCGGCAGCGGCGGCACGCCGAGGGCCTCACGCTCCGCAGCGGCAGTGCGGTAAGCGGCCAGCAGATCGGCGGCGGCGATGGGGGACGAAGCCATAGGAGAAGGGGTCATCCCTTGAACGTACGGGAGGCTTCCATTCTTTGCGGCCGCCGGACCGCCAACGGTGGCATCGGCTGCAGAACGGTGGCGGTAAGGGGGCGTGACAGCCGGCTTCTAGGGTGGGTCTTCGAGCGCCCCTCCGCCTGCCGCCATGATCCCCACCTCCGACCTCCATGTGGTGGAGACCCGGCCGCTGGTGGCGCCGGCGGTGCTGCACCGGGAGCTGCCCCTCGGCGAAGCGGCGGCGGCGGTGGTGGCCGGCGCCCGCGAGCGCATCAAGGCGATCCTGCACGGCCGTGATTCGCGCCTGCTGGTGATCGTGGGGCCCTGCTCCGTCCACGACGTGACAGCCGCCCAGGAGTACGCCGCTGCCATCGCCCGGGTGCGGGCCGAGCACCTCGATCAGCTGGAGATCGTGATGCGGGTGTACTTCGAGAAGCCGCGCACCACCGTGGGATGGAAGGGGCTGATCAACGATCCCCACCTCGACAGCAGCTACGACATCAACACCGGCCTGCGCTTGGCGCGCGGCCTGCTGCTCCATCTCGCCGAGCTCGGCCTTCCCGCTGCCACCGAACTGCTCGATCCGGTGGTGCCCCAGTACATCGCCGATCTGATCAGCTGGACGGCGATCGGCGCCCGCACCACCGAAAGCCAGACGCACCGCGAGATGGCTTCGGGCCTGTCGATGCCGATCGGCTTCAAGAACGGCACCGACGGCAGCGTCATGACGGCGATCAACGCCATGGAGGCGGCCGCCCGTCCGCACCATTTCCTCGGCATCAGCCGCCAGGGCCATGCGGCGATCGTGTCCACCACCGGCAACCCCGATGGCCACCTGGTGCTGCGCGGCGGCAAGGGCGGCACCAACTACCACCCGGAAGCGGTGGCAGCGGCGGCGGCCTCGCTGGCCAAGGCCGGCTTGCCGGCGCGGCTGATGGTGGACTGCAGCCACGGCAACTCCAACAAGGACTACCGCCTGCAGGGCCAGGTGCTGGCTCAGGTGGGTGAGCAGCTGCGCCAGGCCGCCTGCCCGGTGATGGGCGTGATGATCGAAAGCCACCTGGTGGCGGGCAATCAGAAGATCCCGGCGGATCTCTCCCAGCTCACCTACGGCCAGAGCATCACCGATGCCTGCATCGACCTGGACACCACCCGCGAGGTGCTCGCCGGCCTGGCCGAAGCGGTGAAGGAGGCTCAGCGCCAGGCGCCCACCGGCGAGGTGCTGGCAGCGGTCTGACCACCTGATTGTGTAGCTGGCACTCTCTAATCGTGAGTGCCAGATTGATGCTCTGCAACGAACTGTTCAGCTGGAACAGTCGCTGGAGTGAATCTCCCTAATTTGCCTTCACCACGTTGCAGGGAAGGCGGTATGTCTTATCTATTGCAATTCTGCGGATTGTCAGAGCCGCTGCAGATGTTCTATCTGGAGCAGACATCTTCCGCCGCCGGCCACAGCGGCCCCGTCTTCGCCGGCTTCCGCCCCTTTCAGCTCGACGACCTGCTCGGTTGGGCCCTGGCCTCCTCGCAGCAGCGGGGCTGGGATCCTGAAGGCATCCAGCGCACCGTGCTGAACGTGTGGATGGAGCGCGCCGAGGTGATCCGTCAGTGGCAGCTGCGGCTGCGGGAAGAGCCCAGCGACCGGCTGATCGTGGCGGGCCTGGGCACCCGCGACGACTGGCGCCACCGCTGCGAGCGCATGCTTCAGGCCTGAGCGCCGAGCAACCTCCAGAGCAGGCCCACCGCCACCGGCACGGCCAGGTTGTCGATGCCCAGCAAGGCGAACTGCTCCAGCAGCATCGCCGCCGCCGCGATCGCCACCAGCGCCGGCAGCGACGGGCCCAGCCCGCCGCCCGCCTGCAGGGCCAGCCGCAGGGCCGCCAGCACCGCCAGGCTCACCAGCCCCATCGCGCTAGTGCCCAGCAGTGATTTGCGCTGGCCGGCGATCGTCCAGCTCGGCGACGCGATCGACGCCCCCAGCAGGCCCGCCAACCCATCGCCGCAGGCCATCACCAGCACCCCGGCCGCCACCGCATCACTGCGCTGCGGCCAGAACAGGGCCAGCAAGGTGGTGATGGCGGCGCCGTAGGCCACGGTGCCGTAGCTGGCGCGGCCCACGTCCTCCACCGCCGGCAGCAGGCGGAAGCGGTGGTTCAGCGCCGCCGCCACGGTGACCGCCGCCGCCGCCGGCAGGGCGATCCAGCGCTCGATTCCCAGCCCCCAGGCGATCAGCACCACAGGTCCGGTGCCGATGTGCAGCACCTTGCGGCTCCACTCCGCCCGTTGCGGCCAGCGCGCCCGGGTCTGCAACGCCAGCAGCACCACCAGCGCCAGCCACAACAGAACGGCGGCAACCCCGAGGGCCTGCCGCCATTCCTCGCCCAGCCCCTCCCACCAGAGCGGCAGCGCCAAGGGCCTCAGGCGGCCTGCTGGAAGTTGCTCATCAGCCGCAGCTTCATGATCGCCTTGGCCTCCAGCTGGCGCACCCGTTCGCGCGACACATTGATCGCGCGGCCGATCTCGGCGAGCGTGAGCGGCTCGGAGCCCTCCAGGCCGAAACGCAGCTTGAGGATCTTCTGCTCCCGCTCATTGAGCTGGGAGAGCCAGGCGCCCAGGTGCTCCTTCTGCAGGCTGCGGTCCATGTGGTCCATGGGCTCGTGGCTGGCCGGATCGGCGATCAGCTCACCCAGGGTGCTGCGGTCTTCCTCGCCGCGGGCGTGGGCGTCGAGGGAGGCACAGGGAGCGCTCTGGGCGATCAGCTCCTCCAGCTCGCGGGGCTCCATGCCCATGGCATGGGCCAGCTCCAGCCGGTTGGGCTGGCGGCCGAAGCGGTGCGACAGCTCGCGGGTGATGCGCCGCATCTTCGAGAGCTTCTCGGAGATGTGGATCGGCAGCCGGATCGTGCGGGCGCTGTTGTCGATCGCCCGGGTCATGCCCTGGCGGATCCACCAATAGGCATAGGTGGAGAACTTGTAGCCCATGGCCGGATCGAACTTGTCGACGGCGCGCTCCAGCCCGATCGCCCCTTCCTGCACCAGATCGAGCAGCTCGAGGCCCTGGTTCTGGTACTTCTTGGCGACGCTCACCACCAGCCGCAGGTTGGCGGCCATCATGCGGTCGCGGGCACGGGTGCCCATGCGGATCTGGTGCCGCTGCCGCACGGTGAGACTCTCGGGAGGCAATTCGAGCAGGCGTTTCATCCCCTGCACGTGATGCGCCAGTTCAATCTCTTCAGCCGCCGTAAGAAGTGGTACACGGCCGATGTTGCTGAGATACCAGCCGATCGAATCGACGCTCAAGCGCCCACTGGACCGCTGTTGACCCACCCGCGGCGGTGGCTTGATGCCGCCGCCCGCAGCCGAAGCTGCAGATGTGGATCGCGGAGGTGTCCCCATCACCCCGGCCTCCTGCTAGTTGTGGCCGGAACATAGCAGAGGCATACCGATGAAAGGGTAATGAATCGGTTACTTTCGCCACAAATAAGTCGTCACATCTTTGTTTCTCAATTATTCGCGCGCGGCGTGCCTGTTGTGGTGGCCTGTGTTTCGCCACGTTGAGCGGCGGCCGCCCGCCAGGGGCAGCGGCCGCCGCTGTGCGCAGACCCTGATCCGGGCTCAGGCGTTTGCTGAGGGTTGCAGCGAAGTGCGCCAGCCGTTGATCAGATCCAGCTGGGCGCAATGCTCCTCCCCTTCCGCCTGCCGTTGGATGAAGGTGCCGTCGGGTTGCATGTCCCAGGCGGCGACATTGTCATTGAGATACGTATCGAGCAGCCGATCCAGCACTAAGTGCTGGGCCGGATCCTTGATCGGTGCCACCGCTTCCACCCGCCGATCCAGGTTGCGGGGCATCCAGTCGGCGCTGCCGAAATACATTTCCGGTTCGCCGCCATTGCCGAAGCGGAACAGGCGGGAGTGCTCCAGGAAGCGCCCGATCACGCTCACCACCTTGATGTTGTCGCTCACGCCGGGCACGCCCGGCCGCAGGCTGCACATGCCCCGGATCACCAGCTCAACAGTGACCCCGGCCTGGGAGGCCGCATAGAGCAGGGCGATGATCGGCGGATCCACCAGCGAATTCATTTTTGCCCGGATCGAGCCGCCCAGGCCGGCGCGGGCATGGTCGATCTCACGCTGAATCAGCCCCTCCATGCCCTTGCGCAGCGTGACCGGCGCCACCAGCAGGCGGCGGAAGCTCTGCTGCTTGGAGAAGCCGGTGAGGTAGTTGAACAACTCCACCAGATCCTTGCCCAGGTCCTCGTTCGCCGAGAGCAGGCCGATGTCGGTGTAGAGGCTGGAGGTTTTGGAGTTGTAGTTGCCGGTGCCGATGTGCACGTAGCTGCGCAACCGCTCCTTCTCCTTGCGCACCACCAGCATGATCTTGGTGTGGGTCTTGAGGCCGAGCACCCCGTACACCACATGGACTCCGGAGCGCTCCAGCTGGCGGGCCCACTGGATGTTGTTGTCCTCGTCGAAGCGAGCCTTCAGCTCCACCAGCGCCATCACCTGCTTGCCGTTCTCGGCCGCCCGGATCAGCGCCGAAATGATCGGCGAATTCTTGGAGGTGCGGTAGAGGGTCATCTTGATCGCCATGACCGAGGGGTCATCGGCGGCCTGGTTGATGAATTCCTCCACCGAGGTGGCGAACAGGTCGTAAGGGTGGTGCAGCAGCACGTCGTTGCGGCGCAGCACCGCGAAGATGCTCTGGAAGTCTTCGGCCTTGAGTGAGCCATCCTCCAGGCGGCTCTTCTGGGTGCGTGCCAGGGCCACGTTGGTGCGGCCGATGTGCGGTTTGTCCTTGAGCTGGGGCAGGGGAATGGCCAGCAGGCTCATCAGGTCGTCGAGGCCCAGGGGGCCATTGATCCGGTAGAGGTCTTCCGGTTCCACATCGGTGGCTTCCACCAGCTGCTCCACCACTTCCTCGGGCATCTCATCGGCCACCTCCAGGCGCACCACCTCGCCGCCCCGCCGCCGCTTGCGCAGGCCTTCCTGCAGCGCCTCCATCAGATCGTCCGCCTCCAGATCCCGCAGTTCCAGGTCGGCGTCGCGGGTGATGCGGAAGAAGTAGTGCCCCTCGATCGTCATGCCGGGGAACAGCAGTTGCAGGTTGAAGGCCACCACCTGCTCGAGCGGCACGGCGCAGTACACCACGTCCTTGGCGTTGCGGCCGCTGAGCTCGGTGGGGATTTCCACGAAGCGCGGCAGGTTCTTCTGCGGCACCTTCACCCGGGCGAACTGCTGCTGGCCGGTGTCCGGATCGCGGATCAACGCCGCCACGTTCAGGCTCAGGTTGCTCATGAACGGAAACGGGTGCGCCGGATCCACCGCCAGCGGGGTGAGCACCGGAAAGATCGCCGTCTTGAAGTAGTCGTCGGCCCACTGTTTCTGGGCCTTGTTGAGCCGCTGGTAGTCGAGCAGGTGCACGCCGTGCTCCGCCAGGCTGCGCTTCATGTGGCCGCGATAGTGCGCCTGCTGCTGTTCCAGCAGCGGCCGCAGCCGCTCATGAATCGCCTGCAGCTGCTGCTTCGGGGTGAGACCGTCGTCGCTGAGGGTGTCCACACCCGCCTCCAGCTGCGACTTCAGCGAGGCCACCCTCACCATGAAGAATTCATCGAGGTTATTGCTGAAAATGGCGCTGAATTTCGCCTGTTCGAGCAACGGCGTGCGGGGATCGAGTGCCTGGGCCAGCACCCGGCTGTTGAAGGCGATCCAGCTCAGCTCCCGGTTGATGTAGAGCTCCGGGGCCACCACTGGTTCACGCATCACCCACTGCCCTCAGGACCTGTGCCGGCACCAACGTAGCCAGCAACCTGCATCACTTCTGTACAGCGGTTGCTTGCCTTTGCGCCCCGGCTTGGGGTAACCCAAAGGCGATCAGCACCGCCACGCCCGCCAGCAGCACGATGCTCAACCAGAACGGGCTCTTTTCGCCGATCAGTTCATAGGCCACCCCCGCCAGCGGCGGGCCGATGAAGCTGCCCAGGCTCTGCAGGCCCTGCAGGCTGCCCAGGGCAGCGCCCTGGCCGCCGCTGTCGAGCCGCCGCGACACCAGGCTGCGCAGGCTGGGGGTGACCAGACCGGTGCCCGCCGCCAGCACCGCCACCGCGATGAACACCAGCGGCTGGGCGGTGGCGGGAGTGGCCAACGGCACCAGCAGCGTGCCGGCGATCACCATGCCCAGCCCCGCCATCGTGAGCCGCCATTCGCCGAACCGCTTCACCAGCGGTCCGATCAGGCCCCCCTGCACCAGCGTGGCCACCACGCCCACCACCAGGAAGGCCGCGGCCGACAGGCCCGGCCCCCAGCCGAACATCTCCTTGAAATAGAGCACCAGCACGGCGGTGAAGCCGTTGAAGGCCAGGAAGAACAGGAAGAAGGCCAGGCACAGGCGCCGCACCTGCGAGTTGCTGAACACCTTGCTCAGCTGGCTGAGCGGGTTGAGCTCGCGCTTGCGCGGCAGCGCCTGGCGTGCTTCCGGTGGATGGGTTTCCGGCAGGGCGGTGAGCACCAGCACCAGGTTCACCGCCGCCACGGCCACGGCCACCAGCAACGGCAGGGTGAGGCTGATCTCCGCCAGCAGCCCCCCCAGGGCAGGGCCGAGCATGAAGCCCACCCCGAAGGCCACGCCGATCAGGCCGAAGGCCTTGGCCCGCTTCTCCGGTGGGCTGATATCGGCCAGCACGGCACCGGCGGTGGCGGCCGTGCCGCCGCTCACGCCATCGATCAGCCGCGCCACGAACAGCAGCGGCAGCGGCCAGGCACTGCCCGCCGGCCAGGGCACCGCCAGCGTGAGCGCAAAACCGCCCAGGCCGAGCACCGAGCCGGCCACACAGCCGGCGATCACGGGCCGCCGCCCGAAGCGGTCGCTGAGGGCGCCGATCAGCGGCGTGAACAGGAACTGGGCCAGGGCGTAACTGCCCGCCAGCAGCCCCAGCGTGCGGCCATCGCTGGTGAAGCTGGCCAGCAGAAAGGGCAGCAGCGGAAACACGATGCTCTCGCCCAGCCTGTCGTTCAGCAGGGTGAGAAAGACGCAGAAGCGGGTGGAAGGGCGCGGCCAACCCATGGCATCAACGCGCGGCAGTGCCCATACCTTCCCATGGGAGCCCTTAGCCGCGGCGCCAGCTGTGGAAGCGTTGCAGCAGCGCCAGGGTGCGCTGGGGGGCGTGGGCCCGTTTCCAGACCCCGGCGGCGTACTTGCTGGCTTCCGAGAAGGTGGGGTAGGCGTGGATGGTGGAGAGGATGCGGCCGAGGCCGAGCCGCCAGCGCATCGCCAGCACGAATTCCGCCAGCAGTTCGCCGGCCTGCTCCGCCACGATCGTCACCCCCAGGATCCTGTCGCTGCCGGGCGGGGTGAGCACCTTAACGAAGCCGGTTTCGGCGCTTTCCACGATCGCCCGATCCAGCTCCTGCAATGGAAAGCGGGTGATCTCCACCGCCACCCCCTGCCGGGCGGCCTCCGCTTCATTCAGCCCCACCCCGGCCACTTCCGGATCGGTGAAGGTGGCGCGCGGAATCACCCGCCCATCGACTTGAAAGCGGCGGAACGGGGCGAACAGGGCGTTGACACTGGCGTACCAGGCCTGGTGGGCCGCGGTGTGGGTGAACTGCCAGGGGCCGGCCACATCGCCGGCGGCGTAGATGTTCGGGAAGAGGGTCTGCAGCGCGCCGTTGGTGTCGATCGTGCGGCCAGTGGGAATGCCCAGCTCCTCCAGGCCATAGCCGCTCAGCCGCGCCTGCCGGCCGATGGCGCAGAGCACCTCATCGCACAGCCGTTCGCTGTGCACGGGCGCCTCGGCAGGGCCGGTGCTGATCAGCACCACCTTCGCTCCGCCGTCAGCCTGCCCGCCGTCAGCGTCTTGTGGCCGCCGCTCGAAGCCCCGCACCGTGCAGCCGGTGAGCACCTCCACCCCGTCGGCTTCCAGGGCCTGGAGCACCAGCGCGGCAGCGTCGGGGTCTTCGCGGCTGAGCAGCTGCGGGCCCCGCTGCAGCAGGGTGACCCGGGCGCCCAGGCGGGCCAGAGCCTGGGCCAGTTCACAACCCACCGGTCCGCCCCCCATCACCACCAGGCGCGGCGACGCCAGTGGGCAGTTGCGCAGGGCCTGCCAGAGGGTTTCGCTGGTGAGCAGACCCACTGCGTCGGCGCCCGGCAGATCCGGCAGCACCGGGCTGGCGCCG
The DNA here is from genome assembly GCF_002252635.1 of Synechococcus sp. MW101C3. NCBI lineage: Bacteria > Bacillati > Cyanobacteriota > Cyanophyceae > Synechococcales > Synechococcaceae > Synechococcus > Synechococcus sp. MW101C3. The sequence goes on from NZ_NQKX01000004.1 coordinate 200,707, forward strand.
GTGGCCAGCACGATCGCCGGCGCCGTGAGCCGCTGCTCCTCGCTGCCGTCACCCTTGCGGATCGCCACGGTCCAGGGGTCGATCAGGCGGCCATGGCCGCGCAGCACCTCCACCCCCAGCCCTTCGTAGCGCTCGGCGCTGTCGTGGGGGGCCACCGCCGCCACCTTGGCGAACACCCGCTCCAGCACCTGCGGCAGCGACACGCTGGGGTTGTGGGGGGTGAGGCCGTAGCGATCCGCCCGGCGCATGCGCGCCGCCTGACGGGCCGTGGCGATCAGGGCCTTGCTGGGCACGCAGCCGGTGTTGAGGCAGTCGCCGCCCATGCGATCGGCTTCGATCAGGGTGACTTTCGCCTTCACGGCGGCGGCGATGTAAGCCGTGACCAACCCCGCCGCGCCGGCGCCGATCACGATCAGGTTGCGATCGAAGCGGGCCGGCCGCCTCCAGGGGCGGTAGAGCCTCCAGCGCTTCCAGCCCTCCAGCGCCAGCCGCGCCAGCCAGGGGAAGGCCCCCAGCAGCACCAGCGACAGCAGCAGCGGCGGCGTGAGGATCCCCTCGAGGCCGCGCAGCTGCGCCAGCTGGGTGCCGGCATTCACGTAGACGAGGGTGCCGGGCAGCATGCCGATCTGGCTGGCGAGATAAAAGGAGCGGACGGGCAGCGGCGTGAGCCCCATCACCAGGTTCACCAGCACAAAGGGAACCACGGGCACCAGCCGCAGGCTGAGCAGGTAGAGCACCCCGTCGCGGCGCAGGCCCGCCTCGATCGGCGCCAGCCGCGCGCCGAAACGCTGCTGCACCGGCTGGCGCAGCAGGGTGCGGGCCAGCAGGAAGGCGATGGTGGCGCCGGCGCTGGAGGCGAACGACACCAGCAGGGTGCCGAGCCCCAGCCCGAACACCGCCCCTCCGGCCAGGGTCAGCACGGCGGCGCCGGGCAGGGAGAGCCCGGTGATCAGCACATAGGCGAGGGCGTAGGCGGCGGCGGCGCTGAGCGGGGCCTGCTGGCGCCAGACCAGCAGGCCGGTGCGGGCGTCACGCAGGCCCTCGACGCTGAGCACCTGGGGCAGGTCCAGCAGGAAGAACAGCGCCACCAGCACAGCCAGCGCCAGCAGCAGCAGCCAGCGCCAGGCGCCGCCCGCAGCGGCGGTGCGCGTCAAGCCGCCAGCGCCCCGCCGCAGCTGGAGCCGCTGCCGGCGGTGCAGCCGAAGCAGTGGTCGGCCACCTGGATCGGATCGCCGCTGGGGTCACGCCGCAGCAGGTCACGCAGGTGGGGGCGACCGGCGGGATCCGCCGGGCCGGCCGGATCGCCCGCGAGCCTCAGGCCCAGCTGCTGGTTGAAATCACAGTCGTAGAGGTGGCCCTGCCAGTCGACGCTGATCAACCGGCGGCACATCACCTGCTCCAGGTTGGCGTCGCGATGGCTGCGGCGCAGCAGCTCCAGGTAGCCCTCCAGCTGCCCCTGGGCGCTCAGCACCGCCGCGAACCGCTGCACCGGCATGTTCGCCAGGGCATAGAGGCGGTTGAACACCACGCCGTGGTCGGCCGCCAGCACGCGCCGGTAGTCGGCCTCCAGCGGCTCCTGCTCCGGCGGCAGCACCGGCCCCTGGGGGTTGAACACCAGGTTCAGCTCCAGGTCCGTGCCCGGCTGGCCGTAGCCGAGGGCATTGAGCTGGCGCAGGCCGTCGATGCTGCGCCGGAACACGCCGGAGCCCCGCTGGCGCTCCACGTTGTCCTGCAGGTAGCAAGGCAGTGATGCCACCACCGTGACCCCCTCGGCGGCCAGAAAGGCGGCCAGATCCTCCTGGCCCGGCTCCTGCAGGATCGTCAGGTTGCAGCGGTCGATCACCTCCACCCCTAGGGCGCGGGCGCGGCGCACCAAGTCCCGGAACTGGGGGTGCAGCTCTGGTGCGCCGCCGGTGAGATCGAGGCAACGCACGGCGCGGGCCGCCAGCACCGGCGGAATCAGCGCCAGGGTGTCCGCCGTCATGCTTTCGGTGCGGCTGGGCCCGGCGTTCACATGGCAGTGCACGCAGGCCTGGTTGCAGCGGTAGGTGAGGTTCACCTGCAGGGTGTCGAGCCCCTGGCGGTGCAGCGCCGGGAAGGCGGTGGCGGCCATGGCGGGCCGGATCGGGCTGGGGGACGGGGCGGACATCGCGCGGCTGGGGTCAGATCGTGTCGCCGAGCACCTGACGGCCTGCGGGCCTGGCGCCGTGGCCACCGAGCGGCTCGACGCTGACCGACACGCTGCTGGCCTGGCTGGTGGGGGAGGTGGGAATCGGCATCGCCACATGGCCCCTGGCGTCGGGCACGAAGGGCACACAGCCCACCAGGCGGTCGTTCACCTTGGCCCAGAGCCGGTAGGTGTGATCAGGCGGCGGCGGCGGCAACCCGTCCACCAGCAGCAAGTTGTGGCTGGGGTTGCCGGTGACGATCACCGTGCCGCTGGCGGCGCCCGCGCCTGCGCCCGCCATGGCCCGCAGCGGCATCTGCCGGCTGACCGCGCTGAGCGGCGCACCGCTGGTGGCCAGTTGCTGCTGCAGCTGGGCCAGTTGGGTCTGGGTGCGGTGCAGCTGCACGCCCACCGCCAGCAGACCGAGGCCGAGCGCGGCGGCGATCAGGCCGGGCAGACGTGGCGTGGCCGGGCGCGCCAGCAGCCGCTGCCGCAGGGCAGCCGGCGGCGTGCTGGTGGCGGGCAGGGCCAGGGGCAGCAGCTCCAGGGTGGTGCTGAATTCATCGAGCCGCTGGCGCAGGGCAGGTTGCTGGCGCAGAAGTTCGGCCAGCTGGCCGCGCTCCGCTTCGTCGAGGTCGCCGAGCGCGTGGCCGGCCAGCAGGGCCTCCACGTCGAGTGGTTCGCCTGCAGCGTCGTGGTGGCTGAGCGGGTGGTCGCTGCTCATGGCTGGGGGTGGAAATCGATCAGCAGCGTCCGCAGGCGGATCAGCCCCTGCCGGGCGCGGGTTTTCACGGTGCCGAGCGGCAACTGCAGCCGTTCGGCGATCGCCGACTGGCTCAGGCCCTCGTAATAGGCCATCTCCAGCACCTGGCGCTGGTTGGCGGGGATCGTCTCCAGGGCGGAGCGCACCCGCCCGGCCAGGTCGTTGGCCTCGGCGCAGTCCTGCGGGTTGCGCACGGCGGCCGGGAACAGCTGGGACGACCAGCGTTGCACCAGCTGCCAGCGGTTCTGGCGTTGCTGGATGCGGTTGAACGCCATCGAGCGGGTCATCAGCAGCAGGTAGGCCAGCACCGGGCCCCGCTTCGGGTCATAGCGGCCCTGCTGCCAGTAGCGCACGAACACGTCGTGGCAGAGGTCCTCGGCTTCCTGCGGGGAGCGGCACAGGCGCAGCGCCAGCCGGTAGACCGGCGCGCCGCAGCTGTCGTAGAGGGCGGCCAGATCCTGGTGCTGCCCGCTGCCGGCAGGCTGGGGCGGCGTGGCGGCGGCCTCCGCTTCGGAGCGGCTCACGGGCACGGTGAGGGTGGATCGGAACGGCATGGTGGGGATACCGCTGACCTCCCGGATCGGATGGGGCGGGGCCAGCGGCGTTGGTCAGCGGCGGCCGGCAAACCGCCGCTGCCGGTCACCGGTATCCCCTCCGCACCCTTTGGCCTCGAACGTTCCGTGATCACGTTTTCCCTTTCCAGCGTCAGCCGCGCTGCCGCGGCGCTGGTGCTCAGCGGCACCACCATGCTGGCGGCGCAGGCCATGGAGCCCCAGCAGCAACGGGGCACCTTCATCAAGGCCGAAGCACCGGTGAGCGGCGGCTTCGTGATTAAGAACGAGGGTGGCAAGCGGCTGCTGATGCTCAGCAGGGACTTCAAGACCAACGACATGGCCCCCGACTTGAAGGTGGCCTTCAGCCCCTCGGCCACCCCCCTGGCCGGTAGCAAGCCGCCCGCCTACCCGCTCAAGCCCGGCAGCTACACCGTGCTGGCGCCGCTCAAGGCCAGCAAGGGCGGCCAGACCTACGTGATCCCCGCCTCGATCGATCTGAGCAAGCAGAAGTCGGTGCTGATCTGGTGCCGCCAGTTCAACGCCACCATGGCCTGGGCACCGATTCAGCCCGCGAAATAGGCGCCCGGAGGCGCCATGATCGGCGCCATGGATGCGGCCCCGACCCAGCTCAGCCACCTCAACGCCAGCGGTGAGGTGCACATGGTGGAGGTGGGGGACCGTCCCGCCAGCGATCGCCGCGCCGTGGCCGAGGGCTTCATCGCCATGGATCCGGCGGTGCTGGCGCTGGTGCTCGAAGGCCGCGCCGCCAAGGGGGATGTGCTGGCGGTGGCGCGGGTGGCGGCGATCCAGGGCGCCAAGCGCACCTGGGAGCTGATCCCCCTCTGCCACCCGATCGCGCTCACGGGCCTGGAGGTGCGCATCGAGCCCAGCGCCGATGGCCGCGGCCTGCGTCTGGAAGCCGCCGCCCGCACCACCGGCCCCACCGGCGTGGAGATGGAGGCGCTCACTGCCGTGCAGGTGGGCCTGCTCACCCTCTACGACATGGTCAAATCCGCCGATCCGGCCATGACCATCGGCCCGGTGCGGCTGCTGAGCAAGACGGGAGGACGCCACGGCAGCTGGTCCCATCCCGGCGCCGTGCCCTCCTGAGCCGTCACCCCCGATGAGCAACAGTGCGGCCCCGCTTGAGCCCTACCCCCGCGAAGGCCTGCCGTTGGAGGAGGCCCGCCGCCAGGTGCTGGCCGCGCTCACGCCCCTGGCCGGCAGCGAGACGCTGCCGCTGGCGCAGGCCCTGGGCCGCGTGAGTGCGGCGCCGGTGCTGGCGGCTGCAGCGGTGCCGGGCTTCCGCGCCTCGATCATGGATGGCTACGCCCTGGCCGCGGCCAGTGTCCCGCAGGTGGGACACTCCTGGCGCCTGGTGGGACGCTCGGCGCCGGGCGCCCCCTACGCCGCGCCGCTGCTGGAGGGGGAAGCGATCCGCATCCTCACGGGTGCGCCGCTGCCGGAGGGGGCCAGCCGGGTGCTGCCCCAGGAGCTGGTGGAGGCCGATGGCGAGCGCCTGAGCCTGGTGCGAGAGGCGGGCCCTAACCCCTGGATCCGCGCCGCCACGGAAGAGGCCGCACCCGGCCAGGAACTGCTGGCCGCCGGGGTGCGGCTGGGCCCCGCTGATCTGGGCCGGCTGGCCAGCTGCGGTGTGGCGACCCTGGCGCTGCGGCGCCGGCCCCGGCTGGGGCTGCTGATCAGCGGTGATGAGCTGGTGCCGGCCGGCAGCCCGCGCGGGCCAGGTCAGATCTGGGAGAGCAACGGCACCCTGCTGGCGGCGCTGCTGGCGCGCCTGGGGGTGGAGGTGGCCGAGCAGCGGGTGGTGGCCGATGCGCCCGAGCGCCTGCGCGCCGTCCTGCTGGAACTGGCCGCCAGCTGCGATGTGGTGGTGAGCACCGGCGGCGTGTCGGCGGGCGACAGCGACTGGATCCGGCCGCTGCTGGAGGAGCTGGGGCAGGTGAGCTTCTGGAAGCTGTTCCTCAAACCCGGCCGCCCGTTCGCCTTCGGGCAGCTGCAGCGGCCCGGCGCAGACGGCACCGTGCCGTTGTTCGGGCTGCCCGGCAATCCGGTGGCCGCGGCGATCACCGCCCTGCAGCTGCTGGTGCCGGCGTTGCAGGTGCTGGAGGGGGCGCCGGTGCAGCCGTTGCCGCGCCTGAAGGTGCGGCTGGCCGCGGAGCTCAAGCGTGGAGCCGGCCGCCCCGAGCTGGCCCGCGCCCGGCTGCAGGTGGGCCCGGAGGGGGAGCTGCTGGCGCTGGTGGAGGGCAGCCAGGCCTCCTCCCGCATCGGTTCGCTCCAGGGCGCCGACCTGCTGTTGGAGATCCCGGCCGAGCTGGGCACGCTGGCGGCCGGCAGCGAGCTGTGGGCCCAGCTGCTGCGCCTGCCGATCTTCTGAGCGCCTAGCTCAGTAGGCCGTGTTGCCGGCCACCCAGGTGCCCACGCCGCCGCTCCACTCCCGCTTCCAGAACGGGGCCTCGTGCTTGAGCGCTTCGAGCAGCTCCTGGCCGCCGCGCTGGGCCGGGCCGCGGCGGTCGGCGCTCACTGCCACCAGCACGATCGTGTCCCCCGGCAGCACCCGCCCGACGCGGTGATCCACCCGCACCGCCCGCAGGCCATGGCGCTGGGCGCAGTCGGCGGCGAGGCGGGCGATCTGTGCTTCCGTCATGCCGGGGTAATGCTCCAGTTCCAGGGCCTCCAGCGGCGCCCCTGCCGCCGTGATGCCCCGCACCCGGCCGATGAAATGGGCTTCGGCAGCAGCGGGCTCGGCGCCGCCGGCCGCCAGGCTCCGCTGCCAGTCGGCGAGTGCGACGAGCGGGTCGAAGGGTTCCGGGTGCAGCTGCAGCTGCAGGGCGCCGGTGTCGGGGAGCGGATCAGCCACCGGCTTCAACCCCCACTGATCGGTGGCAGGAAGGCCACCTCGGCGCCGGGCGCGAGCGGCTGGTGAACCCCGGCGAACACCTGGTTCACGGCCACTCGCACCTGGGACGGCAGCGTCTCTCCCAGCCCCAGCTGCGGCCACAGACTCGCCGGGGTGGGGGCCGGGGCGCCGGCGGGCAGCTCCACACGGCGCTCCGCCCAGCCGGCCTGCTCCCTGAGCGCGGCGAACAGCCGCACGGTGATCACGGTGGAGTTCACGCTGGCGGTCACGGACGTGTGGCCACCAGCACCCGGTGGCGATGGTCGGAGGCGACGCGGCGCAGCCCCACGAAACCGGCCTCGCTGAGTGCCGCCGGCAGGTCGAGGCGGAAGTCGTCCTCCAGGTAGGGCTCGGTGCTTTTGAGCAGGGTTGCCAGCGGCGGCGGCATGGCGCGGATGGCCTCGGCGGCAGCATGGAGCCAGGCGTGGACGCGCCCGCCGGCATCACGCACCCGCACCACCGCCAGCCTCTGGGGGGAGAGATCCAGCCCGCTCACCCGCACGCCGCCATGCCCGTACCGCTCCAGCCAGTCGGCGAGCCAGCAGAGGTTGCCCTCCTGGTAGGCGTGGAAGCGGGCGCGGTAGTAGGCGGGGATCTGCGTGGCCGGGTTGGTGCAGGCCTCCAGCAGCGGCTCCGCCTGACGGCGCAACTCCTCCCGGCGCTGCCGCCAGGGGATGCCCCGTGTTTCGGCAGTGCGGATCATCATGCGCCGCGCCTGCAGAAACAGCAGCTGCCGCAGCGGTTCCACCGCCAGCACCGCCGCAATCAGCCGCCCCAGCGCCGTGCGGTCATCGACCCAGTTGGGGGGAGTGCTGGCGGAGAGGCTCATGCCGGTAGGTCCAGGGACACGGCAGGGCGCAGATCGGCGAGCAAGCATCCGCAGGCAGTTCGCCACCACGATGGCAGCGGAGGGAGTCCACTGCCTGCGGTCCTCCCATCTTGCTGCTCACCCACGTCCCTCAGCCCGTTCGTCCATAGGCAGCCCTATCTAGATTCAGCCCTGCGATGAATCCTGGTCAGCCTCGATGAGCGGATCCTTTGTTGTCTGCGGAGACGGCTTGCGCCTGCGGATGTTGTCCCTCGTGGGTCTCACCCTGCTGTTGGGCGGCGCGGGCCCGGCGATGGCCGGCAGCACCCCCAGCTCTGCCAAGGACGGGGGCGTGCAGGCCGTGTTTGCCACCCAGCAGGAGGCCGAGGCAGCAGCGCCTCGCTTCGGTTGCAAGGGGGCCCACCGCATGGGCAACGTCTGGATGGCCTGCGCCAGCCACCCTCCCGCCGGCGGCAGCCAGAAAGGCGGTCAACAGAGTGGCGGCCAGCACGGCGGTCACTCGCATTGATGGACGACTCCGCGTGCGGCGCCAAGCCGAAGCTGGTGGCCATCGGCATCGCCCCCCTGGGGATCATTTCGATCGGCATCGTGCCGATGGGGGTGGTGAGCATCGGTGTGGTGCCGATGGGGGTGGTGAGCCTCGGGGCCGTGGGCATGGGGGTGATCAACCTCTGCGTGGTGGGGATGGGGGTGGTCGTGGCCGGCGTCAATGTGATGGGCGTGTGGTGGACGGGCCTTGAGGGCATGGGGCCATTCCGGCAGGGGCCGATCCCGGCGCGCGTGCACCATCACCACGGCGCCGCGCCGCCGCCCGCGGCCCTGATGGCCTACCCCAGCAAGGAAACGGCGCTGCAGAAGGCGAAGGAACTCGGCTGCGAAGGCGTCCATGCCATGGGCGAGCTGTGGATGCCCTGCAGCGAACATCCCGGCGGCCACGGCGCGCACTAGCGGCCTCAGCCTTTGGCGCTTGCCCGCAGAAAGGCTTCGGTCTGGGCTTCGTTCCAGCTGATGCCGCCGAGCCAGCGGCCGATGGAGGCGGCGATCGCCGCGGCGGTGAGCAGCCAGGGCAGCACGGCGGCATTGCCCTGCAGCGTGAACACGAACAGGCCGCAGAACAGCGGGGTGCGGCAGGCGCCGCTGAACGCCGCGGCGGCGGCGACCGCGGCCAGCGCCGCCTGCTGCTCCGCCGGCAGCTGCTGCAGCCAGGGGCCCACCAGCACCGCCCCCAGGCTCATGGAGTCGTGCATCAGGCCGCCCGGTGCACCGATCGCGATGCTCAGCAGGGGCCCCAGCAGCCGCGGCAGCGGCGCCCACCAGGGGCTGTCGGCCGTGCCGGCCAGGGCCGGGCCGAGCGCCAGCGAGCCGTCGTTGAGGCTGATGCCGCCACTGGCCATCGCCAGCAAGGTGAACAGCGCCGCGATCGCCACCGCCAGCGGCAGCCCCCTGGAGCGCAGCCAGGGGCCGAGCCACTGGGCCAGCGGCACCAGCAGGCGCACCAGCACCACCCCCACCAGCGCCGCCAGCACAGTGATCAGCAGGGCCAGCGGCAGCAGCTCGGCCGCCATGGCCACCGCCACCCCTTCCGCCAGGCGGGCGGGCTGGCCCAGACCGGTGGTGAACAGGGTGCCGATGCCGGCGAGCACCAGGGTGGGCATCACCAGGTTGAAGCCCGACACCGCGCTGAGCTCTTCGAGCGCGTAGGCGGCACCCAGCAGCGGGGAGCGGAAGGCGGCCCCGAGACCGGCACCACCGCCGATCGCCGCGGTGAGCGCCAGCGGCAGCTGCTGCAGTGGCACCAGCCGGCGCCGCAGCGCCAGCAGCAGGGCCGCACCGAGGGCGGCGGAGGGCGATTCGGTGCCCACGCTCAGCCCGGCCAGGTGGGTGAGGGCCAACAGGGGCAGGCGGGCCAGCTGGTGGCGCAGCGACAGGGGGGCCAGGGCGCGCTCGCGCTCGGCGTCGCTGCGGGCTGTCTGCAGCGCCATCACACCGGTGAGCCCACCACCCCGGCCCGCTGCCAGCGGCCCCCAGGCCAGCAGCACAAACAGCAGCGTGGCCCCAGCCGGCGCGAGCACCAGCAGGGGATCCAGCGCCCCGTCGCCGCCGAGTGGCCAGAGCCGCTGCAGCCGGAAGCCCAGCTCCGACAGCCATTGGTAGGGCAGTTCCGCCAGGCCGATCAGCGCACCGGCCAGCAACAGGCAGAGCGGGAAGGCGAAGCGGTTCATGCCGGGGTGAGGCGGGTGTAGGAGCGGACCAGCAGCCCCAGCACCAGCGCCAGGGCGAGCAGCGTGAGCGCCAGCGGCAGCTGGGAGCTGGCGGGCAGCACGGTGGCGATCAGCACCAGCAGCCCCGTGCCCTCCTGCTGCAGGAAGCCGGTGAGCGCGGAGGCCTGCCCGGCCTGGGCGGGAAAGGATTGCATCGGCATCGCCAGCCCGATCGGCACCAGCACACTGGCGCCGAAGGTGATCACCAGCATCGGCAGGAACAGGGAGAAAGTGTTGAACCAGCCGCCCAGCCCCAGCGCCACCATCAGCAGCCCACCGAGCAGCATTGCCCCCAGCCCGAAGCGCAGCAGCCACGGCTGCCCCCTGGCCACCACGAACCGCACCACCATCAGCGCACCGGCGATGTAGGCCACGGTGAGCCCGAGCGAGAGGGAGCCGAAGCCCGCTGCGTCGAAACCGAAGCGCGTCTCGTAGATGAAGGGACTGGCGGCGTCGTACAGGGCGATCATGCCGGTGGCGACGGTGGCGATCAGCGACGGCAGCAGGAAACGGGCATCCACGGCGAGCCGCAGGTAGCCGCGGCCGATCGCCGCCACGGATGGACGGGTGGCGGCCGCCGCCAGCTCCCGGCTGAGCGACTCAGGCAGGGCGCGGGCCAGGTAGAGGGCGGTGGCGAGCCCCAGCGCCGCCACCAGCAGGAAATCCACCCGCCAGCTGGTGGCGCGCCCGATCAGACCACCCACGAAGGGGGCGAAGCCGAGCGCCAGCGCGAAGCTGATGCTGGCGAACGACATCGCCCGCGCCAGCTCCCGGTTGCTCAGCACATCCCGCAGCGCCGCCCGCGACACCGAGGTGCCGCAGCCGGCCCCGATCCCCTGCACCACCCGCAGCAGCCGGAACGGCTCGAAGCCCGGCACCACGGCCAGCAGCAGGCTGGCGGTGATGAACATCCAGAGCCCGGCCAGGGCGATCGGCCGGCGACCGTGCCGATCGGAGAGCGGCCCCCAGATCAGTTGGGAGGCGCCGTAGCCGAGTGCGTAGGCGGTGACGGTGGTTTGCGTGGCGGCGGCATCGACGCCGAAGTCACTGGCCAGCTGCGGCAGGGAGGGCAGATCGATGAACAGGCCGGTTTGGCCGAGCGCCGCACCCAGACACACGTACAGAATCACGGCCAGGTTGCTCATCCGCCCTCACCCGCTGAGGGTTGCGCTGCATGGCCCACGAGGATCCCGCCGTCACTGTCGATGTGCTGCAGCGGGTGAAGCCTGGCCGCACGGAAGCTTTCGAGGCGGCCCTGAGCGAGCTGGTGGCCGCCGCCCGCTGCTGTGAGGGCCATCTGGGCGTGAATGTGTACCGCCCGGTGGATGAGCACGATTCCACTTACCGGATCGTGTTCAAGTTCGCGCGTCTCAGCCAGCTGCGCCGCTGGGAGGTGTCGCCGCAGCGCCAGGCCCTGCTGGCGCGCGTGGCGGAGCACACGCAGGAGCCACCGCAGATCTCCGTGCTGAGCGGGCTGGAAACCTGGTTCACCCTGCCCCGGCAGCCGGGGGTGCCGCCGCCGCCCCGTTACAAGATGGTGGTGATCACCACCCTCACGATTTTCCTGCTGATCAACCTGATCAGCCTGGTGCTTTCGCCCCTGGTGCGGGAGCTGAACCCCCTGCTGCGCACCCTGCTGGTCACCGCCTCGACGGTGACCCTGATGACCTACGTGGTGATGCCAAGGGTGACGCGGCTGTTCCGCCGCTGGCTCTACCCGCGCGCCTGAGCTCACACCTGCCGCCGCAGCTGTTCATAGGCCTGGCAGAACGGTTCGCCCAGTGCCTGCCGCAGCACCCGGTCGGCGGCGAAGGCCTCCAGCGCCTCCTCCACGCTGCCCGGCAGCGACCGCGCCCGGCCGATCGGCGGATCGGTGTAGGCGTTGGCATCCTCACGGGGGCCGGGATCGAGGTTGCGCTCGATGCCATCGAGGCCGGCGGCCAGCACCGCCGCCGGCAGCAGGTAGGGGTTGGCGGCGCCATCGGCGAGGCGCAGCTCGAGCCGCTGGTCGTCGGGGATGCGCACCATGTGGGTGCGGTTGTTGCCGCCGTAGCTGATCCAGCCCGGTGACCAGGTGGAGCCGGAGGTGGTGTGCAGACCGCCGAGCCGCTGGTAGCTCTCGGCCACCGGGTTGGTGAGTGCGCAAAGCGCTGGCGCATGCTCCAGCAACCCGCCCAGAAACTTGTAGGCCAGCGCCGACAGGCCCAACGGCCCGCGTGGATCGTGGAACAGGTTGTGGCCGTCGGCGTTCCAGAGCGAATGGTGCAGGTGGGCGCCGTTGCCGGTGAGGGAGGCGAATGGCTTGGGCGAAAAGCTCACCCGCGCGCCGTGCTGCTCGGCCATCGCCTGCGCCATCACCCGGAAGAAGGCATGGCGGTCGGCGGTGACCAGGGCGTCGGCGTAGGTCCAGTTGAGCTCGAACTGACCGTTGGCATCCTCGTGATCGGCTTGGTAGGGCCCCCAGCCCAGGTCGCCCATGCCATCGAGCAGGCCGCCGATCAGCGGGTACTGCCGCATCAGCGCCAGCTGGTCGTAACAGGGCTTGCTCTGGCTGTCGTCGCCATCGGCGATCGCGGCGCCGCCGGGCTGCAGCAGGAAGAATTCCGCCTCCACACCGGTGCGGAAGTGGTAGCCCAGCCGCGCGGCCCGCTCCAGCTGGCACTTCAGCACCCAGCGCGGCGACTGCTCCAGCGGCAGGCCGCCCACCTGCAGGTCGGTGGCCACCCAGGCCACATCCCGCTGCCACGGCAGCACCATCAGGCTGGAGGTGTCCGGCAGGCCCAGCACGTCGGGGTCGGCGGGGGTCATGGCCAGCCAGGCGGCGAAGCCGGCGAACCCGGCACCGGCGGCCGCCACCTCCTGCACCGCCGCCACCGGCACGAGCTTGGCCCGTTGCACGCCGAACAGATCGGTGAACGAGAAGAGCACGTGGCGGATGCCGCGATCGGTCGCGAAGCGGGCCAGGTCGGTCATCGAAGCGGTGGGGGTGAAAGGGATGGGGGTCAGGGCCGGCGTCAGTCGTCGCAGAGCCGCTCCAGGGCACTGCGGATGAAGGCCTGTTCGGCTGGCGCGTCGCGGGGGTTGCCGGCGCGATGGCCCAGCACCGAATCGATCACCGCGAAGTGGGCGCCGGGAATCTGACGGGCTTCGGCGGCGCAGTCGTCGGGGGGGAAATAGAGGTCGTGGCTGCCGGCGAGCACGGTGGTGCGGGCGCGGATGGCGCTCAACGGTGCCGGCAGGGCGTTGGCCAGCCAGGCATCGAGCATGGCGATCAGGTCATGGGGATCATGGCGCCGGTAGGCCGGCAGCCAGCTGCGCTCCACCGCCTCCTCCACGCTGGCGATGCCCTGCACCAGGTGTCGCCCTTCCTTGTAATAGGCCTGGCTGGCGGCCCAGCTGGCGTAGATCAGCGCGAAGGTGCGCAGAGCCTGCTCGGGCCTGGCGCGGAAGCGGTGGCCGTCCCAGGCCGGATCGGCGGTGAGGGCCTGGCGCAGGCTCAGCAGGAACAGGCGGTTATGCGGGGTGGTGTGGGCCGTGCCGCAGAGGCAGAACAGCCGTTCCACCGCCGCCGGGGCCAGGGCGCCCCAGTGGTACGCCTGCTGCGCCCCCATCGACCAGCCGTACACGAGCGCCAGCTGCTCCACCCCGAACAGCCCCTGGATCAGCTGCTGCTGGGCGCGCAGGTTGTCGCTGTGGTGGATCACCCAGCCGTCTTCCGCCAGCCCCATGGCGCTGTTGCTGGGGCTGCTGGAGCGGCCGTTGCCGAACTGGCTCACCAGCACCACGCACCAGCGTTCCGGGTCGAGGATCGGGCCCACCACCCATTCGATGTCCTCCGGCCAGGCCCCGTAGGAACTGGGGTAGAGCACCAGGTTGGAGCGCTGTGGGTTGAGCGTGCCGTACACCCGGTACGACAGCCAGCCATCCGGCAGCGTCTGGCCGCAGTGGAAGCGGAACGGCCCCAGCGGGAAGTGGCGGTCGCCGCTGGACGCCGGGGCGCTCAAACCGGCTGCGGCTGGAGGGTGGGGGCGGCGGGCAGCTTCAGCAGCGACGGATCGGCCAGGAAGCGGCGATGCACCGCCAGGTAGCCCGGATCCAGATGACGCAGCTGGGGCGCCAGCCACTGGTGGGCCGCCGGCAGGGCATGGAACGGCACCGAGGCGAACAGGTGGTGCTCGGCGTGGAACGGCATGTTCCACATCAGCCAGCGCAGCGGCGCCAGGGTGCTGGTGGTGCGGGTGTTGCTCAGGCCGTTGGTGCCGGTGTCGCAGCCGCCGTGCTCAGCCAGCAGCACGAAACGCAGCAGCGGTTGCCCCAGTGCCAGCGGCAGCAGCCAGTGCCAGAGCAGAAAGCCGTTGCCCCCCGGCACCGACAGCAGCAGCAGCACGCCGTAGACAGCCGCCTGCTTCAGCAGGGAGCTGCGCACCGCTGGCGCCGCATCGGCGGGGATGTAGGGGTTGGCGCTGAACTCACCGCGCAGGCCGCGCAGATGGCCGCGCAGCTTGGCGTTCCACCAGGGCAGGCCGCTGAGTTCAAGCAGGTAGGCCCAGCGGCTGGTCGGCGGTTGGTCTTCCAGCTCGGGATCAAGACCCGGCTGGTGGGTGTAGCGGTGGTGCCACTGGTGGTAGCGGCGGTAGAAGTCGGCGTTGTAGAAGCTCAGCACCCCCGCCCACCAGGCCACGGCGTCGTTGACGGCGCGGCTGGCGAAGGCGGTGCGGTGGCCGCATTCGTGCATGGCGCAGAAGGCGAAGGCCAGGCCCCAGCCGCACAGCAGCAGGGCCGGCAGGCGCAGCAGCAGGCTGAGCCGCTCGTCGCCCCACACCCAGCCCGTCGCCAGGATCAGCGCCGCATGGGAGAGGGTCTGCAGCCAGCCGGCCCGATCGGAGCGGCCATTGAGCTCGCGCAGCTCAGCGGCGGGGATCAGGGCGCTGGCGTCGGTTGATGGGGTCGCCCCTGGATGGTCGTCCACGGAAGGGGTCGCCGCTGGATGGTCCACAGCCGTCATGAGCCGAGCAGTGCCGTGCATTCCAGCGGCTCCGTCCGGCTGCCGCGAGGCTGCAGCTGCTGCTGGATCCGTTGGGCGAGGTGATCGGCGTCGCCGCCGATGCCGCAGAAGCGGCCCGAGCCCCAGGTGTGCAGCCACGGCAGGCCGATGAAATAGAGCCCCTCGGCCTGGGTGATGCCCCGGTGGTGCACCGGTTCGCCGCTGCCATCGAACACCGGCACTTCCACCCAGCTGAAATCGGAGCGGTAACCCGTGCACCAGATCACGGCGGCCAGCGGCTCCTTGTAGAGGTCGATCAAGCTGAGCTCGCGGCTCGGGGCAGGACGCCAGCAGGGCTGGTACGGCGGCTCCAGCGGCGCGTCGAGGCCGTTGGCGGCGATGTAGGCGTCGATGCTGGCGCGGATGCGGGTGTACACGTCATCGGCCGCATCCAGGTTGGCGGCCAGGTTGTCGGCAAAGCTCAGGCCCGCTGCGGTGATCCGCTCCAGCCGGCCATGCAGCACCATGCCTTCGCTGGCCCGCTGGCGCAGGTCGATTTCGCGGCCGCCGTCCCGGCCCGTGAGGTAGTGGTTCGTCTTGTGGCGGATGGCGCGGGGATCGGCATGGGCGTCGATCGGGGTGTCGTAGACCCCCATCCGCTCCAGCCACTCCACCACGTCGCGGCCGCGGTAACGGCGCGGCGAACGGGGCGCCGAACCCACGCTGAGGTGCACGCGACGCCCGGCCAGGAAGAGATCTTCGGCGATCTGGCAGCCCGACTGACCGCTGCCCACCACCAGCACCGGGCCCTCCGGCAGCTGATCGGGATGGCGGTAGTCGCGGGCATCGAGCTGGAGCACCTTGCCGGGCAGCCGCTCGGCCATCGGGTGGCGGCGCGGGTGGTGGTAGGCGCCGGTGGCGATCACCACCTGCTCGGTGTCGACCACGCCGGCGCTGGTGAGCAGGCGGTAGCCATTGCTGCTGGGCACCAGCCGTTCCACGCTCACCCCCTCCCGCACGGTGATGGCTGAACGTTCGGCGAAGCGGCGCACGTAGTCGACGATCGCCTCACGGCCCATGAAGCCGTCGGGATCATCGCCGTCGTAGGGGAAGCCGGGCAGGCGGCACTGCCAGTTGGGGGTGACCAGGCAGAAGGAATCCCAGCGCTGCTGCTCCCAGGCGTGGGCCACCCGGTGGCGCTCCAGCACGAGCGCCTCAATGCCCCGTTGCTGCAGGCAGCTCGCCACCGACAGCCCCGCCTGGCCGCCGCCGATCACCACCACCGGCGCCGTGACGGGGGCGGCAGCGCCGTCGGTTGCCGCGCTCTGCGCAGGTGTGCCACCGGGAGACGCAGCGATGGTCTCAGCGGCAGAAGCGGCGGGTGAGGTGGAGGCTGACCCCACGGGCAGGCGGCGAAGGGGAGGAAGACAGTGGCGCGGCCAGGCCATCACCCTCCTCATCGTGAGTTGCCGTGAGGGGCGGCCCGGTAGCAATCAAGACCAAATCGCAGGCCAGCACGGGCTCTGCCGTTTGGTGCCTCCTGCTACGTAAGTTCACACAGGCCTGGTGCATGGTCGTGACGCTGTTTCCTTCGCAGGTCGCCGGTTCATGCCTGAGGTCACCCGCCCCGCCAATCAACCTGGCGATTTCCTCGTGGATTACGAGGAGAAGGTGTTCCCCGATGTGAAGGCGGAACCGGGCGAAAAGGCGCTCATCACCTTTCACACCGTGGCGTTCGAAGGCTCGATCGGCCTGGTGAACCTGCTGCAGGCCAGCCGCCTGATCAACAAGGGCTTCGAGACTTCGATCCTTCTCTACGGGCCTGGCGTCACCCTCGGAGTGCAGCGCGGCTTCCCCAAGCTCGGTGATGCCGCCTTCGACGGCCACCTCAACTTCAACGCCCGCCTGCAGAAGTTCATGGACCAGGGCGGCAAGGTGTATGCCTGCCGCTTCGCCCTTCAGGCCCTCTACGGCCATGGCGAGGGGGCGCTGATGGCGGGCATCACCCCGGTGAATCCGCTCGATGTGCTCGACATCGTGCTGATGCACCGCAAGGAAGGCGCCTTCATCCTCGACACCTGGACGCTCTGACGATGAACGGCCCGATCGTCGTGGCCGCCGCCCAGATCCGTCCGGTGCTGCACAGCCTGGAGGGGTCTGTGGAGCGGGTGCTGGCAGCGATCACGGAGGCGGCCGGCCAGGGGGTGCAGCTGATCGTGTTCCCCGAAACCTTTCTTCCCTATTACCCCTACTTCTCCTTCGTGGAGCCGCCGGCGCTGATGGGGCGCTCCCATCTGCGCCTCTATGAGCAGGCGGTGACGGTGCCGGGCCCGGCGCTGCGCCGCATCGCGGCCGCGGCGCGCGAGCACGCCATGCACGTGCTGCTGGGCATCAACGAACGGGAGGGCGGCAGCCTCTACAACGCCCAGCTGCTGATCGACGCCAACGGCGCGCTGCTGCTGAAGCGGCGCAAGCTCACCCCCACGTATCACGAGCGCATGGTGTGGGGCCAGGGCGATGGCGCCGGCCTCACGGTGGTGCCCACGGCGCTGGGGCGCATCGGTGCCCTGGCCTGCTGGGAGCACTACAACCCGCTGGCCCGCTTCAGCCTGATGGCCCAGGGGGAGGAGATCCACTGCGCCCAGTTCCCTGGTTCGCTGGTGGGCCCGATCTTCAGTGAGCAGACGGCCGTGACCCTGCGGCACCACGCGCTGGAGGCGGGCTGTTTCGTGGTGAGTTCCACCGCCTGGCTCGATCCCGCCGACCTCGATCAGATCACGCCGGATCCGGCGCTGCAGAAGGCCTGCCAGGGGGGCTGCCACACCGCCGTGATCAGCCCGGAAGGTCGCTACCTGGCGGGTCCGCTGCCGGAGGGGGAAGGGCTGGCGATCGCCGAGCTCGACCCGGCCCTGATCACCAAGCGCAAACGGATGATGGACAGCGTGGGCCACTACAGCCGCCCCGACCTGCTCGGCCTGCGTCTCGATCGCACGCCGGCGCGCCAGGTGCAGGAGCGGGACGGGGGCAACGCAACGGCTGCCGGTGGTGGCGCTGGTCCTGCCATGCCTGCTGACCTGCCCGTACTGCTGGAGCCCTTGCTGGAGCCCCAGCGGGAAGCCTTGCGGTCACCCCTGACGGCCGTGCCGCCCCCGGCTGCGGGGATCTCCGCCCCTCCGCCACGGCTCAGTTCCTTGCCGGAGGCGGTGCCCCATGGCTGACTCCAGGGATGCCGCCGCGCTGGCGCGGCTCGTCACCGACCTGCAGGTGCAGGGCCTGGTGGAGCCCGGTGTGCCCGGCAACAAGGGCCGCCGCGGCGGGGCCGGCCCCTCCGACCACCGCGCCCTCACCCTGGATGGCACCACGGTGATGGTGCCCGTGTACAGCAGCGCCGCCCAGCGCTCCCCCTTCCGCCTGGCGGCCGGTGGCGCCGGGCTGGAGCTGCAGCGGGAGTCCGCCACACCGCTGGCGGTGGTGGAGGCTCCGCCGGAGCCGCGCTTCTACGGCCTGCACACCGCCGACGGCACGCCGTACCGCTCGATCGCGCTGCTGCACAGCCGCGATGTGCTCGCCACCACGCTGCTGCAGACCTGCATCCGCTTCCGCGACCGCAGCCAGTCGTGCCAGTTCTGCGCCATCGAGCAATCGCTCGACGACGGCCGCACCCTGGTGCGCAAGACCCCGGCGCAGGTGGCGGAGGTGGCGGAGGCGGCGGTGCGGCTCGATGGGGTGCGCCAGCTGGTGATGACCACCGGCACCCCCAACAGCGACGACCGCGGCGCCCGCCTGCTGGCCGAGACGGCGGCGGCCGTGAAGGCGCGGGTGAACCTGCCGATCCAGGCCCAGTGCGAGCCGCCGGAGGATCCGATCTGGTTCCAGCGGATGAAGGACGCCGGCGTCGACAGCCTCGGCATGCACCTGGAGGTGGTGGAGCCCGAGGTGCGGCGCCGCATCCTGCCGGGCAAGGCGGAGCTGAGCCTGGAGCGCTACTTCGAGGCGTTCGAGCAGGCCGTGGCGGTGTTCGGCCGCGGCGAGGTGTCCACCTATCTGCTGGCGGGGCTGGGCGACAGCGCCGCCGCGATCGTGGCCTGCAGCGAGCGCCTGATCGCCGCTGGTGTGTACCCGTTCGTGGTGCCGTTCGTGCCGATCAGCGGCACGCCGCTGGAGCACCATCCCGCGCCCAGCGCCGCCTTCATGGTGGAGATCTACACGGCCGTGGCCCAGCAGCTGGCGGCATCGGATCTGCGCGCTGCCGCGATGTCGGCGGGCTGCGCCAAGTGCGGCGCCTGCTCGGCCCTGTCGCTGTTCGAGCAGGCGGCCGCCACGAGCGACGCCCCATCGGCCCCACCACAGGCGGGCTGCGGCCCCTCCAGCTCCTGATGTTCTTCATTGACCCCTCCAGCCACGACATCGGCCGCAGCCCCACCTCGGCGCCGGCCGCCTTCACCCCGTCGGTGCGCTGGGGTCTGGGTATCGACGCCGAGGATTTCCGCCTCTCGCCCTCGGCCTGCTCCGAGCGCTTCTCCTTCCATCTGCTGCGGCCCGGCACGCCGCTGCTGGCCGGCTACTGGGATCTGCGTCGCCGCATCTTCTGCCAGGAGCAGCATCTGTTCGAAGCCTCCGACCGCGACGCCCGCGATGCGGAGGCCACCCCGATCGCGGCGATCGCCCATGGGGCCAACCGGGCGGGCGCCAGCCCGGGCAGCGGCGGGCCGGTGGTGGGGGTGGTGCGGATCCTGGAGCAGGAGCCAAGGCTCTGGTACGGCGGCCGGCTCGGCGTGGACGCCGCCTTCCGCCGCCACAACCAGATCGGCAAGGGCCTGATCTGGAAGGCCGTGACCACCGCGAACGGCTGGGGTTGCGACCGCTTCCTGGCGACTGTGCAGGAGCAGAACGTGCGCTTCTTCCAGCGCCTGCACTGGCACTCGGTGGACACCCTGGAGCTCAAGGGGCTGCCCCATCACCTGATGGAGGCCGACCTCCGTTACTACACCCCGTCGCGGGAACGCCGGCCGGTGGCATGAGCGGCATCGACCTGGCGCCGCTGGCGGCACGGCTGCGTGCCCTGGCCGGCCTGCACGGCAAGACCGCCATTCAGCGCCCCGCCGCCCATTTCCCCCACCAGCCCTTCGCCGCGCTCGGCCCGGCTGCCCTGCTCGGCGATGACGCCGCCCTGCTGCCGGCCTGCAGCGGACGCCTGCTGCTGGCCAGCGAGGGGATGGATCCGGGCCTGCTGGCCAAGGATCCCTGGTTCGCCGGCTGGTGCGGCGTGCTGGTGAACCTCAGCGACATCGCCGCGATGGGTGGCCGGCCGCTGGCACTGGTGA
Organism: Synechococcus sp. MW101C3; assembly: GCF_002252635.1. Classification (NCBI taxonomy): domain Bacteria; kingdom Bacillati; phylum Cyanobacteriota; class Cyanophyceae; order Synechococcales; family Synechococcaceae; genus Synechococcus; species Synechococcus sp. MW101C3. The sequence continues at coordinate 220,506 of NZ_NQKX01000004.1, forward strand.
ACAGCCTCTGGTGCCGCGGCGCGGAGCGGGCTGAGCCGGTGCTGGCGGGCCTGCAGGCAGCGGCGGCGCGCTTCGCGGTGCCGGTGGTGGGCGGCCACACCAACCTCAACAGCCCCTACGACGCGCTGGCCGTGGCGGTGCTGGGCAGCGCCGCTGGTGCGGTGCTCTCGGCCCGTTTCGCCCGCCCCGGCGACCGTTGCTTCCTGCTGGTGAATGGCGCCGGCCGCATGCGCCATCCGGATCGCTTCTGGGATGCGGCCACACAGGCGGCGCCGGAGCTGCTGCGCCGCCAGCTGGCCCTGCCGGCGCAGCTGGCAGAAAACGGGGTGGTGCATGCCGCCAAGGACATCAGCATGGGCGGCCTGGTGGGCACGGCGGTGATGTTCTGCGAGAGCGCCGGCTGCGGCCTGACGCTCGAGCTCGAGGCGATCACGCCGCCGGCGGGCGTGCCGCTGGACGACTGGCTGGCCTGCTTCCCCAGCTTCGGCTTCCTGCTGGCGGTGACGCCGCAGCAGGAGCCGGCCCTGCGCACGGCCGTCGCGGCGGAGGGCAGCGAACCGGCACTCATCTGCCAGCCGATCGGCCACTTCACGGCGGAGCCGGGCGTGCGCCTACGGGCCGGTGGCGGCGAGGAAACCGTGTGGAGCGGCGCCGAGGCGCTCACCGGCTTCGGCCCGGTGCCGTCGGGGTAGGGGGTGCAGCGCTCAGCCTCGCTGGCCTGGTTCCGCTTCAGCGTTCACTGTCACCTCTCGCCGCCCTGCCATGCCCGAAGTCTTGCTGCAGCTCGAATGGCCCGATGGCCGCCAGACCACGCTCTTTTCGCCCTCGACGGTGATCCTGCAGCACCTCCAACCCGGTGAGCGGCTGCCGGTGGCGGAGTTGCAGCAGCGCGCCGAGCGCGCGCTGGCTGAGGCGTCCGAGCGGGTGCGGGCCCGCTATGGCTTCGCCTGCACGCGCACCGATGAGGAGCGCAGCAAGTTGCGCCACACCGCCACCGCCTACGCCGCCGACCAGTTCGTTCAGATCAGCGCCCCATGACTTCCTCTTTCTTCGCCAAGTTCCGCGGTGACCGGGCGCCGCTCCCTCCCCGGCCCGCCCGCCGGGCCATCGCCCTGGCCTGGTTGGGCGGCTTCCTGGCGATCGCCGCCGTGGCCCTGCTGCAGCTCGGCCTCAGTGCCCCCTTCGTGCTCGGCTCCTTCGGCGCCACCTGCGTGCTGGCCTTCGGCTACCCCGACGTTCCCTTCTCCCAGCCGCGCAACATCGTGCTGGGCCACACGCTCAGCACCGCCGTGGGCCTGCTGTTCCTCAGCCTGTTCGGCTCCCAGTGGTGGGCCATGGCCGCCGCCCTGGCCACCGCGATCGCCCTGATGATGGCCACCGGCACCGTGCATCCCCCGGCCGGCTCCAACCCGGTGATCGTGTTCCTGCTGCAGCCCGGCTGGGGCTTCCTGCTCTTCCCCACCGTGCTGGGCGCCGTGATCGTGACGGTGGTGGCGCTGGTTTATAACAACGCCGTGAGAGCTGGCAGGTATCCGAAGTATTGGTGAGGGGCTTGATGCGGTTGGGGTGGAGCGAGTTGAGTCGAGAAAAAAGCAGCTGTGTGACGGCTGTGCCAGCGCGTCTTCATGGCATCGTCGTTTTCGACTTCAGGCTCGACCTGCCGTTGGCGCTGAGCTCTGTCTGTGTTCTGCTCAGCGGCGCCAGGACGGTGATGTGACTCGACCGTCTGTTCACCTGGAGTCATCCTGCTGCCCACGGGGGGTCTTGCCGATCACCTCCGGCCATAACGCCTTGATCTCCTCGGCCTGATGGTGGGCGGCGAACCGCTCCCAGAGGATGCCGTTGACATCCGTTTCGGTTGTGAAGGCGGTGGCTGATGGATCTTCCCAGCCCAGATGGCGCAGTGAGCCTGGTGGAAGGGCGGAGTCCTGGCGCACGGAGAGATTCAAGGCTTCGGTGCGCCACAACGCATACTCCCCGGGAATGGATGTGCAGGGCGGGCAGCCCAGGCGTCTGGAGTAGTCGTCAATGGTGGCTTCGATGTTGTCTGTTGCGAGTGCGATGTGAAGCCTTCTCATCCCGTTCCTGCCGAAGGATCGCCATTCCCATGCTGCAGGAACTGCCTGCCTGGTGCCTGCTTCACGCCTGATGCACCACCTGCTGTGGGTAGGGCATCTCGATGCCTTCCTCGGCAAAGCGCTTCCACACGGCGATGCTCACTTCGCTTTTGATGCTGCCGTTGTTCATCGGATCTTCGATCCAGTAGCGCAGGCCGTAGTGGATGCCGGAATCGCCATAGCTGAGCAGCAGCGCTTTGGGTGGTGGCTGGCTGAGCACGCGAGGCGATTGGCGGGCCACCTCCTCCAGCAAAGGGATCACCTGGGCGGGGTCGTGGCGGTAGGCGGCTGACACATCCAACTGGCTGCGGCGCAGGCGGTCGGTGCCGGTGTAGGTGACGGTGGTCGTGGTGAAGAAGTCCTGGTTGGGGATCACCAGTTCGGCATTGTCGCGGTCGCGCCAGAGCACGGCCGCCCGCAGGCCGAGGCTGCGCACCTCGCAGGGATCGCCATCGATGAACAGGATCTCCCCGGGCCGCACCGATCCTTCGAACAGCAGCCACAGGCCGCTGATGAAGTTGGAGAACACCTCCTTGATGCCGAAGCCGATGCCCACCGACAGCCCCCCGGCGATGGCGGCGATCGCATTGGTGTTGAGGCCCACGCGATGCATCAGCCAAAGCACGCCGGCGCCGATCAGCAGATAACGCAGCACCAGCGTGGTGGCTTCGCGGGTGCCGTCGCTGAAATGCAGCAGCCCCTGCAGCAGGCGCGCCAGCCAGCTCACCGGGTAGGCGGAGATCGCCACCAGGAAATAGGGAATTGTGAGCAGCAGAAACAGATTGCCGGTGGTGATCGTGTCACCGAACACCGGCAACAAGGGGATGTCGGCCACATCCTCGAGCGAATCGAGCTGGTTCACCAGCGATCCCGCCACCAGCAGCACGTACAACGGCCGAACCAGCTGGTTGAACAGACGATCCACCCCGCGGATCGGGAAGCGCAGCACCAGCGCTTCGTGCAGGAAGGCCAGGAACAGCCAGATCGCATACATGCGCATGAAGTAGAGCGCCAGGCCGGCCGGCTGCCCCAGCCACTCCAGCAGCGCCGCATTCAGCCGCAGCGCCAGCAGCAACCCCACAGTTCCCACCAGCGCCAGCCGGCGGCCCCCCTGGCGCAGCCGTGGCCGCACCACCAGTTGAAAGAACGCCAGCAGCGCACCGGCGCTCAGGCATTGCACCAACACCACCGGCCGGCTCAGGTAGCCCAGCCAGCCGGTGAATTCAAACAACAGGCTGTTCATCGGCCGCCCTTCACGGTGCCAGCGCCGCAGCAGGGCGATGGGAGAGCAGCATGGCGGTGGCCTCGGCCGGCGTGAGCTCTCCTTGCACCGTGCGCTGCAGCACGAAATCAATCGCCCGGCCGGCCGCCACGGTCTGCTCCGGGTTGCTGAAGTTCAGCATGTGGGAGTTCTCCAGGCTCGTGGCCAGGGCCGCCAGGCGATGGGAACTCTTGGTGGGAACCAGCACATCGGGGTTCACCGGCAGCGTGCCGGGGGCGGAGAGCATCATCTCCCGCTGGTTCACCTTGTTGAGGCTGAACAACACAAAGGCCTCTGCCAATTTCCGTTGACGGCCCGTGGAATGGCGCCCGAAACTCCACACCCGCAAGGCGGTGATCGGTTTCGCCGGACGGCCCTCCGCCCCCGGCAGCACCGACATGCCCAGGTTCTGGCCCAGCTTGCGGCTGAGCGGCTCCAGCCAGTTGCCGTTGCAGCTGATCCAGTCCCGGTCGCCTCGCTCCAGCTGGCCCACCAGATCGGCGTCGTCTTCCGAGAAGGACACATTGCTCTGCAGGTTGGTGGCGGCCAGCCAGGTCAGCCACTCCTCCAGTTGCCTGCGGTCGTCTGCTGACACCAGCACAGGCGTGGAGGTTGTCTTGCTCGGCGGGTGCTCCACCAGCTGCAACAGGGTGTCGTCAGCCTCGAAGCTGCTGGCGGTCCACAGCAGGTCGGCGAGCTGCAGCGGCAGGCCCACCTGCAGCCCCTTGGCGCTGAGTTCCAGCAGCTCCGTGAGTGTGGTGGGTGGATCGCTCACGCGGCGGCGATCGAAGCAGGCCACCTGGGGCTTGGCCAGCAGCGGAATGGCCAGGTAGCGGTTGCCGATCAGGAAGTCGTTGCGGAAGCGGGGCGCCAGGCGATTGAACTGCACGGGGTTCAACGCCACTGCTTCGGTGAGCCCCCTCTCGTGCAGCCGCAGCGCCGTGACCACCGGGCTCACCACCAGATCGGGCCCCAGGCCGCGCGACTGGCGAAAGGCCATGGCCTCCACGATCCGATCGGCCGCAAAGTGGTTGACGTGGATGTCGACGTTGGGGTTGAGCTTGCGGAAGCCGTCGATCAGCAATTGCGACTGGCTGGTGGTGCCTTCGTTCTGGGCGGGGTTGCCGATCGAGCCCCCGGCCTTCTCCACGTAGATGTACAGCGGCTCACGGCCCAGCAGGTTCGCCATGCCGCCCTCACAGCCGCTCAGCGCCAGCAGCACCGCCACCGTGGCGCCGATCCGCCCCCAGCGCTTCATCGGCCGATTCCCGTGAGCGTTTCGCTCACCTCCCACAGCTGCCGCCGCTGGGCGGCATCGAGCGCCGCCGGTGCGATCCGCACCTGGGTGGGCCAGCCGCGCATGCCGCCCCATTGATCCGGACCGTAGTGCTCACCGCCCCTGGCGCTGGGCGCGGTGGCGGCATGGAGCTGGGGCAGGGCGCCCATCGCCGCGCTCTGGAACAGGGGATCCATCAGCCGGTAGCTGAGCGCTTCCAGCTTCGAGCCATTGGCGGCTACCGAGGCGGGCTGCAGGTTGGTGCGCGCCAGGCCGGGATGGGCCGCCAGCGAGGCCACGCCGCTGCCGTCGGCGGCCAGCCGCTCCTGCAGCTCGAGCGCGAACATCACATTGGCCAGCTTGCTCTGGCTGTAGGCCGCCCAGCGGTCGTAGCGCTGCTCCGCCGCCAGGTCGTCAAAGGCGATCCGGCCGAAATACTGGGCGCCGGAGGTGACCGTGACCACCCGCGCGTCGCTGCGGCCCCGCAGCAGCGGCAGCAGCAGCAGGGTGAGGGCGAAGTGGCCCAGGTGGTTGGTGCCGAACTGCAGCTCGAAGCCATCGCGGGTGAGCGTGCGCGGCGGCGCCATCACGCCGGCGTTGTTGAGCAGCAGATCCAGCCGGCCGTACTGGTCGGCCAGCCACTGGCTGGCGCGGCGGATGCTCTGCAGATCAGCCAGATCCAGCTCCAGCACCTCCAGCCCGCCGCCGCCCCGCACGCTGGCGATCAGCTCGCTGCGGGCCGCCTCGCCCTTCCGCCGGCTGCGGCAGGCCAGCACCACGGTGGCGCCATGGGCCGCCAACGCCCGGGCCGATTCCAGCCCCAGGCCACTGTTGGCTCCGGTGATCAAAGCGATCCGACCGCTCTGGTCGGGGATGGCGTCAGCGGTCCAGGGCATGGGGGGAGCGGCTGGGCGGCGGGCATTCACGCGTTCCACTGTGTCGCCTGGAGCTCCAGCACGGTGGGCGCCACCCACAGCGCGCCACTCTGCCGGTGGGCGGCATCGATCTCGGCGGCCACCAGCGCCGCCTCCTCAGCACTCCAGCGGCCCTGGCGGATCAGCTCCTGCCCGTAGATGACCACGAAGCGCTCCAGCCAGCGCGCCACCGCATCGCCCGGCCGCCCCACCAGGGCCAGCGGTTGCAAGGCGTCGATCTGAAAGCCCCGCGCCGCCAGCAGTGCCGGCAGCCGCCGGTTCACATCCGGATCACCGCCGGCCGCCTCGAAGCTGGCGTAGGCGGCCTCGGCGAAACGGGACACGGCCGCTCCGTTCGGGTACAGCCCGAAGCTGCGCCAGTGCACGTATTCATGCAGTACCACCCGCCCGCCTGCGGCCATGCAGCGGGACAGCCCGTCCAGCAGCGGCTCCAGCGTGGGCAGGAACATCGCCACCCAGCGGCACCAGGCCAGCTGGAAGCCCTCCGCCGGCAGTGGATCACAGCTGAGGTTGTGGGCGCGCAGCTCCAGTTGCGGCAGCCCGGCGGCCTGGGCCGCGGCGCGGGCCACTTCCAGATACGTGGGGCTCAGCTCCAGGCCGAGCACCCGCCCGCCGGGCCCCACCAGCCGCGCCAGCTCCAGGCTGGAGAAGCCTGGCCCGGCGCCCAGATCCAGCACCGCCTGGCCCGGCTGCAGCCCGGCGCGCTGCCAGGCGGCACGGGCGGAAGGCAGCCACAGCGCGTGCTGCACCCGCAACCGCTCGATCTCCGCGTCGGAGCTGCCGAGCACGTAGCGGTCGGGGGCCATCACCGCGGCTCAGTCCTCCGGGAACAGCAGGCTGGCCAGTTCGTCGGGGTCCACGTCGTAGACGCGGGCGAGGCTGGTTTCGATCGCGGAGGTCACCTCGCCGGAGAGAAAGCGCATGGCGTTGAGGGCGTCCTCGGCGATGTCGTCGGTGAGCAGGGTTGCTTCGCCGCCCAGCTTTTCGTCGTTGATCACCGCCATCACCCAGCTCTGGTAGGCGTACACGAGGTCGGAGAACTCAAGCTCCGGGTCATTGAGATCCAGGGCCATGGAGGTGTCGGGCGCAGTCGTGAGCAGTTTGGCCCCCGGCGGTGACGCCTCGCCCGATTCGCTGGTCGGCGTCGCGACCCGGCTCAGTAGCCGGAGGAGCCCGGCGGCGGTGCGCTGGCCGGCTGGCGCCGCAGGTGAGCCGTCACCGCGACCGGCTGGTTCTGGGCATAGCCCACCGGCAGCCACAGGTCGCCAGCGGCGGCGGCGTAGTGGATTTCCCAGTGGTAGAGGCCGATCAGGGCGCGGGGGTCCTCCTGGATCAACGACGCGTAGGCCAGCACGGCGCGGCCGTAGTTGTCGCTGTTGTTGTAGCCCCACAGGCCCTTGCGGATGTCCTTGAGGCCACCGCGCCTTACCAGGTAGCGGGCGGCGGCCTGGATGGCGTCGTGGGGATCGCGGATGTTGCCCTTGCCCACACCGGGCTGGGCCCAGGTGGTGGGCAGGAACTGCATCGGCCCCTGGGCGTTCGCCACCGACACCCCATCGATGCGCCCCATGCCGCTCTCCACCAGGTTCACGGCCGCCAGCACCTCCCAGTCGATGCCGGTGGCCTGCTCGGCCTGCTTGTAGGAGCGCACCAGCTGCTCCAGCGGCGGTGGCGGCAGGATGCGCCAGCTGGGCAGGCTGGTGGGCCGCCGGTCGCTGCGGTGCATGGCCAGGAAGGAGCGCCGCGCCAGCAGGTGCCGGTCGTAGACACTGAGCCAGCGGGGCGGCAGCGAACCGCGCACCTCGGCGGCGAGCGGTTGCCGGTGCGCCAGCACCCGGTAGATCACCTGCTGCTGATGGCCGAGGGCCGGCAGCGCCTCTGCGGGGGTGGCTTCGGCGCGCAGGGCCTCCTCCACCGCCGCCAGCAGCGCGGCCAGCTGCCGCGGATCCGCCGGCACCAATGGGTAGTGGCGCCCGTCGGCGTGGGTGGGCAGGGCCGGATCGGTGGGCAGCTGCGGCAGGCGCGGCCCCACCGCCAGGCTGTCTGCCGCTGCGGGGTCCGGCGGGGTGGCTGGCGTGCTGGCCGGTTCGGTGCCGGCGGCGCGCGAGGCCTCCAGGGCAGGGCGCAGCAGCAGGCCGCCGCCCAGCAGCGCCGCCGCGACGCCCATGCCAATCAGCAGCTGAGGGGGGGAAAGCCTGGGCACGGCGGGGCAGCGGCAGGGTTTTCGGCGCCAACGCTAGGGGTGAACGCCACCGGCTCGTACGGGGCGCAGCACCAGCAGGGCGGTGAGCAGCAGGGCGCCGCCGCCCGCGAGGAACACCGCCGTGAGCGACACATCCAGCAGCAGGCCCGCCAGGGCCTGGGAAAGCGGATCGAAGGCCACCCCCGCCACCATCGCCAGCGCCATCACGCGGCCCTGCAGCGCTGCCGGTGTTTCCCGCTGCAGCCACACCGTGGCCATCACCCCCACCAGGCCCCCGCCCACCCCCATCGCCGCCAGCACGGCAGCGGCCACCCAGGCTTCGCCGGCGGCGGCCAGCCCCAGCAGGCCCAGCCCCAGGGCGGCGGAGAGCCAGCCCAGCGCCGACGAGGGCTGATCCAGCCGGAAGCGGTCGAGCCGGCCGGCCAGCGCCACGCCCACCAGGGCACCCACGCCGTAGGCGGCCTGCAGCGCGCCGAAGGTGGCGGCTCCTCCCCCGTAACGCAGGCTCACCAGCTCCACCACGCCGATCACCACCGGGCCGAGCACGGCCAGGTTGATCATCGCGATCAGCCCCAGACCGGTGCGGATCGCCCCGTGGCGCCAGGCGAACACACAGCCTTCGCGCAGTCCCCGCAGCAGCCCGCCCGCGCCGTCCCGGTGCCAGAGGGCCGGCCGGGGTCGCAGCTGGACGAAGCAGCAGGCGGCCAGCAGCAGCACGCCGGCGTCGAGGGCGAGCGCGGCCGTGGCGCCGCCGATGGCCAGCGCCACCCCCGCCAGGGCCGGACCCACCACATTGCTGATCTGCTCGCTGCCCTGCAGCCAGGCGTGCGCCCGGTTCAGCAGCCGTGGCTGCACCAGCAGGGGCAGCAGGGCCATCGCGGCGGGGTAGACGCAGGCCTCGGCGGCGCCGAACAGGGCCGCCAGCATCATCACCGGCCCCAGTGCCAGTGCCCCGTGGGCGGCCAGCAGGGTGAGCACGCCGGTGCAGAGCGCCAGCACCGCGCTGGCCCGCACCGCCAGGGCACGGGGCGGATGGTGATCGCTGAGGGCACCCCCCACCAGCATCAGCAGCCCCCGCGGCAGCGCTGCCGCCATCAGCACCAGCGCCACGGCGCTGCCCGAGCCGGTGCGCTGCAGCATCAGCCAGGTGATGGCCACGAACCAGAACTGCACGCCGCAGAACAGCACCGTCTGGCCCAGCCAGAGCCAGCGGAAACGCTGATGCCGCAGCAGGAGGGAGGTCATGGCTGCCCGGCCCACTCCTGCACGGGCGTGAGGTTCAGCTCCTGGCGCCACTGCTGCAGGGGCTTCGCCCAGCCCTCCTCCCAACGCTGGGCGAACAGGGGCCGGGCCTGCTGGCCCATCTGCAGCCCGGTGTGGATGGCCAGCACCAGTGCCGGCAGCTGTTCGGGGTCGAACAGCGTGATCGACTGCAGCGCCTGGGCCGTGAGCATGGCGCCCAGGGGATAGGGGAACTGGCCGAGGTGAAAGGCCTGCAGGCCGATCTCGCCAAGCAGCGAGGTGTCGAAGCCGGTGAGCACATGCCAGAGGTCGTGGGTCTGGCTGAGCCGCACCTCCACGTAGGTCGCCTCGCTGCCGGCCTCCATGCCGGCGTGCAGGTCGGGGTCGTAGCCGAGCCGGGTGAGGCTGGCGGCATAGGCATGGCCGAGCGAGCCCACCGGCAGGGCCGCCAGCCGATCGAGGTCATGCGGACCCGGCACCCAGCGGGCGTCGATGAGGGCGGCGCAGCCGGGATCGTGGCGCAGGTGCTGCGCCGCCAGTGCGTAGGAGGGGGTGTCGAGCAGCCCGTCGGTGAGCACGCCCACCAGCTCCAGGCTGGTGTCACCGCCGCTCATCGCGAGCATGGTGCCGAGGATGCGGAAGAGGGGGTCGGGGGCGACCGGGGCCGGGACGGCGGGGCCGTCCGCGAGTGTTGCGGCGCTGGTGGCGCCCGTGTCCGGGGCAGCAGCGGCGTGAGCGGTGGACTGCCAGAGGGTGGTGGCCATGGAAGGGCGAGCGGAGGGTCAGTGCGGGCAGTGAGCTCTGAACATGAGGAGTGCTCACATCAGTGAAAATATGAGTGTCCCTCGCCTTTGTCAAGGAGAATGCGAGGATTGCTCGTCTTGCCTGCCTGCGCCTGTGCCCCAGCTCGCGCCTCTGCCTGAGCCCTCTTCTGCATCCCTGTCTGAGTTCCCGCTCGTGCCCCTCTTTGTGCCGGCCTGCTCCTGGCTGCGGCCATGACGCAGCGCTCCACCCCCGCGCAGGTCTCCACCACCGGCCTGCGCCGCCAGCCCCGCCAGGCCCGCAGCCAGGAGCGGGTGCGGCGGATCCTGGAGGCGGCCGAGGCCTTGTTCGTGGCCGAGGGCGTGGCCAGCACCACCACCAACGCGATCGCGGCGCATGCCGGCGTGCCGATCGGCTCCCTCTATCAGTTCTTCCCCGACAAGGCGGCGATCCTGCGCAGCCTGGCCCGCGGCTACGGCGAGCAGCTGCACAGGGAGCTGGCCGCCTTTGAGGAGAGCGAAGCCTCTGCGCTGCCGCTCGACGCCTACATCGAAGCGATGGTGTCGCTCACCGATCGCTTCTTCACAAGCCACCCCGGCTATCAGGCGATCTTCAATGAGGCGCAGAGCGCCACCGCCGATCTGCTGGCGATCGAGGAGGAGGCTGATGTGCGCCTGGTGGCGGATTGGTCGGCGGCCCTGATCGCCCGCGTGGGCGCTGAAGGCTGTGTGCTCAGCGAGGACGACGCACGCACGATGGCCTACGTGCTGGTGAAGACGGTGGGCAATCTGCTTTGGCTGTCACTGGCGAAGGCGCCGCCGTTCCGCGCGCAGTTGCTGCAGGAAACGGTGCAGTTGGCGGTGGCTTACCTGCGCCGCCGCATGACCACCGGCCGCGGCCCAGGTGAGGCGGCCTCAGGCTGAACCCGCAGCGGCGGGTTGCGCGCCGGTGGGCCCCATGTCGCCCGGCAGCGCCTGCACCTGGAGTTCCAGGTAGCCGGTGGCGGCATCGTGAAGGCGGCGCAGCTGCCAGCCTTCGGGGCGGACCGTCAGGATTTCGGCTGTGGTGCGCACGCGGCTGCCGTAGCAGAGGTGGCCGCCGATCACCTGCCCCTGGCCATCGGCCACGGCGATGTGCAGATGGGCGCCTTCTGCGGTGATCGACCCTGAGAGCGACAGGATTTCGAACGCCCCTTCGAGCTGGGTTTCCGCTTCAGCGGCGGCGAAGCGGAGCCTGGGATGCCAGAGGCTGCCGATGCCGGAAACAACGAATGAACCGCTGCCTGGTGCCGTGGCTGTGGCTTCCAGGGCATGGCGAAGATCCTCACCGGGAGGCAGCCGCAGCGGCAGGTAGGACACGGTTGATTGGGGGGTGGGTTGGATTCAGCCTGGTTTTCCATCGTTGTAGGAAACGGTGCAATCTCTGCCTTGCCGTTTGGCAAGGTAAAGAAGATCATCGGCTCGCTTGAGAATCTCCTCAAGGCTGATCTCGGCAGAGGGCACCATGGAAACCAGGCCGATGCTCGCTGAATAGCGAATGGAGGATTGTTCATAGGCCACCAGAGACTCCCGGATCGCCTGATGCAGCCGCTCTGAGAGTGCGAGCGCAGCCTCCTCTGAGGTATTGGGAAGAAAGATGATGAATTCTTCGCCGCCGATGCGGCCGAGATAGTCGCTCTTGCGCAGAACCGCTTTCACCGTGATCGCAAAGCTCTTGAGCACTTCATCGCCGCCAGCATGGCCGTGGGTGTCGTTGATGTCCTTGAAACGATCGAGATCCAACGCAAGCAAGGAAACATGGCGCTGCTCGCGCTCGGCCAGGTGCATCACTTGCTGGATCTGATCAAAGATGGCCTGCCGCGTCAGCAATCCCGTCAGCTGGTCGAAGGTGGCCATCGCGCGCATTTCCTTCTCGAGGCTATCGATCTGCATCACCAGGTCCACCAGCGGCCAGGTAGCCAGCGGCGCGACCATCGCAGGAATGGCGATGGCAGTGGCAACGGCGATTCGCGGGGCCTCACATTGCTCGAAGAAGCAGAGAGTTGAGGTGAGCGCTACGGAGCAAACAACCGAAAAGGTGGTGACGATCAGCACCGTGGGAAAGGTGCCGAGGCTCTGGATCAGCTGCCTCATGGACACCTTCATGCTGCAATGCCCGTGGCATGGGGCTCGGTCTGTTGCCGTGCGGGGCCATGACATTGCGTGCCCGGGAGGCCGCTCACGCAACGTGTGACTTGGAAAGGGCCAACGACGTTGGCGTGGACAGGCCCACTTGCGGGAAAATCAACGGCACGCATGGGTCTCTCCCTTTGCATCCGTTGAAAAACGATGGGGGAAACGCAAGAGTCAGTGCGCTGCATTTTGTATTGGCTGTCACTGTTTTCGCGCTCGGAGGGCGGTGGCTCCATTCGCCACCTCCAGCTAGCTCGCCGCCATCGTAAGACTCTGCTCTCCATCATCGAGTGGATGAACCTGAGGCCACAGCCATGACAAGTCCGTATGGAAAGCAATACCTTCATTTAAGGATAGCAATTGCGGGCGTCAATCAACGGGAGCGCGTTTACATCTGTACAAGACAGCACCACTGCTGTTCCCTCTGGTGCTCGGTGGCCACCCGCAGGCGCACCGCTGCTCCCGGCCCAGGCCTCCGGCACGGGTTGACGCGTTTCTTCCCTGTGGTCATGGTGAAGGCATCGCCCCTGTTGCCATGACACTGCTGCCATGACATTGCTCTCATTCACGGCCCGCCGGGTGAAAACGGCCCTGCTGGCACCCTTGGCCGTGTCTGCCCTGATCGCCGCCAGCTCCTCCGCCTCCCTGGCCCAGTGGCGCGTGCCGATCGAGGAGGTGCGGGCCATCAACTTCGCCCGCACCTATGCGGTGGCACTCAACGGCGGCCTGCAGGCCTACCGGCCGGCGCCGTGCATGTTCGTCACCGCCTCCACCGACAACCCCTGCCTGGTGAAGCGCAGCCCCGATGGCTTTCTGTTCCGCTTCCTCGGCGGCCCCCCCGCCTGGGTGGAACGCCAGCAGCCCGCCACCCTCGAAACCGAGGTGTTGATCTCGCCGGACGGCCGCAACCTGGTGAAGCTGATGTTTAATGGCGCGCCCCGCAAACCTGCGTCACAGGCGCCTGCTCCAGCCAGCTGAGGCGGCGCCTGCAGCCCATAGCCTTGGCGGGCAGCTGAGGCTTTCGGTGCATCCATGGACCTGACCCTTCACCAGGCGTCCGTGCCGCCGCTGCGGCGCGCCCTCACCAACCTGATCCACCTGCTGGAGAAGGCCCTCGCGCATGCCCGGGTGCAGGGGTTCGACTCCGCCGTGCTGCTCACCAGCCGTCTCTACCCCGACATGTTCCCCCTGGCGCGCCAGGTGCAGATCGCCAGCGACGTGGCCCGCCGCGGCGTGGCCCGGCTGGCCGGCCTGGAGGCGCCGCCGATGGCGGACAATGAGGAGAGCCTGGAGGCGCTGATCGAACGCCTGCGGGAATCGATCGCCTATCTCGACGGCTTCAGCGCCGAGCAGATCGATGGGGGCGAAGAGCGCCCGATCACCGTGCCGATCGGCAAGGGTGAAACGATCACGATGGCGGGCTGGCCGTTCCTTTCAGCCTTTGTTCTGCCCAACGTCTACTTCCACACCACCACCACGTACGCGATCCTGCGCCACAACGGCGTGGTGATCGGCAAGCGCGATTTCCTCGGGGCCCCCTGAGCGCCGGCCGCCCCCTCCCCTCCTGCCGCCATGACGAGCACCTCGCCCACCATCGTCAGCACCCACTTCGGCCAGCAGCCCTGGTGGGTGGAGCAGTGGATGGAACTGATCAACTCCTACCGCTACAAGAAACGGCTGGAGCGTGCCTGGGCCTACGCCCGCTCCGGCAACGTGCTGTCGATCCTGTTTGAAGGGAAGCGGGTGAAAGCCCTGGTGCAGGGCACCGAAGCCGAGCCGTACAAGGTGAAGCTCTGGCTCGACACCCTCTCCGATGAAGACTGGGGCTATGTGCTGGAGGCGCTCGGTCAGAAGGCGCGCTGGTCGGCGCAGCTGCTGGCTGGGGTGATGCCGCAGGACATCGAGCGGGCCTTCGCCGCCAGCGGCAAACGGCTGTTCCCCTTCAAGCTGCAGGAGGTGCGCTGCGATTGCAGCTGCCCCGACAAGGCTGCCCCCTGCAAACACGTCAGCGCTGTCTATTACCTGATGGGGGATCGCTTCAGCGAAGACCCCTTCGTGCTGTTCCAGATGCGCGGCCGCAGCCGCAGCCAGCTGCTTGCTGATCTGGCCACCCAACGCCGCCGGCAGCTGGCGGCGTCTGCCACTGAAGCGGCGCCTGCCGCCGCACCCCACCCGGTCCATCCGGCCGTGATCGATCCCACCCGCTGGTGGAGCTACACCGCCGCCCTCGACCCCGATCTGGTGGTGATCACCCCGGCGATGGAGGGGGACATGGGCCTCGATGAGGCTGGTGAACTGCCGCTGGCCGCCGAGCCCCGCTTCCCCGACTCCAACCGCCTGTTCACCGAGCGGCTGCGCAGCCAGGGCATCGCCATCGGCCAGCAGGCCATGGCCCGCGCCATGAGTGCCGGGGCCGGCGATGGCGCCAGCAACGGTGCCTGAGGCCGAACGGCCCGCAGAGGCCCCCTGGCTGACGCCGGCGTGCCAGGCCCGGGCCGCCCTGCTGCTCGCTTCCCATCAGCTGGCCTTCGGTCGTCCGCTGCTGGCGCTGGTGGCCGGCCCCACCCAGCTGGCGGCGGCCGGTGATGCACGCCATCAGGCGCAGGAGCTGTTCGCTGCCCCCCTGGTGGTGCTCGCCCACGACGATGGCCTGGCCGGTGGCACCACGGCGCCGGCCGATCCCCGCCTGATCTATGCCAATGCCGCCGCGTTGCGGCTGTGGCGCCGGCCCTGGGCGGCGATGGTGGGTCTGCCGTCGCGGCTCACTGCCGAACCCTCCGAGCGTGAGGGGCGGGAGCGGTTGCTGGCGCTGGCGCGGCACCGCCAGGCGATCAGCGGCTACCGCGGCGTGCGCATCGACAGCCGCGGCCGCCGCTTCGTGATCGATGGCGCCCGCCTCTGGACCCTGCGGGATGCCGATGGCCGCGACCACGGCCAGGCGGCGGCCTTCAGCCACTGGTGGTGGCTCTGAGCAGCCCTGTTGGTGCCTTGATCGGTTCTCACCACCGCGCGGTGGGGCCCACCGAATCAGGGGAGGAGCGCCGTACCAAAAGGGCCGGTTCTTTCGTCTCACCATTTCATTCGAGTTGGCGAAAGTAGCTGCACGGGCGAAGCGATTCCCCGTTCTTCACCATCACAGGTGCCTGCGAATCGCAGAACCTGAATGCCATCACCTCAGCCAACCTGTGGAGGACATTCCCATGCTGACCCTGCGCCAATCCCCCTTTGATCTGTTCGAGCGGCTGGAGCAGCAAGTGCTTCAGGCTGAGCGCGTGCCTGCCGCCGAAGTGCACGAGAACGATCAGGCTTACACCATCGTTCTTGAGCTGCCCGGTGTCGACAAAGGCTCGATCGATGTCAAAGCCACCGACCGCACCCTGCTGGTCAGCGCCGAACGCCGCAGCGATCGCCACCCCCCCGCACGGGCTCAGGCCGATGCCAACAGCCCTGCCTCGGACACGGCCGCCGCACCTGCAGCAGCCACGCCCCCAGCCGCCAAGGCGTCCGCCCGCCTGGCTCCGCTGCACAGCGAGTTCCGCTACGGCACCTGGAGCCGCAGCTTCACCTTCCCCGGCGGCCTGCAACGGGAAGGCCTCGAAGCCCACTACCGCGATGGTCTGCTCACGATCACCGCGCCGAAGGCCCAGACGGTCACCACGGTGAACGTCAAGGTGGAAGGCTGATCCCGCCCCTGCTGATGCCGCATTGTGTCCCTGCGCCCCGGCCTTGGCCGGGGCTTTTTCATGGCGGCGCCGCAACCAATCGGGCCCCGAGCTGTTCACTCCGTGTCGTCGTGGGCGAAGCGGCTGTAGAGGAAATCGAGCGCCTGATTGCGCAGGTCGTAATAGAGGGGATCCTCCATGATTTCCTCGCGGTTGCGGGGCCTTGGAAAGTTGATCTCCATGATTTCGCCAATCTTGGCGGCCGGGCCGTTGGTCATCATCACGAGGCGATCGGCGAGGAACAGCGCTTCGTCGATGTCGTGGGTGATCATCAGCACTGTGCACTTCTGGGTGTTCCAGATCGTGAGCAGCTCCTCCTGCAACTCCTCTTTGGTGATGGCATCGAGGGCGCCGAACGGTTCATCGAGAATCAGCACCTCCGGGCGGATCGACAGCGCCCTGGCGATCGCCACCCGCTGCTTCATGCCACCCGAGAGCTGGGTGATCTTCTTCTCGGCCGCCTCGCTGAGCCCCACCATGGCCAGGTGCTCGCGGGTGATCTCGCGCTTCTCGCGCTCCGAGAGTTCCGGCCTCACCGACTCCACCGCCAGGTACACATTGTCGTAGGCCGTCATCCAGGGCAGCAGGGCATAGCCCTGAAACACCACCATCCGATCCGGGCCGGGTCTGGTGATCGGGTTGCCATGCAGCACCACGCGGCCCTCCGTGGGAGTGGCGAAGCCCGACACCATGTTGAGCAGGGTGGATTTGCCGCAACCGGAGTGGCCGATCACGCACATGAACTCGCCCTGGTTGATGTTCAGGTCGACGCCATCGAGCACCGGATAGGGCCCCTTGGCGGTGGGGTAGACCTTGCTGACGTTCTCGAAGCGCAGGAAGGCTTCCGCCGGTGGGAGTGAAACCCCTGGTAGGGGCGGCTGGGTCAGGGTGGACATGAGGAATCTCGCGAAGGACGGTGAGACGAGTGATCAACGGGAGCCAAGGGGAACTGGCTTTGAATGAGAACCGGCAGTGAATGGGAACCGCAGCCAACGACCAGTGGCAGCCAATTGCACAGCTCTGGAAATGGCGCCACAACTGAGCTGGAGCCCGACCTCAGCTGCGCCGCGGTGGCGCCAGGGGGATTTCGGCGATGCTGAAATCGCGCTTGATCGTCTGGGCGTTGAGGTAGCCGATCGGGTCGTCGGCGTTGAAGGGCTGGCCGTCGAACAGCGCGATGTCATGCCGCTGGTAGCTGATCGCTTCGAGGCCCAGTTCGCGGGCGGCGGTGCTGTACACGCCCACCTGGCACACCCGCTCGAGGATCTCCACCCAGTTGCGCGGCAGCGGGATGTCCCCCCAACGGGCCATCTGGGTCATCATCCAGAGGTGTTCGGTGCGGCTCGGCCGGTTCACCCCTGCGCCGGAGAACAGGTGGTGGGGCGTGGCCTCCTGGCATTCGGGCCCTGAGCGATCGACGCCCTCGCTGGCTTCGCTGAAGCGGATCAGCTCCGGCTTGATGCCCAGGTAGCGGCGATCACTCAGCAGCTCGCTGAGCTCGCCCCAGTGGGCCGGATCGGCGCAGTACTGGCAGGCCTCCAGCAGCGCCTTGACGAGTGCGATGTGGGTGTTCGGATAGGCCGTGGCCCAGTCTTCGCGCACCCCCAGCACCTTGCCGGGATGGCCGGGCCAGATCGCCAGATCCCCTGCCACCTGGAAACCATGGCCGCCCTGGATCGCCCGGTCCAGCCAGGGAGCCCCCACGCAGTAGCCGTCGAGGCTGCCGTCCTTGAGGTCGGCCAGCATCTGGGCCGGCGGCAGGGCCTGCAGGTGCACGTCCTTGTCGGGGTCGATGCCGTTGGCCGCCAGCCAGTAACGCAGCAGCAGGTTGTGCATCGAGGCGGCATGCACGATCCCCAGGGTGTGGGGTTCGCGTTCGTGGCTCTTGAGATAGGCGTGGTAGTCCTCCACGGTCTGCACCCCCTGCTCAGCCAGGCGGCTGGCCAGGGTGATGCCGTTGCCGTTGCGGCTGAGCGTGAGGGCGGTCACGACCGGTAGGGGAGCACCGCCCTGGGCGCCGACATGACCGCCGGCTGTCATCCAGGTGGGCATGCCGGCAGGCATCAGTGAGGCATCGAGGGTGCCGTCCACCAGCCCATCGACGATGCCGCGCCAGCTGGTTTCGCGGATGAGGCTCACCTCGTCGAGGCCGTGCTTGGTGAACAGGCCATGGGCCTCGGCCACCGCCAGGGGTGCGCTGGCCGCCAGGGGCAGAAAGCCCAGATCCAGGTTCACCTTCTCGAGGCCATGACGGGCCACCACCTGGTGGGGGCGGGCCCGCCACTGCTTCACCCGCTTCTGACGATTGAGGAAGTAGATGATCTCGGAGCGCAGGCTGTAGTAGCTGGGGTGGTGCACCACTTCCAGCCGTGCCCGTGGTCGGGGGATGTCCACCTCGAGGATGCCGCCGATGTTCGAGCCAGGCCCGTTGGTGAGCATCACGATGCGGTCGGAGAGGAGCACCGCCTCGTCCACGTCGTGGGTGACCATCACCGCCGTGAGCTCGTGCTCGTTGCAGATCTGCATCAGCTTCTCCTGCAGATTGCCCCGGGTGAGCGCATCGAGGGCGCCGAAGGGTTCATCAAGCAGCAGCAGCTTGGGGCGGATCGCCAGGGCGCGGGCGATCGATACCCGCTGGCGCATGCCGCCGGAGAGTTGCTGGGGCAACTTGTCGACCGCAGGGCCCAGCCCCACCATCTCGATATGCTCCTGCACCACGGCGTCGCGTTCGGCCCTGGGCAGATCGCCCATCACCTCATCCACCGCCAGGGCGATGTTCTGGCGCACGGTGAGCCAGGGGAGCAGCGAATAGTTCTGGAACACCACCATCTTGTCGGGGCCGGGGCGCTTCACCGCCTCCCCCTCAAGCAGCACCACACCTTCGCTGGGAAGATCCAGGCCTGCGATCATGTTCAACAGGGTGGATTTGCCACAGCCGGAGTGGCCGATCAGCGAGATGAATTCACCCTTGCGGATCGCCAGGTCGATGCCCTGCAGGGCCAGGTAGGTGCCGCCGCCCTTGAGGGCGAAGCTCTTGTCGATGGTGCGCACATCCACCAGGGAGGGCGCCGCTTGGGTGGTCATGGTTGGGATCCGTTGTGTGAGGGGGCCTTTTGGAGAGCGAAGAAGCGGAATCGAGGTGTGACTCAGGTCACTGGCCGGCGGAGATGCGGGTCTGCAGCCAGGCCATCAGCCGATCCAGCACCAGGCCGATTGCACCGATCCAGATCACGCCGAGCACAATCTCGCCCACGTAGTTCTGCTGGTACGCATCCCAGATGAAGAAGCCGATGCCCACGGTGCCGGGCATCACGATCTCGGCGGCGATGATCGCCAGCCAGGCCAGGCCGATCGAGATGCGCAGGCCGGTGAAGATGTAGGGGAGAGCCGAAGGAATCAGCACCTTGGTGAAGAAGCGCCGGCTCGACATCTGCAGCACCAGGGCGACGTTGCGGTAGTCCTGCGGGATCTGACGCACCCCTTCCGCTGTGTTGATCAGGATCGGCCACACCGCGGTGATGAAGATCACGAAGATGGCGGCCGGTTGGTTCTTCTGAAACAGCACCAGGGCGATCGGCACCCAGGCCAGCGGCGCCACCATGCGCAGGAACTGGAACAGGGGATCGAAGGCGCGGTTGATGCCGGGCTTCAGGCCGATCGTGATGCCCACGCCGATGCCGACGATGGCCGCCAGGGTGTAACCCTGAGCCACGCGGCCCAGGCTGGCCATGGTCTGCCAGAACAGGCCTTTGTCGAGGCCGCCGCGGTCATAGAAGGGATAAAAGATCAGGTTGCGGGTGCGTTCCTCGGTGAACAGGCTGGTGGGGGCCGGTAAAGCGATCAGCCCGGTCATCGAGAGGATCTGCCACACCAGTAGAAAACTGCCGACGCCAAGAAAGGGGGGCAGCCAGTTGCCCGTGTTGCGTAGCAGCTTGCTGAAGGGGCTGGCGGTGGCTCCCTTGCGGCCAGTGTTGATCGAAACCATGGAGTGTTGTGGGGAAGGAGTCGGCGTGAGGGCGGGAAAACCTGAAGAGGAATTTGCCGGGGAATCCGACGGGCGTCGGCCGGCCCTAGGAAAAGGATCCTGCGATGAGGGGGGTGTCGGCCGAAAACGTAGCGTCTCCGACCTTTGCCCCGAATGAACAAGCAGGCGGTGATTCCTACTTCTTGATCTTCAGGCTGTCGAGATAGGCCTGAGGATTTTCCGGGTCGTAGGTGATCCCGTCGAAGAAGGTTTCCTTGCCACGGCTGGAGCCGGTGGGGATCTCGGCGGCGGGCAGTCCGAGCTCCGTGGCGGCTTGGCGCCACAGGTCTTCGCGTGTCACTTTGTCGTTGATGGCCTTAGCCTGCTCGATCGAATCCACCGCGCCGGGATAGAATTTCCAACGCAGTGATTCCAGCAGGAACCAGAGTGTCAGGCTCTTGTAGGGGTAGGAGATCACGCCCCGATCGCTGGCCCAGTAGAGCGGACCCATGGCGGGATCGTTCTGGGTTTTCATGTCGGCGCCGAGCTTGTACTGCCCCTTGAGTGCCGCCTCTAGGATCGGCACGGGGATGTTGTACCACTTGCGGGAGCTGAGGATCCTGGCCACCTCGCTGCGGTTCTCGGCCTTGTCCATCCACTGCTGGGCCTCAATCAGTCCCTTGAGCAGGGCAACGGTGGCCTTGGGATGCTTGTCCACCCAGTCGGCACGAACGGCAAGATATTCCTCCGGGTGCGCCTTCCAGATCTCTGCGGTGGTGGCGGCTAGATAGCCTTTGTTGTCTGCGACGATCCGTGAGGGCCAGGGATCACCGGTGGAGAAGGCCTCCATGCTGCCGTTGGTCATCCCCTGCAGGGTTTCGGTGGCCGGCACCGTCAGCAGCTCCACGTCGGTGTCGGGATTGATGCCGCCGGCAGCCAGCCAGTAGCGGATCCAGAGATCCTGGTTGGCCTTCGGAAAGGTGTAGGAAGCGCGGAACTTGCGGCCCTCCTTCTTGGCGAAATCCCGGAAGAATGTTCCTGCCGCCTTGACGTCGTAAGTGAGGTTGGCGTCCTTGACGCTGTTGGCTGCGGCGATGCCGTTCCCCTGGCTCATCAGCATCGCCAGGACATACATCGGCACCTTGCGGCCGTTGGTGAGAGCGCCCTCGCTGATCATCTGGGGCATGGGCATCTGCCACTGGCCGCCGTCGATGCCCCCGCCAGCTGAGCCGAGCACCACGTTGTCGCGGGCGGAGGGCCAGCTGGCCTGCTTGGTGAGCTTCACGTCCAGGCCATGCTTGGCGAAGAAGCCCTTCTCCACGGCCACCACCAGCGGCGCGGCTTCCAGGATCGGGATGAAGCCGAGGCTGATCGTGTTGGTCTCGAGGTTGGCGTCGGCGATGACGGCTGCGGGTTTACCAGCGGTGCCCCCACCGGGTTCGGGCGGGTTGCCCAGGCAGCCGGCGAGCAGGGAACTGCCCAGCACGGCACTGCCCATCAGGGCGAGAAAACGGCGTCGTCTCGTCATTGGGATTTGGGTAGGGAGAAGTTTGGCGACGACTGGATTTCAGGTCCAGGATTTCAAGGCTTGATCGGAGCCAAGATCACGAAGAATTACGGCCAGGCGGCAAAGGATGGATGGCCGAATGGGCGGCCCTAGGGATGGATCATGGGTCACCGTTGCGGCGGTCGAGAGAAGTTAATGGCTGGGAGAGGCGGTTGGGTATTTCGGTAACGCAGAAATGCGAATGGAACCGATCAGCCCAGCCTATGGATCCAAGTCCGCCCACCAGAACAGTGGGTGCTCCAGCAAGTCTGTCCAGGGGTGTTCACCGGGTTTGCGCCGTTCCCCTGGCGCCGCCGCCGTCAACGCAGTGCTTGATGGCGATGAGGCGGCAGCAGGTCAAGATCTGCCTTCCGCAGGATCGTCTCTGCCGTCTTTTGGTGGCTCAGTGCTTTGGTGATACACACGCGCGCCGATCTGGTGCGGCAGATGCTGAAGGCCGGTGTCGACGGGCCTCAACCGCCTGATCCCGAGCAGGCTGATGGTCTGGGCGGTCTGGCTGCGGAGTGAGTCAGCCACTTCCTCCTGCGAGGGTGTCACCTCCACCCTCAGGGTTCGTGTCAGACAAATCCTTACGGTGGGTTGCCACTCTGGGCTCAGTCAGGGGTGGCAAAAGGCCGCCAGGTTCAGTCAATCCGATTGTGCCGACACCTTCATCCTGCGCTCATGGGTAGGCATTGGCGTACCCATCATTCGCTCTCTGGCAGTGAATCGACGGCGTCATCCTTCAGCACTCCAGAGTGAGCTGAAGGGTCTGCATGGGTGGCTCGATCGCCCTGGAGTGCGGCAGCGAACGACATGGGGAAATTGAATCCATCGGTGCAAGATCGCCTCTCAATGGGCGCAAGTCCGCCCGGGTGATGGCTGTCTGCTTGCCGCCAGACGGTCTCCACCCTGTCCCCAACCGATGGGATCTGCCGTCTGCGTGGCGCAATGCCTGACTGCCAGAGAGGTTGCGAAGGCCGGGCTTGCTGGCGGTTTCGGGGTGATTGACTCAGAGCCTCAGTGAGCGTGATGAATGGTGAGGCGATCTGATTGAGATCGAGAACGACGAGGATTGTGCTCATTTTCGGGCAGCGGCGCACACACCACAGGGTTCAACATGCAGGCATTCAGCCCCGTTGATGCAAATCGCACCGACGGTGCCCACCTCGATCTGTTCACCTTCGTTTCTCGTGCCTCTGGCCGCGCTTGCGGCAGCGGCGTAGTTTGCCCGTGCTGTTGGTTGCAGGAGCGTGAGAGCGGTCACGGGCGCCACTTCAGCCATTGCCGCCTGGAGTGCGTGCGGGCGACGCGTCAGCCTGGCCACCTGCCATGGCAAGGAACGGGTGATCGCCCGGCCGCTGCGCCGGGCCCTCGGCGTGGAGCTGGTGCTCGCCGCGGGCTTTGACACCGACAGCCTCGGCACCTTCTGCGGCGAACGGCCCCGCCCGGCGGATGCCGCCACCACCTGTCGCCTCAAGGCGGAGGCGGGCATGGCGGCCACCGGCCTCGACCTCGGCCTGGCCAGCGAAGGCAGCTTCGGGCCCCATCCGGCGATGCCTTTTCTGCCCCTGGCCACCGAGTGGATGACCTGGGTGGACCGTCGCCACGATCTGGTGATCACCGAGCGGCTGAGCGGCTGCCGCACGAACTTCGACCATTGCACCGCGGCCCCTGGCACGCCGCTGGAGGCCTGGCTGACCCGCATCGGCTTCCCGCGCCATGCCGTGATCGTGCGTCCGCATCAGCCCAGCGCTGAGCCGTTCCTGCGCAAGGGGGTGTGCGGCGCCGCGGAGCTGACGCAGGCGATCGACAAGGCCAGCACCGCGTCCGCTGATGGCCTGGCGCTGGTGGAAACGGACATGCGGGCCCACTGCAACCCCACGCGCATGGCCTCGATCCGCGCCCTCACCTTCCGGCTGGCGCGGCGCATCGCCACCCCCTGCCCCGCCTGTGGGGCACCCGGCTGGGGGCCGGTGGAGTCCCTGCCGGGACTGCCCTGCGGCTGGTGCGGCAGTCCCACCTCGCTGCTGCGGGCGGAGCGTTTCGGCTGCGTTCGCTGCGGGGCCAGCGAGGAGCATCCGCGCAGGGATGGGCTGTTGCAGGCCGATCCGCAGCACTGCCCTTACTGCAACCCCTGAGGGCGGGGCCCGCCCGGCGTTGATCGTCCTGGCCTGTGGCGGGCATTAGGAGCTCCAATCGAACACACGACCTGCTTCCCCGCCGCTGTTCTTAGGTTGAGCGCCACCGACCCGTTCTCTCCCGAGGCACCAGGCATGACACCCGTCGCCACGGCCGCTGCGCCCCCCGCCCCGCCCCGCCTTTCGTTGCAGTGCGAGCCGATCGGGCCCGACACCACCACGCTCCGCTCGCTCGACTGGGACCGCAGCCGCTTCGACATCGAGTTCGGCCTTCGCAACGGCACCACCTACAACGCCTTTCTGGTGCGGGGGGAACGCACCGCCCTGATCGACACCAGCCACGCCAAGTTTGAGGACACCTGGCTGCCGCTGCTGGAGCAGCAGATCGATCCAGCCGCGATCGATTTCCTGATCGTGTCCCACACCGAACCCGACCACTCCGGCCTGATCGGCGCCCTGCTCGACCGCAACCCGGAGATCGAGATCGTGGCCTCCAAGGTGGCGATCGCCTACCTGGCCGACCAGGTGCACCGCCCCTTCCGCAGCCGCGCGGTGAAAAGCGGGGAGGAGCTCGATCTGGGCACGAACCCCGAGAGCGGTGTGGCGCACCGCTTCGAATTCCTCAGTGCCCCCAACCTGCACTGGCCCGACACGATCTTTTCGTTCGATCACGGCACCCGCATCCTCTACACCTGTGATGCCTTCGGCCTCCATTACTGCGGCAACGACGTCTTCGATAGCGATCCCGGCGCCATCGCTCCCGACTTCCGCTTCTATTACGACTGCCTGATGGGCCCCAACGCCCGCAGCGTGCTGCAGGCGCTCAAGCGCATGGACGCTCTGCCCGAGATCGCCATGATCGCCACCGGCCACGGGCCACTGCTGCGTGAGCACCTGCGCCTCTGGATCGGCGACTACCGCGACTGGAGCAGCCAGCGCAGCGCCGGCGAAACCTATGCGGCGGTCTGTTATGTGAGCCAGTACGGCTTCTGTGACCGGCTCAGCCAGGCGATCGCCCGCGGCATCGGCAAGGCGGAGGCCCAGGTGCAGCTGGTGGATCTGCGCGCCTCCGATCCTCAGGAATTGGCCGCCCTGGTGGGGGAGGCCAGTGCCGTGGTGGTGCCCACCTGGCCCGCCAACCCCGATGGGGACCTGCAGCAATCGATCGGCACGCTGCTGGCGGCGCTCAAGCCCAAGCAGTGGGTGGCCTGCTACGACGCCTTCGGCGGCAACGATCAACCGATCGACAGCGTGGCCAGCCAGCTGCGTGGCCTGGGCCAGAAGGAGGCCTTTGCGCCGCTGCGCATCCGCCAGGCCCCCGATGGCAACGATTACCAGCGGTGCGAAGAGGCCGGCACCGACCTGGGCCAGCTGCTCACCAAGGCGAAAACGATCGCTGCCATGAAGGCGATCGACGCCGATGTGGACAAGGCGCTGGGGCGGCTCAGCGGTGGGCTTTACATCGTGACCGCCCGCCAGGAGGAACGCAGCAGCGCCATGGTGGCCAGCTGGGTGAGCCAGGCCAGCTTCGATCCACCGGGCCTCTCGATCGCCGTGGCCAAAGATCGCGCCATCGAGGCGCTGATGCAGGTGGACGACCGCTTCGTGCTCAACATCCTGCGCGAAGACAACTACCAGTCCCTGCTGCGCCATTTCCTCAAGCGCTTCCCCCCCGGCGCCGACCGCTTCGCCGGGGTGCCCACCCTTGAGGGCGCTGCCGCCGGTGGTCCGGTGCTGAGCGATGCCCTCGCCTTCCTGGGCTGCCGGGTGGTGCAGCGCATGGAAACCCCCGACCACTGGATCATCTACGCCGCAGTGGAGGAGGGCACGGTGTCCGACACCGAAGCCGCCACGGCCGTGCATCACCGCAAGGTGGGGAACCATTACTGATGGCTGATCTCGTTCTTGATCCCACCATTCCGGCCGCGGAAGTGATCGACCGCAGCGTCATCGCCATTCCGCTGGAAGACGGCCTGACCTGCCTGCGCTGCCTCAGCCCCAAGCGGCTGCGTTTCGAGGTGGAGTACGGCCTAGAGCGCGGCACCAGCGCCAATGCCTTCCTGTTCGCCGGTGGTGTCAACAATGCCCAGCGGGAGATCCCGCCGGTGCTGGTGCATCCCCCGGGCGCTTCCTTCACGGCGCCGTTCCTGGCCCAGCTGGCCGCCATGGTGCCTGCGCAGGCGCCGCTCAAGGTGGTGGTCGGTCACGTCAACCCCAACCGGGTGGCGCTGCTGCGCGAGCTGGCGGCCGCCTGGCCCGCCCTGATGCTGGTGGCCTCCAACACGGGCGCCCGGCTGGTGGAGGAGCTGTGGCAGCAACGCCGGCCCCCGGCTCCGGGCAGCGAGGCGGAGGAGCCGCCGCTGCCTGCCCTGCCGCCGATCGATGTGGTGAAGCAGGAGGTCAGCCGCGAGCTGGCCAACAGCTTCCGCCTCACCCTGCTGCCCGCCCCCACGCCCCGCTGGCCCGGCGCCCTGATCGCCTTCGAGGAGCGCACCGGCCTGCTGATGAGCGGCAAGTTCTTCGCCGCCCACCTCTGCAGCGAGGCTTATGCCGAGGCCAACCGCGACAGCACCGAGGAAGACCGGCGTCACTTCTACGACTGCCTGATGGCGCCGATGGCCCGCCAGGTGGAAACGGTGGTCGACCGGCTCGATGAGCTGGAGATCCGCACGATCGCGCCCGGCCATGGCCCGGCGATCACCGAGAGCTGGCGCAGCCTGCTGGCCGATTACCGGCGCTGGGGCGAGAACCTCGAGAAAACCCGCCTGTCGGTGGCGCTGCTCTACGCCAGTGCCTACGGCAACACCGCCGCCCTCGCCGATGCCATCGCCCAGGGCGTGGCGCGCACGGGCGTGCGGGTGGAGAGCATCAACTGCGAGTTCGCTCCCCCCGACCAGTTGCTCGAAGCGATCCGCAGCTGCGATGCGGTGCTGATCGGCTCCCCCACCCTGGGCGGCCACGCCCCCACGCCGATCGTTTCGGCGCTCGGCACCCTGCTGGCCGAAGGCGACCGCGCCCGGCCTGTGGGGGTGTTCGGCAGCTTCGGCTGGAGCGGAGAAGCCATCGATCTTCTGGAAACCAAGCTGCGGGATGGCGGCTTCCGCTTCGCCTTCGAGCCGATCCGGGTGAAGTTCAGCCCCGATCCGCCCACGCTCAAGCGCATGGAGGAAACGGGCACGGCCCTGGGGCGGCAGCTGCTCAACCAGCAGAAGCGTCAACGCCGCGTGGTGGCCGGCGGCCTCAGCGAAAGCCGCAGCAACCCGGCGGTGCTGGCCCTCGGGCGCGTGGTGGGCTCGCTCTGTGTGCTCACCTGCGTGAAGGGAGAAGGGGCGGCCGCCCTGAGCGGCGGCATGGTGGCCAGCTGGGTGAGCCAGGCCAGCTTCACCCCGCCCGGCTTCACGGTGGCGGTGGCCCGGGATCGCGCCGTGGAGAGCCTGCTGCACGTGGGCGACCGCTTCGTGCTCAACGTGCTGGCCGAGGGACGCGAGAGCGGCCCGATGAAGCGCTTCCTGCAGCCCTACCCCCCCGGCGCCGACCGGCTGGCGGGTCTGGAGCTGGAGCAGAGCCCGGCGGGCCAGCCGGTGCTGCCCGAAGCACTGGCCTGGCTGGAGGCCAGCGTGAGCCAGCGGATGGAATGCGGCGACCACTGGCTGGTGTATGCCCAGGTGAGCCATGGCGGCCTGCTGGACGGCACCGGCGTCACCGCTGTTCACCAGCGCCGCAGCGGTGCCAGCTACTGAGCCACTGACTGAGGCAGCGGCACGTTCGGCAGGGGCGAACGTGCCTCGCGGAAACAGGGCGCCTCGAACAGCCGGCGCTGGCTCAGGCTTTGCACCCGAGGGGGAACGCCCGGCTTGGAGTAGCGCAGCACGAAGATCTGGTCGAACTCCATCGCACCGATGGCGGGCATCGTCGCCCAGCCCAGCCCCCGGGCCAGTTCCGGCATGTGGCGGTGCTCCCAGAACAGCACCACGTTGCCGCCCTTGTAGGCCGGCTGGCTGAGGATCTCCTGCCCATCCATGAAGGAATCCTCCAGTGACGACTGGGCAATCGAAATGTTGATTCCGGTGGCCACCCCCAGCGGCACGGCGCTCTGGTAGCTGCGGGCGTTCTTGCTGGATTCGGGGTTGAGGAAGAAGGTGCGGATGTGGGTCGGAGCCCCGAAGCAGGCGGGGAGGAGCCGGCCCAGGTTGATCGAGCGCAGGAAGCCGCGGGCCGAGAGGTTGTAGTTGCCATCGCCGGAGGCCACCTTGTCGCCGTGGCGCAGCAGGATCACCTGCCGGGGCAGCGCCCCCACAGGCGCGGCACCAAGGACGACGGCGGCCACAGCAACAGCGGCGGCCGCAGTGGCGCGGAGCCGCGGTCCGATGGTGGCCGCGGCACGGCGGCGGTGTGAACCCGGGAAGGCCATGGGCGGTGGGCTGTGAGCTGTGGGTCCGGCCGGAACAGACGCCTGCGGGCGCAGGGTCCCATGGTGGCAGTGCAGCAGGCTCGACCCGCGAGGGTGGCCGTTCCACCACAGCCTCCGAAGCGGCCTCATCCCAGCCTCCCCACAGGCCCGGGGCACCGCGCTGCGCCACCGTCGCCTTGCAACGGCCCACCTCCCATCCCACTGCACGCCGTCTCCATGGACATCGCCAAACCCGGCACCCTCGCCAACCTCGAAGCGGCCTTCGGCGGCGAGAGCATGGCCAACCGCAAGTACCTTTTCTTCGCTGATGTGGCCAAGCAGCTCGGCAACAGCGAGCTGGCCCGCCTCTTCCGCGACACCGCCGCCCAGGAAACCGAGCACGCCTTCGCGCACTTCCGCCTGCTCCACCCCGAGCTGGTGGTGGCCGATCCCGCCGCGCTCTCAGAAGAAGCCAGACAACAGGTGCTGAGCCGCTGCCTGGAGCTGGCGATCGAGGGTGAAACCTACGAGTACACCACCATGTATCCGGAGTTCGCCGCCCAGGCCCGCGCCGATCGCGATGACGGTGCCGTGGCCGAATTCACCGAGCAGATCGCCGAATCCGAGCAGCATGCCGGCCTCTTCCGTCAGGCGGCCAGCAACTTCGGCCGGCTCACCCCGATCGAGCACCACCACGCCGACCGTTACAGCGTGGCCCTCGAAGCCCTTCAGGGCCAGGGCGCGGCCGGAGAAAGCGAGCCCGTGGCCGGCCTGTGGATCTGCAAGGTGTGTTCGGTGATCTACGACCCGGCCCTGGGCGATCCGGACTCAGGCATCGTCGCCGGCACGCCGTTCGAGGCCATCCCCGACAGCTGGGTCTGCCCGCTCTGCGGCACCCGCAAGGCCAATTTCATCCCCTACCGGGAGCCGGTGCTGCTGCCGGCCTGAGCCGCCGAAACCGCTGGAGCGCGCTGCCGCGGCCATCACGACTCCGGTGGCGCCGCCCCCCAGGCGTGCAGGCTCTCCAGCACGGGAATCAGCGACCGGCCGCGCGGGGTGAGGCGGTATTCCACCCGCGGCGGCACCTCGGCAAACACCTCGCGCTCCACCACCCCTGCGGCCTCCAGCTCCCGCAGCTGGCTGGTGAGCACCTTGTGGCTCACGCCCACCAGGGCCCGCTGCAAGCCGGAAAACCGCTGCGTGCCCTCCGCCAGCTCCCGCAGCACGTGCACCTTCCAGCGCCCCCGCATGACGCTCAGCGCCAGCTCGGCAGGGCATTGGGTGTGGTCGTGGGCGTCCAGGAATCCATCCGCGAATCCATCCGCTTGCTCCATGCGCTTGCACCATCCACTGGCACCAGGGTTACTGACAGGTGAGTGACGCACATGGCGGTGCGTTCTTGTCAGGCAGGCCCCAAGCGATCCACTCTGATCCAAGGGGGAGAGCTGCCGCCCGCTTGATGGGCTGATCCCCATCGCTTCCGCCTGGCCGACCGGTGACCTTGCACACCTGCCAAGCCAGTGGAGCGGGGCCATCCTGTGGCGGCAGCCCGTCCCGGTCATCCGTCGTTTCCGCCATGACCATCGACCTGTTCACGCCCCTGGCCGTAGGGCCCCTGGAGCTGCCCAACCGGGTGCTGATGGCCCCGCTCACCCGATCCCGCGCCGAAGCGGGCCATATCGCCGGCCCGCTGATGGCGGAGTACTACGGCCAGCGGGCCTCCGCCGGGTTGATCATTGCCGAGGCCACCATGGCGATGGAGGGCCACTCCGCCTTCATCCGCGAACCCGGCATCCATTCGGCGGCCCAGGTGGAGGGCTGGACATGCACCACCGAGGCGGTGCACGCCCGCGGCGGCCGGATCGTGCTGCAGATCTGGCACGGCGGCCGGGCCTGCCATCCCCTGCTCAACAACGGCCTTCAGCCGGTGGCCCCCAGCGCCATCGCCATCAGCGGCGACCAGATCCACACCCCCCAGGGCAAGGTGGATTACGTGGTGCCGCGCGCCCTGGCCGACGACGAGCTGCCGGCGATCGTGGCGGGCTTCCGGTTGGCGGCCCGCCACGCCATCGCTGCC
The DNA here is from genome assembly GCF_002252635.1 of Synechococcus sp. MW101C3. Taxonomy (NCBI): domain Bacteria; kingdom Bacillati; phylum Cyanobacteriota; class Cyanophyceae; order Synechococcales; family Synechococcaceae; genus Synechococcus; species Synechococcus sp. MW101C3. Next base: position 250,313 of record NZ_NQKX01000004.1, read on the forward strand.
GGTTTCGACGGCGTGGAGGTGCACGGCGCCAATGGCTATCTCCTCGATGAATTCCTGCGCGATGGCAGCAACCAGCGCAGCGGCCCCTATGGCGGCCCGATCGAGAACCGGGCGCGGCTGCTGCTGGAGGTGATCGAGGCGGTACGCGCCGAAACGGAGCTGTTGGGGCTGCGCCTCTCGCCGCTCAACAGCTACAACGCCATGCGCGACAGCGATCCCGTGGCGCTCGCCAGCTGGCTGGCCGATCACCTCAACGGCACCGGCCTCGCTTACCTGCACCTGATGCGCGGCGACTTCCTCCAGCAGCAGCTGGGCGATGTGCTCACGCCGGTGCGCGAGCGCTTCCAGGGGGTGCTGATCGCCAACATGGGCTACACCGCCGCCGAAGCCAACGCCGCCATCGCCGCCGGCGCCATCGATGCGGTGGCCTTCGGCACGGCCTTCCTGGCCAACCCGGATCTGCCGGAGCGGCTGCGCAGCGGCGCACCGCTCAACACGCCGGACCCTGCCACCTTCTACAGCCCCGGCCCCGCCGGCTACACCGACTACCCCTTCCTGAGCGCCGCTGCCTGATCAACGCTGGCGCAGGCCCCCAGCCTGTGCTGCTCGAGACCCAGTGCCACCCGTTGCCTGCGCCAGGCCCGACCCATCCCCTCCTCACCCACCATCCACTCCCGGGAGCCTCGCCATGACCACCACCAACGCCCAGCGTTCTGCCGCTACCCCGGTGTTCCGCCCCGGCACGGAGCGCTTCCACAGCCAGCTCGACTGGCTGGACAGCTGGCACAGCTTTTCCTTCTCCAGCCACTTCGATCCGGCCTGGATGGGATTCGGTCCGCTGCGGGTGATCAACGACGACACGATCGCCGCCGGCCGCGGCTTCGGCATGCATCCCCACAACGACATGGAGATCGTCACGGTGATGGTGGAAGGGGAACTCACCCACCGCGATTCGATGGGCAACGGTGAGGTGTTGCGCGCTGGTGAAGTGCAGCGCATGAGCGCCGGCACCGGTGTGGTGCACAGCGAAATCAACAAAGGGGCGACCCCCTGCCGGTTGCTGCAGATCTGGATCGAACCTTCCAGCACCGGCATCCCGCCCGCCTATGAGCAGAAGCCCTTCGCCGTCGGGGAGGGCTGGACCCTGCTGCTGGACCCCGAGCGGCGGGACGGCGCCATGGCGGTGCACCGACCGGTGCGGCTCTGGCGCGCCCGGCCGGCGGCCGGCACCCGCCTGGAGCTGCCAGCGGCGGCCGGCCACCGGCTCTGGATGCAGCTGATCGACGGCAGCCTCACGCTGGAAGGCGGCCGCCGGCTGGAGCGCGGCGATGGCCTGGGCTTCGAGGTCCCAGGCTCAGCCAGTGGCACTGGCACTCCTCCGGCCAGCACCCCCACCAGCGCCCTCCCCGCCGCCGCCCATGCGGTGCCGCGAGAGCTGGTGACCGGTGAAGCCGGCGCCGACCTGCTGCTGTTTGAGTTGGCCTGAATTGGGGCGGGTTGGTTCTGGCTGGCCTGGATCCAGGTCGACCTGGGTGTGTCCTAGGCGTCGTTAATTCCTTGCCGAAAGGAAGCGAAAGATGCTGCCGAATGCGAATGAGTTCGCTCAAATGGGGGTGTTCCCGTTACCGCGTTCGGTGATGGCCACAGCCCGCTCTCGCTCTGACGCCAGCCTGCCCACCATTCTTCCGTCTGCCGATGGCAACGGCCGGAGTTGGGTGGTGCGCTACCGCGGTTTCGTGCTCATGCCTCAGCCTGATCTCACCTGGCTGGTCCGCCCGGAGCGCAGCCCCATGGACGTGCTGCCCTTCCGGGCTCCCGCCAGTTCACTGGCGGATGTGAAGGCCTTGGTGGATTGGCGGCTCGGCAAGGCCGCCTGAGACCTTGGCTCAGGCCGCCTGCGGCGGTGTGGGCCCCCCGGCCTGGAAGGGAAGCACCAGGGTGACCCAGGTGTCCGGACGTGCCGGACGGTGCCGGCGGGGTTGACGCACGCCGAAGGGAACACGCACCACGTTGGTGCCCTCCACACGGATTGTTTCGCCGCGGGCGGAGGAATGGGCCAGGGATCCGGGAATCGGCGGCAGTTCGGGGGCGCGCGTCAACGGAGCGGGTTTGTCAGCACGGATCGACAGCTCAGAGAGCGTCGGAGGATTGAAGGGAGGGCCGTCGTTGCCGTTCATTGGGTGGGTCGAGACGTTTGCCGTGGCCTTGGGGGCTGCTGATCCTGTGACTTGTCGCCCGAGCTTGCCTCGTGGGGTGGGATCCAGCAACCGGGAATTCTTTAAACAATCAGTTGATTGTAGCAGTGGCACACATGCCCGTCTGAAACTCCAGTCACTGCCTAATCAGCTCCCTATCGTGATGGTGTTGATCGTGGGCGGCGTCTGAACGGCTAGGCGTGCCGGCTCAGCGCCGATAGAGAGGCGAGGCCCCAGGCCTGCTCGGAGCCGCCCGGCCTGATCGGCACGGCATGGCGGGCGCTCAGATCGCCAGCGCCACCCGCTGCGGCGTGACGGCCACGCTGCTGCTGGCCAGCTCCTCCACCGAGGGGCAGGTGCACACCAGGTTGCGATCGCCATAGGCGTTGTCGATGCGGGCCACCGCCGGCCAGAACTTGTTCTGCCGCTGGCTGTCGCCAGCCGGGAAGGCCGCCTCGCTGCGGCTGTAAGGGCGATCCCAGAGGTCGGCGGTGACGGCCGCCACGGTGTGCGGCGCCCGCTTCAAGGGGTTGTTCTGCGCATCGGCCTGCCCCGCCTCGATCGCAGCCGCCTCGGCGCGGATTGCCACCATGGCGTCGCAGAAGCGGTCGATCTCCGCCAGGGATTCGCTTTCGGTGGGCTCCACCATCACCGTGCCCGCTACCGGCCAGCTCACCGTGGGGGCATGGAAGCCGTAATCCATCAGCCGCTTGGCCAGGTCGTCGACCTCGAGGCCGGCGCTGCGTTTCAGCGGCCGCAGATCCAGGATGCATTCGTGGGCCACACGGCCGCCGCTGCCGCGGAACAGCACCGGGTAGTGGGGCTGGAGCCGCTCGGCGATCACGTTGGCGGAGAGCAGCGCCACCGCGCTGGCCTGCCTCAGGCCGGCGCCACCCATCATGCGGATGTACATCCAGCTGATCGGCAGGATGCCGGCGCTGCCCCAGGGGGCGGCTGACACTGGCCCGATCGCCGCCTGGCCGCCCACGGCCCCCAGCGGGTGGCCCGGCAGGAACGGCACCAGATGGCTGGCGACGGCAATCGGCCCGACCCCCGGCCCGCCACCGCCGTGGGGGATGCAGAAGGTTTTGTGCAGGTTCAGGTGGCACACGTCGGCGCCGTAGTGGCCGGGTTTGGCCAGGCCCACCTGGGCGTTGAGGTTGGCGCCATCGAGGTACACCTGGCCGCCGTGGCGGTGGACCACCTCGCAGAGCCGGCGGATGCCGGTTTCGAACACGCCGTGGGTGGAGGGATAGGTGACCATCACGGCCGCGAGAGCATCGGCGTGCTGGGCGGCTTTTGCCTCCAGGTCATCGAGATCGATGTTGCCGTTGGCATCGCAGGCCACCGGCACAACCTGCAACCCGGCCATCACGGCGCTGGCCGGGTTGGTGCCGTGGGCACTGGTGGGAATCAGACAGACGTTGCGATGGGCCTCGCCGCGGCTGTGGTGCCAGGCCCGGATCACCAGCAGCCCCGCATATTCCCCCTGGGAGCCGGCGTTGGGTTGCAGCGACACCCCGGCAAAGCCGGTGATCACCGCCAGCCAGGCCTCCAGATCGGCCACCAGCCGCTGGTAGCCGGCCTGCTGGGCGGCGGGGGCGAAGGGATGCAGTTCGGCGAAGGCGGGCCAGCTCACCGGCGCCAGTTCGGCGGCGGCATTGAGCTTCATCGTGCAGCTGCCGAGCGGGATCATGCCGTGCACCAGCGAGAGATCCTTCGCCACCAGGTGCTGGATGTAGCGCAGCAGTTCCGACTCGCTGTGGTGCCGCTGGAACACCTCCTGCTGCAGCCAGGGCTCATGGCGCAGGGGCACCCCCGCCAGCAGGGTGGCGTCGTCGGGCAGGGCGGCGAGCAGGGCGGCGGCGGTGGGCAGGGGGCCAGCGTTGTGCTCTGCCCTGTCAGGGCCTTCTAGGCGGCCTGTGCCATCCGGGCCGACAGCGGCGGCGAAGAGGGCGAGCAAGCGGTCGAGCTCGACGCTGTCGGTGCGCTCATCCAGGCTGATCGCCACACCGGTGAGCGCCCCGCCCGGTGCGGTGAGCGGCCGCAGATTGAAGCCGGCGGCATCCGCCCGCTCCAGCAGCTCGCCGGCCCCGGGCAGGGTGAGGCTGAGCGTGTCGAAGGCGGCGCCGGGCTGCACCGCCAGCCCGAGGCCAGCGAGGCCCGCAGCCAGGGCGGCCCGCTGACGCAGCACCCGCCGGGCCATCGCCGTGAGCCCGCCGGGGCCGTGATGCACCGCATAGAAGCTGGCCATCACCGCCAGCAACACCTGGGCGGTGCAGATGTTGCTGGTGGCCTTGTCGCGGCGGATGTGCTGCTCGCGGGTCTGCAGGGCCAGGCGCAGGGCTGGGCGGCCTTCCGCATCCAGCGAGCGACCCACCAGCCGGCCGGGAATCTGGCGCTTGTGCGCGTCGGTGGTGGCGAAGAAGGCGGCATGGGGCCCGCCGCCGCCGAGCGGCACGCCGAAGCGCTGGGTGCTGCCCACGGCAATGTCGACGCCGAGGGCACCCACCGGCTCCAGCAGCACCTGGGCCAGCGGATCCACCGCCGCCGTCACCATCGCCCCGACCGCATGGGCGGCGGCGATCGCCGCGCGCGGATCCCAGAGGCGGCCGCTGGCGCCGGGCAGTTGCAGCAGCAGCCCGAACGCCGTGGGGTCGAGGGGAGAGGCCGCATTGCCAGCGGCGAGCGTGGCGGGATCCACCAGCTCCACCACGAGGCCGAGCGGTTCGGCCCGGGTCTGCAGCACGGCCAGGGTCTGGGGGAACACGTCCTGATCCACCAGGAAGCGGCGGGCTTCAGGCCGCCGACAGGCGCCGAAGCTGAGCGCCATCGCTTCGGCCGCGGCGGTGCCTTCATCCAGCAGCGAGGCGTTGGCGATCGGCAGGCCGGTGAGTTCGCTGATCAGGGTCTGGAAGTTGAGCAGCGCCTCCAGGCGGCCCTGGGCGATCTCAGCCTGGTAAGGGGTGTAGGCCGTGTACCAGCAGGGGTTTTCCAGCACCTGGCGCTGGATCAGTGCCGGCGTCACGGTGCCGTAGTAGCCGAGGCCGATCAGGCTGCGGCGGACCTGGTTGGTGGCAGCGATGGCGCGCAGCTCGCCCAGCGCCTGGGCTTCGTCCACCCCCAGCGGCAGGTCGGCCGCCGCGGCGCTCGCGTCGATCAGGATGTCGGCCGGCACCACCTCGGCCACGAACGTCTCCAGATCACTGGCGCCCAGCCGTTCGAGCATCGCCTGCAGCTCCTGGGGCGATGGCCCGAGATGCCGCTCCAGGAAAGGAGAGGAGCCGTCGGGGTCAGCGAAGGGTGCGGTCACGGCGCGACGCCCGGCAATAGGGGCGGATCTTAGGGAAATCTGTCGAGACGCCGCTCCAACACGGCGCCCAGCCCTTTCGCGAGGCCCGCCTTGCAAAGCCCGCCCCTTTGTCGCTCAGCTGCCTTCCACCTTCAGGCGGTAAGTGGCGGCATCCATGAGATCAGCGAATTCGGCGGCGTCGCTGGGGCGCACCAGCAGCAGCCAGCCTTCGCCGTGGGGATCGTTCTGCAGTTCCTCCGGGCTGGTCAGCACCGCTTCGTTGCGCAGCTCCACCGTGCCGCTGATCGGCGCGTACATCTCCTCCACCGCCTTCACCGATTCCACCGAGCCGAAACTGGAGCCTCGCTCCAGCTGGCTGCCCACCTCCGGCAGCTCTACGAACACGATGTCGCCCAGCTGATCGACGGCGAAGGCGCTCACGCCGATGCGCATCAGCTCCCCATCCGGCCGGGCGTATTCATGGCTGTCCGCATAGCGGCAGTCGTCGGGGAACTGGAGCGCCATCGAAGGCGGAAGCAAAGACGAGGCCAGTCTGACCGGCCTTGGCGCTGCGGGCTCAGCTCAGCCGCTGCGGATTCAGGGCCGTGAGCGCCCGCTCCAGGGCCAGCTCCACGTGGGCGCGGTGGGTGCCTCCCTGGGCGAACAGCACGTAGGGCTCGCGCAGGGGGGCGTCGGCGGAGAACTCACTGGTGCTGCCGTCGATGAAGCTGCCGCCGGCCATCACCAGCTCACTGGCGTATCCCGGCATGGGCGCCGGCACCGGGTCGAGGTAAGCGCCCACCGGCGAACAGGCCTGAAAGGCGCGGCACACCTGGATCAACGGCTCCGGCGCCCCGAAGCGCACTGCCTGGATCACGTCACTGCGGGGGGCCCCCACCAGCGGCTGCACGGCATAGCCGAGTGCGCTGAACACGGAGGCCACCAGCTCGGCGCCGATCAGGGCCTCTGCCACCATCTGAGGCGCCAGGAACAACCCCTGGAACAGCAGCCGATAGAGATCGAAGCCGGTGCCCCCCTCGCTGCCGATGCCCGGCGCCGTCAGCCGGCAGCAGGCCCGCTCCACCCATTCGGCGCCGCCGGCCACGTAGCCGCCGGTGGGGGCAATCGTGCCGCCGGCGTTCTTGATCAGCGAGCCGGCGATCAGGTCGGCGCCCACGGCCGGGGGCTCCAGCCCCTCCACGAATTCGCCATAGCAGTTGTCGACGAAGCAGAGGCAACCGGGCTGCAGCTGCTTCACGCGCTCCACCAGGCGGCCGATCGTGGCCACCTGCAGCGAGGGCCGCCAGCTGTAGCCGCAACTGCGCTGGATCAGCACCAGCCGGGTGGGGGGTGTGAGGGCGGCGGCGAGGCCGTCCTCCTCCACCGTGCCGTCGGCCCGCAGGGCGAGCTCGTCGTAGTGGATGCCGAACTCGGCCAGCGACCCCTGGCCGCTGCCGCGCAGGCCGATCACCTCTTCCAATGTGTCGTAAGGACGGCCGGTGATCGAGAGCAGGCGGTCGCCCGGCCGCAGCACGCCGAACAGGGCTGCGGCGATGGCGTGGGTGCCGCTGACGAACTGCAGCCGCACCGCCGCCGCCTCCGCCCCCAGCACCCGGGCGAACACCCGGTCCAGCACCTCCCGGCCCAGGTCGCCATGGCCGTAGCCGCTCACCGAGGCGAAGTGATGGGGGCCGAGACGTTCGGCGGCGAAGGCGGCCAGCACCCTCTCCAGTCCGGGCTTCACCGCGGCGGTGTGCCGGGCCGCCAGCGGCGCGATCCGCGCAGCGGCGGCTGCCACCTGCTCGCAGGCCCAGGCCGAGGCGGTTCCTTTCTCGTCCTGCCCGTCCATCCCCGCCACCCAAGCCGGTGGCCATGCTGCCTGCCGGCCTCACCCTCGCCGCTAGATTTCCTGCTGATGTGTTGGCTACAAACGGCCTTCATCACCAGGTTCTGGTGAGCCACTCTCTCCTTCGGGAGCTTCCAGCAGCGGGTTCTGCCCGCTGAGGGCGAACGGGTGAACTCCAGCCTGCGTCACTTTCGCGAGAGTTCATTTGGTCGCCGCTTCAGATGCCCCTTCGACCGCTACCCCGGCGGATCCGCGGGCCCCGTTCAAGCCCCTGCGCAGCCATGGGGGCCACGCTTCCGATCGCCAGGAAGCCCTCATCCGCGCCGGTGTGACGGCCCGACGCCCGCCTCTGCCAAAGGGCCAGCGGACGTACAAGTTCGGCACCACGGCGTTCATGCTCGCCATCCACGTCGGGGCGGTGTTCGCCCTGCTGCCCCGCTTCTGGAGCTGGCAGAGCGTGGTGGCGCTGGCGGTTCTCTACTGGGTCACGGTGCTGGGGGTCACGCTCGGCCTGCACCGCCTGCTGGCCCACCGCAGCTTCGTCGCCCCCCGCTGGGTGGAGCGCACCCTGGTGCTGATGGGCACTCTGGCCTGCCAGAGCGGCCCGATCGAATGGGTGGGGCTGCACCGCCACCACCACAAGTTCTCTGACCAGGCCAACGACCACCACGACGCCGGCCGCGGCCTCTGGTGGAGTCACAGCGACTGGATGCTGCATGAGATCCCTGCCGTGCAGCACGTGGAGAGGTTCACGGGCGACCTGCAGCGCGACCCCTTCTACCGCTGGCTGGATCGCTGGTTCCTGCTGCTGCAGATCCCCCTGGGCGCGGCCCTGTGGTGGTACGGCGAGCGGGCCAATGTGCACGGCGGCGGCCTGGGCATGGTGCTCTGGGCCATCCCCCTGCGGCTGGTGATCGTTTATCACGTCACCTGGCTGGTGAACAGCGCCACCCACGCCTTCGGCTACCGCAACTTCGACAGCCCTGATCTGTCGCGCAACTGCTGGTGGGTGGCGATCCTCTCCTTCGGCGAGGGCTGGCACAACAACCACCATGCCCACCCGGCCAGCGCCCGCCACGGCCTGCGCTGGTTCGAGTTCGACATCACCTGGCAGCACATCAAGCTGCTGCGTTCCCTGGGCCTGGCCAAGCGAATCCGTGAGGCCCGCTACGTGCCCGGTGCGGCCTACGCCCCCAACTCCTGACGGATGGCGGCCCCCAGTTCGCTGCTGGTCGCACCGGCCACCGTGCTGTCAGCCAGCTGAGCAGCCTTGCGTCGCAGCACGGTCAGGAACTGAGCCGTGCTCAGTTCCTGGTCGCCGGCAGCACCCAGGCCCGCCAGGGTGCTTTTCAGGTCCAGCAGCTCGCTTTCCAGCTCTGCGGCTTCAAAATCCCGCTGACCGGCCATCACCGCCGCGAAGCGCTCGCGCCGCTGCGCCTTCTCCGGCGGGTACGCCCCCAGGACGGCCTCGCGGCACAGGCGCCAGGGCCTGCCGGCGGTGAGCAGCTCCGCCAAGGCGAAGCTGAGGGCCGGGGCCTCGGCCGAGGCGATGCGCAGGTCGAAAGCGGCCGGCGGTTGACGCTGGCCCACGAAAATCTCCAGAAATCCCCCGGGCCCGAGGGGCCGTCCGTCGTCGTCGTTGAGCAGCGGCACACTGCCGGTCCCCAGCGCTTCGAGCAGTTCCGGGTGGCCGGTCAGGGCGCTGCGGCTGTCGGCGCTGCCGGACGCGGCGATCCATTGGTTGATGCGCCCCAAGGCGAGAAACACCTCCGGTCCCGGGGAGGCCAGCTTGCGGTTGCGCAGCATCGACACCTGGGAACTGTGGAGGCGGCCGAGATCAAGCACCTCGGCTAAACCGGGAAGGACGCGGTGGGACCAGCCGTTGCGCTCATGCCAGGCCCTGATCAGATGCGCAAAGGCTTCACGGCCTGATCCGATTTCTTCCTGATATCCCACTCAATCCGAATCCGAACTGCTACTATTCTAAAAGACCGATCAGGAACCAGCCCCTATGACCGTCACGCCCCAGCGCCGTGCCCCATGGGCGGCCGTCTCAGAAAGGAGGGCCAAGGCCGTAGCCGCCAAGCCTGCCGGCGTTGCCAGCCTTGTGCCGGCAGCCCTCTCCCTGCCCCGGGCTCAGGCGCTGCATCGCCCCCGCCGCGGTGAACCCATCCCCTCCTCGCCACCGGGTCGCCGCTGGGGCACGATCGGCTTCATGATCGTGATCCACCTGCTGGCCGTGCTGGCCCTGCTGCCCCAGTTCTGGAGCGTGCCGGCCGTCACCTCCATGCTGGTGCTCTATTGGGTCACCGGCTGCCTGGGCGTCACGCTCGGCTACCACCGCCTGCTGGCCCACCGGGCCCTGCGGGTGCCCCAGTGGCTGGAGCGCTTCTTCGCCACCTGCGGCGCGCTCAGCTGCCAGCACGGTCCGATCGACTGGGCCGGCCTGCACCGCCACCACCACAAGTTCTCGGACACCGACGCCGACCACCACAACAGCCACAAGGGCTTCTGGTGGAGCCACATGGGCTGGATGATGGAAGAGATCCCGGCGATGGCCGCCGTGCCCCGGCTCACCGGTGATCTGGCCCGCGACCCCTACTACCGCTGGCTGAACACCAACTTCCTGCTGCTGCAGGTGCCCCTGGGCCTGCTGCTGTTCTGGATCGGCACGGTCACCGGTGCCGGCGGCTGGGCCCTGGTTCTGTGGGGCATCCCGCTGCGCCTGGTGGTGCTCTACCACTGCACCTGGCTGGTGAACAGCGCCACCCACTGCTGGGGCAGCATCGCCCACGTCAGCGGCGACAAGTCACGCAACAACCCCTGGGTGGCGGCGCTCACCTTCGGTGAGGGCTGGCACAACAACCACCACGCCTTCCCCCACTCGGCCCGCCACGGTTTCGGTCCCCGTCAGTTCGACCTCACCTGGCAGCACATCCGGCTGCTGAAGGCCCTGGGCCTGGCCACCCAGGTGCGCCTGCCGAAGGCCACGGCAGCCCTCTGACTTAAGGTGTCGGATTGCCTGAGCGGCACGCCACCCCGGCGGTGGCCCCCGCTCATCGATCCGCCCAGCGGCACTCCCTGTTTCCCTAACCCGATCCCATGGCCAAGCGTGTATCCGTTGTCCTCAGCGAGGACATTCTCAGCCTCGGCAAGGACGGTGAGCTGGTGGAAGTGGCGCCCGGCTACGCCCGCAACTTCCTGCTCCCCCAAGGCAAAGCCGTGCCCGTCACCCCGGCGGTGCTGCGTCAGGTGGAGCACCGCCGCGCCAAGGAGGCCGAGCGCCAGGCCGTGCTGCTGCAGGAGGCGGAAGCCTTCCGCACGGCCTTGAACACCATCGGCCGCTTCACGGTCAAGAAGCAGACCGGCGGTGACGACGTCCTCTTCGGCACCGTCACCAACGGCGATGTGGCCGAGGCCATCGAAGCGGCCACCAAGAAAGAGGTCGACCGCCGCCATATCGAGGTGCCCGAGATCCACCGCACCGGCTCCTACAAGGTGCAGATCAAGCTCCACCACGACGTGGTGGCCGAGATCAACCTGGAAGTGGTCAGCCACTGAGCGCCAGGCGGCCTCGCCGCCCGCTCCTTTCCCTGCCCAGCCGCCAGGCCCCTGAGGGTTCTGGCGGTTTTTTTGTGGGCTCGCGCGGCTGCTGCATCGGCCCCGCCGCCGCCCGCACGGGGCACCAACGCACACCGGAGCGTCGGCCGGGAACCCTTAGCCTGCCGCCATGGTGAGCGTCCCTTTTCCAGCTGCGGACGGCCCCGGTGCCGTGCCCACGACCGCGCCAGGCGGGGCGGCGGGCGGTGCCGGGCCGTTCCGGCGGCGCGGGCGCGAGCAGGACGAAGCCCGCTTCGAGGCCCTGCCCGACCAGCTGCCTCCCCAGAACCTGGAGGCGGAGGAGGCGGTGTTGGGCGGCATCCTGCTCGACCCCGACGCCATGGGCCGCATCGCCGACGTGCTGCGTCCGGAGGCCTTCTATCTCACAGCCCACCGGGAGGTGTACCGCACCGCCCTGATGCTGCACAGCCAGGGCAAGCCCACCGACCTCACCGCCATGGCCGCCTGGTTGGCCGATACGGGCCAGCTGGAGAAGGTGGGCGGCACCAACCGGCTGGTGGAGCTGGTGGAGCGCACGCTCAGCACCGCCTCGATCGACCAGGTCGCCCGCCTGGTGATGGACAAATACCTGCGCCGTCAGTTGATCCGCTCCGGCAACGAGGTGATCCGGCTGGGTTTCGACCAGTCGAAGCCGATGGAGCAGGTGCTCGATGAGGCGGAGCAGCAGATCTTCGCGATCAGCCAGGAGAAACCGTCGGTGGGGCTCACCCCCACCGCCGAAATCCTCACCAGCACCTTCAACGAGATCGAAAGCCGCTCCGTCGGCACGTCGATGGCTGGCATCGCGGTCAACTTCTACGACCTCGACGCCATCACCCAGGGCCTGCAGCGCAGCGATCTGATCATCGTGGCGGGTCGGCCGGCGATGGGCAAAACCTCGATCGTGCTCAACATCGCCAAGAACGTGGCCCAGCTCCACCAGCTGCCGGTGTGCGTGTTTTCGCTGGAGATGAGCAAGGAGCAGCTCACCTACCGGCTGCTTTCGATGGAGGTGGGGATCGAGAGCGGCCGGCTGCGCACCGGGCGCCTGCAGCAGGAGGAATGGCCGCTGCTGGGCCAGGGCATCAACACCCTGGGCCAGCTGCCCCTGTTCATCGACGACAAGCCGAATGCGGGCGTGCTGGAGATGCGCTCGCTCTGCCGGCGGCTGATGGCCGAGCAGGGCAAGGAGCTGGGCCTGATCGTGATCGATTATCTGCAGCTGATGGAGGGCTCCACCCCCGACAACCGCGTGCAGGAGCTGTCGCGCATCACCCGGGGCCTCAAGGGCATGGCCCGCGAGCTGAACGTGCCGGTGATCGCCCTTTCCCAGCTCAGCCGCGGCGTGGAGAGCCGTACCAACAAGCGGCCGATGCTGAGCGATCTGCGTGAATCGGGCTCCATCGAGCAGGACGCCGACCTGGTGCTGATGATCTACCGCGACGAGTACTACAACCCGGACACGGCCGATCGCGGCATCACCGAAGTGATCGTCACCAAGCACCGCAACGGCCCGGTGGGCACGGTGAAGCTGCTGTTCGAGCCGCAGTTCACCCGCTTCCGCAATCTGGCGAGCCCATCCGGCGGCTGAGCAGCTGCGCCGGCAGGCTGAGGGCGATCAACCCGGCGGCGATCAGGCTGTTGGTGCTGTCGCCGATGGCGGCGCTGATCAGAAAGGCGAGCGAGCCCAGCCACACCACCGCCGCGCTGAGCGGGTAGCCCCAGGCCCGCACCGGGCGCTCCAGCTCCGGTTCCCGCCAGCGCAGCAGAAACAGCGACGTGATGCCGGTGAAATAGAGCAGCACATAGAAAAAGACGGACACACCCAGCAGCAGCTGGAAATCGCCGCAGAGGATCAGGGTCGCCGTCACGGCGGTGGTGAGCAGCAGGGCCGCATCGGGGGTGCCGCCCGCATTCACCCGCGCGAAGACGGGCAGGAACAGGCCATCGCGGCTGAGGCCGAACAGGATGCGCGGCGCACACATGATCACCGTGTTGACCAGCCCGATTGAGGACAGCAGCGCCAGGGCGGTGATCAGCTGGGCGCTGAACGGCCCGAACAGGCGGGCGGCAGCGTCGGCCAGCGGCAGGGTGGAGGCGGCCATCGCCTCCAGCGGCAGCACCTTGAGCAGGGCCACGTTCACCAGCAGGTAGACCCCCGTGACGGCGACCACGCCGCCGATCAGGGAGCGGGGCAGGTCGGTGGCCGGCGCGGTGAACTCCTCAGCGAAGTAGATCGGGCTCTGCCAGCCGTCGTAGGTGGTGATCACGGCCTGAAGCGCGAACACCCCGGCGGCGGCCAGGGCCAGCGGGGTGTCGCTCGGGGCCAGCAGCGGCGCGCTCGTGCTGGCGGCGGGCGGGGCCACCAGCAGGCAGGCGCCGATCAAGGCCAGAAAAGCGACGGCCTTGAGCAGGCTGAGGATCTGCTGGCTGAGGCTGCCCGCCCGCAGGCCCAGCCGTTGCAGCAGGGCGAAGCCCACCAGGGTGAACAGGGCCACCGCCTTGCCGCCGGGGGGCAGCGCCGGCACCAGGCCGCGGGCGAACTCCCCGATCGTGATCGCCACCCAGGCCAGGCCGGCGCAATGGCCGAGCCAGTCGATCCAGCCCACGGCAAAGCCGGCGCGATCGCCGAGGGCGCGGCGGGCGTAGATCGTCCAGCCACCGGCACGGGGCAGGGCCGCTCCCAGTTCCGCCACGGCGAAGGCACCGCAGAGGGCATAGAGCCCACCCACCAGCCAGGCCAGCAGGATCAGCGGAGCGCTGCCCAGCTGGGCCGCCACCAGCCCCGGGGTGCGCAGGATGCCGGCACCCATCGAGCCGCCCACCGCCCCAGCCAGCCCGAAGCCCAGCCCGAGGATGTGCAGCAAGCCGCCGGCGGCGGCGGGCGCTGGTGGTTCCGGTTCCGGCGTTCTGGCCGTTGGGTTGGGTTCCATCGCAGGCCCCACGGCGGCTCCGAAGCGTAAGGCTGGTGCAGCGGCGCGCGGTTGCAAGCACCCCGGCGCGGCCGGCCAGCCGACCATTCCGTAGTTGTGGCCACAGTCTTTCCTGGGGCTTCGGTGGACTCTGGGCGCAGCGGAAGAAGCTTCTAGGGTTCCGGTCTGCGTCTGTTCGCATCAGCGAGCAGGCATGGGCGTCTGGTCCGAGAGAGGCTCACCGGGGTCACCCGGTTGCACGGAGGGATAAAAGCCCGGGAGACCGCACCCCCCACCTCCGTGTTCCGCCATGACAGCAACCCCAGGGCCTGAAGAGGCCTTTGACCGCCGCAGTTCCAGTACAGGCGCCGGCCAGCAGGGCGCCGAGGCGCTCGAGAAGGAAGCCCGTCTGCCGCTCACCGGTTGGCAGCAGGAGGTGGACCAGGGGCTGCGCTATGGCCTCGAAGCGGCCGAGAGCATCGTTGACCGGCGCATCTCCACCTTCTCGCGCGGTGAGCTGCCCCACTACGCGGGCATCAACACCTTCATGAAGGCGCCCTACATCGAAGACGTGAACCGCGTCGGTGACTTCGATGTGGCGATCGTGGGCATCCCGCACGATTGCGGCACCACCTACCGCCCCGGCACCCGCTTCGGCCCCCAGGGCATCCGCCGCATCTCAGCGCTTTACACCCCCTACAACTACGAAATGGGGGTGGATCTGCGCGAATCGATCAGCCTCTGCGATGTGGGCGACATCTTCACGATTCCCGCCAACAACGAGAAGAGCTTCGACCAGATCTCCAAGGGGGTGGCGCATGTGTTCGCCAGCGGCGCCTTCCCGATTCTGCTCGGCGGTGATCACTCGATCGGCTTCCCCACGGTGCGGGGCGTCTGCCGCCACCTCGGCGACAAGAAGGTGGGCATCATCCACTTCGACCGCCATGTGGACACCCAGGAGATCGACCTGGATGAACGCATGCACACCTGCCCCTGGTTCCATGCCACCAACATGGCCAACGCGCCGGCCGAGAACCTGGTGCAGCTCGGCATCGGCGGCTGGCAGGTGCCGCGCGAAGGGGTGAAGGTGTGCCGCGAGCGGGGCACCAACGTGCTCACCGTCACGGACATCTGCGACATGGGCCTGGAGGCCGCCGCGAAGTATGCGATCGAGCGCGCCACCGATGGCACCGACTGCGTCTACATCTCCTTCGACATCGACTGCATCGACGCCGGCTTCGTGCCCGGCACCGGCTGGCCGGAACCGGGCGGCCTGCTGCCACGGGAAGCCCTCAAGCTGCTGGAGCTGATCGTGCGCAACGTGCCGGTGTGTGGCCTTGAGGTGGTGGAAGTTTCCCCCCCCTACGACATCAGCGACATGACGTCCCTGATGGCCACGCGCGTGATCTGCGATGTGATGGCCCACCTGGTGGTGAGCGGTCAGCTGCCCCGCAAGCAGAAACCAGCCTGGCTGCATGAGGCCTGCAACATGAACGTCGACCAGAAATGGAGGTGAGCCATGCATGAAGTGGACATGACCCGCTGCCTGCTGCTTTCGCTCGAAGAGTGGAAGCAGGAGCACCATCCCCACGTTCCCTGCGTGCAGGTCGTGCATCTGCAGGTGGGCACCTTCACCTGCGTGGAACCCGCCGCGCTGGTGTTCACCTACGGGGCCGCGGTGCAGGGCAGTTGGCTGGATGGTTCGGAGCTGCGCATCGAATCGGTGCCGCTGCGGGCGCGCTGTGTGGCCTGCGGCAGCGACTACAGCCCCGACCCTGCCCAGGCCTATCAATCTCCCTGCTGCCACCACCCGATGGAGGAGATCCTCTCGGGCCGTGAGCTGAGGATTCGCAGCATCGATTACACCTCCCCCGCTGTACCCGCAGACCGGGCTTCCATCCTTTCCGCCTGAACGCCATGCACATGCCCCTGGAAGACACACTCGGACGCAACCTGTTGGCGGCCAATCAACACCGTGCCGACCACAACCGCGAGCATTTCGATGCCTGGAAGCTGCTCTGCCTGAATGTGATGAGCAGTCCCGGCGCCGGCAAGACCTCCCTACTGGAGCGCACGATCACGGCCCTTTCGCCCGAGCTGGCGATGGCGGTGCTGGAGGGCGACATGACCACCCAGCTGGATGCCGACCGGCTGGCAGCGGTGGGGGTGCCGGTGGTGCCGATCACCACCGGCCGGGCCTGCCATCTCGATGCGGCGATGGTGAGCGGCGGCCTCACCCTGCTGCAGCAGCGGCTCGATCCTGCGGCGCTGGATCTGCTGTGGGTGGAGAACGTGGGCAATCTGGTGTGCCCGGCGGAATTCGAGGTGGGTGAACACCTCAAGGTGGCGCTGCTGAGTGTCACCGAAGGCGATGACAAGCCGCTCAAGTATCCGGTGATGTTCCGCGAGGCCGATTGTGTGTTGATCACCAAGATCGATCTGCTGCCGTATGTGCCGGCGGATGTGAGCCGCATCGAGGAGCATGTGCGGGCGGTGAATCCCCGCGCCCAGGTGTTCCGCGTGTCGGCCGGCACGGGCCAGGGCATGGGCGAGTGGCACCGCTGGCTGCTGGCCACGGTGCGTGAGCACGCCGCCAGCCAGCCGCCGGCCCTGGTGAACGCCTGATGGAGCTGGCCAGCCCATCGGCACCGCTGCCAGCGACGCCATCGGCGCCTCAGCCGACGACCGCAGGCGTGGGGGAAGACGTGCAGGTGGATCTGCTCAGCCGCGGCGTGAAGTATGCGCTGGCCAGCTTCGTGGACATCCACGGCAACGGCAAGGCGAAGGCGGTGCCGCTCGATCACTTCGCCTCGATGCTGTCGGGTTCGGAGCTGTTCACTGGGGCGGCGCTTGATGGCGTGCCGCAGGATGTCAGCGACGACGAAGTGGCGGCCATCCCCGATCTGGCCAGCGCCACAGTGTTGCCCTGGCGCCGTGATGTGGTGTGGCTGGCCAGCAGCCTGCAGCTCAACGGCGCCCCGTTCGAGGCCTGCAGCCGCCAGATCCTGACGCGGGTGCGGCAGCAGGCGGCGGCGCTGGGCTACCGCTTCAACCTCGGCATCGAAACCGAATTCTTCGTGCTGCGCCGCCAGGACGATGGAACCCTGGTGCCGGCCAGCGGCCGCGACACGCTCGATAAACCCTGCTACGACCTGGGCGGCCTGCTGGACAACCTCGACTGGCTCGATGAGCTGGTGCAGAGCATGAATGGCCTGGGCTGGGGCGTGTATTCCTTCGATCACGAAGACGGCAACGGCCAGTTCGAGATCGATTTCGCCTATGCCGAGGCGCTCACCATGGCCGACCGGCTCACCTTCTTCAAGCTGATGGCGAAGGAGATCTGCCGCCGCCATGGGCTGATCGCCAGCTTCATGCCCAAGCCGTTCGCGCACCGCACCGGCAGCGGCGCCCACTTCAACATGTCGCTGGCGGATGTGCAGAGCGGCGCCAATCTGTTCGATCCCGGCAGTGGCGAACCGGGTGCGATCACCCCGCTGGCGGAGCAGTTCATCGCCGGGGTGCTGCGCCATGCCGCTGCGATCTGCGCCGTGATCGCCCCCACGGTGAACAGCTACAAGCGGCTGGTGGCACAGGGGAGCATGAGCGGCTTCACCTGGGCACCGGTGTTCATCTGCCACGGCAACAACAACCGCACCAACATGCTGCGCATTCCTTCCGCTGGCGGGCGGGTGGAGTGCCGCGCCGCCGACAGCTCCTGCAACCCCTACCTGGGGGCGGCGCTGATCCTGGCGGCAGGCCTGGAAGGCATCCGCGAGCAGCTGGTGCCGCCCCCCGCCAACCGGGTGAATGCCTACCGGCTGAGCGCGGCGGAGCGGGCCGAGCGCGGGCTGCACACGCTGCCGCGCCACCTGGGCGAAGCGGTCGAGGCGTTTGCCGCCGATCCGCTCTGCCGTGAGGTGTTCGGGCCCGCGATGTTCGACGCCTTCGTGTCACTGAAGCGGGCGGAATGGGAGGCCTATCACGGCGCGATTTCGGCCTGGGAGCTGGAGCACTACCTGGAGTTCTTCTGACATGCCCGCCCGCGCCAGCCCCAGCACCTGCCGCCTCCTCTAGCCCCCCCGGCTCTGCTCCATTCCCCCACACCCGTTTCTTCATGACCGCACCCTCCCGCTTCCGCTTCCCGCGCCTCAGGCTGCGGCGCACCACCAGCCTGCTGCTCACGGCCCTGCTGGGCGGTGGCCTGCTGGTGGGCTGCCAGCAGCCGCCGGCGGAAACCTCGGCATCGCCGGTGCGCATCGGTTACAGCGCCTGGCCGGGCTGGATCCCCTGGAAGGTGACCGAAGAAAAGGGCTTGTTTGAAGCGGCGGGCGTGCCGGTGACCCTGCAGTGGTTCGACGGCTACCTCGATTCGATCAACGCCCTCAATGCCGGCCAGCTGGATTGCAACAGCCAGACCTTGGGTGACACGATCAGCTCGATCGCCGGTGGCGCCGCCCTCACGGTGGTGCTCACCAACGACAACTCCACCGGCAACGACCAGATCATCGCCGCCGAAGGCATCAAGAGCGTGGCCGATCTGAAAGGCAAGAAGGTGGCGGCGGAAGAAGGCACCGTCGATCACTACCTGTTGCTGCTGGGCCTGAAGAAGGCGGGCCTGAGTGCCTCCGACATCACCTTCGTGCCGCTGGAAACCGGCGCCGCCGCCGCTGCGTTCGTGGCCGGCCAGGTGGATGCAGTGGGTGTGTTCGCGCCCTTCACCACCCAGGCGCTGAAGCGTCCGGGCAGCACCACCTTGTTCTCGTCGAAGGATTTCCCCGGCTCGATCAGCGACCACCTGGTGTGCCGCACCGAATTCGTGGAGAAGAATCCTGAGCAGCTGCAGAAGGTGGTGAACGCCTGGTTCGCCACCCTGGCGGAGATCAAGGCCAACCCGGCCCCGAGCCTGGCGATCCTGGCCGCCCGTGCTGGCGTGAGCGAGGCGGAGTACACCGAGTACGACGCCGGCACCACGATCTTCACGCTGGAGCAGAACCGCCAGGCGATGAAGCCGGGCGAGACGATGGATTCGCTGCCGTTCGCCGCCGCCCAGATCAGCACCTTCCTGCAGGAGGTGGGTCTGGCCAAGACTCCGCCGGATCTCAGCAAGCTGTTTGATCCGCGCTTCGTGGACGCGGCGCAGTGAAGTTGAGCGCGGGCCTGCGGCGACGCCTCGACCATCCGTGGGTGCTGGGTGTGCTCGGCATTCTCACGGTGCTGGTGGTGTGGCAGCTGATTGCGGCGAGTGGCAGCGTCGACAAGCTGTTTCTGCCCAGCCCGGCGGCGGTGCTGGCGGCGGGCTCCGCCCAGGCGGAGGCGGGCATCCTGCTGGCCGATGCGATCGCCAGCATCGGCCGGGTGCTGGGCGGCTATGCGCTCTCGATGCTGGTGTCGTTGCCGCTGGGGATCGCGATGGGCAGCAACCGGATCATCTGCCGGCTGCTGGAGCCGTTGATCGGCCTGATCCGCTACATGCCCGCGCCGGCCTTCATCCCGCTGCTGATCATCTATTTCGGCCTGGGGGAGCTGCCCAAGGTGCTGCTGATCTTCATCGGCACCTTGTTCTTCAACACCTTGATGATCATGGATGCGGTGAAGTTCGTGCCGGCCGAACTGCTGGAATCGGCCCTCACCATGGGTGGGCGCCGCTTCCAGATCCTCACCCGCGTGGTGACCCCCTTCATCGCGCCCCAGGTGCTGGATGCGTACCGCATCAACATGGCCGCCGCCTGGAACCTGGTGATCGTGGCGGAGCTGGTGGCCGCCAACGAGGGGCTGGGCAAGCGCATCAGCCTGGCCCAGCGCTTCCTGCGCACCGATGAGATCTTCGCGTACCTGATCGTGATCGGGTTGATCGGTCTGGTGATCGACCTGCTGTTCCGACTCGTGTTGCGCCGCACCTGCCGCTGGGCCATCTGAGATGCATCTTTCGCTCACATCGGTGTGCAAATCCTTCGGGCAGGGCCGTGCTGCCAAGCAGGTGCTCGACACGATCAGCTTCGACATCAAGTCGGGGGAATTCGTGGCGCTGGTGGGCAGCTCCGGATCGGGCAAGAGCACGGTGATGCGCCTGATCGCCGGGCTCGATCGGCCCACCAGCGGCACGATCCTGATGGACGGCCGTCCGATCACCGGCCCCGGCCACGACCGCGGCATGGTGTTCCAGAAATACAGCCTCTATCCGTGGATGACGGCGGCCGACAACGTGGCCTTCGGCATGAAGCTGCAGGGGCGGCCGGCGCGGGAGGTGCGTGAGCGCACCGGCTATTTCCTGGAAGTGGTGGGCTTGCAGGATGCGGCAGGGCGTCTGCCACGGGAGCTGTCCGGCGGGATGCAGCAACGGGTGGCGATCGCCCGCGCCCTGGCGGCCGATCCGAAGGTGATGCTCCTGGATGAACCGTTCGGCGCCCTCGACCTGCAGATCCGCGAATCGATGCAGGAGTTTCTCTATCAGCTGTGGAACCGCACCGGGCTCACCGCCCTGCTGATCACCCACGACCTGGAGGAGGCGCTGCTGATGGCCCAGCGGGTGCACATCATGGCGCCGCATCCGGGCCGGATCGTGCGCACGGTGGAAGCCGAGCTCGACCGCAGCGATCTGGGCGCGTTGCGGGTGGACCGCCGTTTTCTGGAGGTGCGCGAAGACCTGGCCCGCTGCCTGCGGGGGTTGAGTCAGGAGGCGGTGACGCCGCTGCCGCCGGTGTGATCGCTGCCGCCATGCAGCAGGGCGGGCTGGATGCCGAGATACACGGCCTCGCGGTAGAGCGCCTGCTTGGCGCTCACGTTGCCGGTGTGCATGGCGGCCCGGTAGCGGCGCTGCAGCGACACGAGCATGGCGTGGTGGTGAGGATCGCGAAGGGTGCGGGGCATGGCCTCTGCTGAGCGGATTCGACGCTCAATGTCTGTTCATTGTGAACAGATTCTATGGCTGTGACGGGCGTTCTGGTGGGGGTCAGCCGCGTTTGCGGGCCACGTGAAAGGCGGAGTGGCCGGTGAGCTCCACGCTGCCGCCGGCCTCGGTGTCGATGAGGCGGCGCAGCTCGGCGAAGAGGGCCTCACGGGGGCCGGGCTCCAGGCGCAGGTAGGGGGAGTAGGTGCTGAGCAGGGCCAGATAGTGCTCCGCCGTGTAGCGCAGCTGCACTTGCACGCGCCCGCCCTGCGGGGTGGTGAACAGGGCGGGATCCACCAGCTGCCGCACCAGAGCCTCCAGGACCGCCTGCTGCTCGGCGTCGCTCTCGCGGCGGTGCAGGTGGGGGGCGAAGCGGGCGTAGCTGGCGGCGAAGCGTTCGTGCAGGGCGAGCGAGGGTTGCAGCTCCTTGTTCCAGAGCAGGATCAGGGCGCCTGCGGGCTTGAGCGCCCGGGCGGCGGTGCGCGAGCCGAGGCCGGCGGGGATCCAGTGAAAGGAGCTGGCGGCGAGCACGGCGTCGAAGGCCTGCTCCTGCACCGGCCACTGCTCGCAGGCCAGCGGCTCGATGCGCACGCGCCCGAAGCCGGCGCAACGCTCGCGCGCCAGCGCCACGAAGGCGGGGTTGGGCTCCAGAGCGGTGATGGCGCAGCCGCGCCGCGCGAACGCCACGGTGGCGGTGCCCGGCCCGCAGCCCAGCTCCAGCAGCGCTGAACCCTCGCCCACCCCGGCCAGTGCCGCCACCTGCTCGATCACCGCCGGCGGGTAGCCGGGACGCACGGCGTCGTAGGCGGCAGCGGCCGGCACATACCAGTCGGCCCGCTGCTGCAGCGGCAGGGCAGCGGCACTGCTCACGATCCGCTGCTGCTCGTTGCCGTCGGGAGCTTCAGGCTCTGCAGCCGGAATGGCCTCCGCCACCGGCTTCCAGCGCTCCAGCGCCGCCTGCAGCGCGCCGGCCAGGGCGGCGGCTTCGCGGGCACCGGCGAGGCCCTGCAGTTGGACGGGTGGACGGCGCTCGCTCCAGAGCAGCACCTGGGGCTCGGGCTGGTGCAGCGGCAAAGCGGCCACCACCACGCGGGTGGGCAGGTGAACGGCGGCATGGCCGGTGCGCCACACGCCCACGTGTTCGGCATCGATGCGCAGCTCCTGCCGGCTCCAGTGGCGGTAGCTGCCGAAGCCGGCGGCACCGAGCGCCGCCACCACCAGCAGCGCCTGGATCACGCTCCCGTCGGGCAGGGCGAGCGAGAGCAGGCCGGGCAGGGAGAGATCGAGCAAGAGCGTGGTGGGGGCGGTGAGGCCCAGCCGCGGACCCAGCATCCACACCAGAAAGCCGCCGTACTTCACCATCACGGTGTTGAGCACGGCGAGAAACAGCAGGTAGCCGCCCTGGTGCACAAACGCCCTCCACCACTGCGAGGCGCTCACGGTGCTGCGGTCGCGGAAGATCCGGGTGGCGCCTTGTTCCTCCACCACCGCCCACACGCTCGCCGGCGGCCCCGCTTCCTCCAGGCCGGCCGCCCCGCCGGTGTCCGCCAACCGCAACGGCAACGCCAGCTTGCGGGCGAGGGCAAAGGCGCGCTGCCAGGCGATCGCGAGCGTGGGCTGACGGTCGAGCAGCAGCTCGCGGGCAGGATCCTGCACCGCCAGCAGCACATCCCAGCCCTGCGGACGCGCTTCGCCGAGCGGCAGGGCGAGCGGGGCGGCGCGGATCAGCACGGCGGACAGGGCGTGGTGCTGCAGCTCCAGCTGCTCGTGGCTGCCGGCGGAATCACACCGCCAGGACAGCCGATCCCCCCAGCGCTCCAGCAGGATCCGGCACTCCGGCCGCCAGGAATGGCCGAGCTGGTTGGCGAGCAGCTCCAGGGGCAGCAGGAACAGCAGCAGGCCGATCACATACGGAACGACCCCTTCCAAGGTGGCCCAGAGGCAGAAGGCGGAGAAGAGCAGAAAGGCGAGCAGGTTGCCGAGCTGGCTGTCGAGCGGCTGGTTGGCGATCAGCTCCTGCCACAGCAGCCCTTCAAGCGTGCGGCCGAGCAGGTGCACGGTGCGGCGCAGCACCAGCAGGGGAAACAGCAGCAGGCCGAGGCCATTGCGTTCAAGGCGGCGAATCGTGGCGCGCCACTGCATGAGCGAACCGGCCGGCGGAAGGGCTGCGCGCTCCATTGTGAAGCCGGCGGTTTCTAGGGTTGGCGCCCTTTGCACCTGGTGGGGTCTGCCCATGGCTGCCACGCGCCGCCTGCTGCTCACCGGCGGCAACTCCGGCATCGGCTTCGAGGCGGCGGTGCGGCTGTGCCAGGCCGGCCACGCGCTCACGCTGCTGTGCCGCGATGCGGCAACGGCCGAGACGGCCCAGCGGCAGCTGGCTGAACGCGCCGGGGGAGGCACGGCGCCGGCGGTGGCCGTGTGCGACCTGGGCGATCTGGAGAGCGTGCGCGCCTGCGGGCAGGCGCTGCTGGCGCAGGGGCAGCCGATCGACACGTTGGTGCTGAATGCGGGCCTGCAATACGCCGGCGCCAAGACACCACGGCTGACGCCCCAGGGCCATGAACTCACCGTTGCGGTGAACCACCTGGGCCATTTCCTGCTGGCTCAGCAGCTCACGCCGTTGCTGCTGGCCGGGCAGGCGCCGCGGCTGGTGGTCACGGCGTCGGAAGTGCACGACCCGCTCACCGCCGGCGGCAAGGTGGGCTCACCGGCGGGGCTGGGCGATCTGGCCGGCCTGCAGGCGGGGCAGCCGGTGCTGATGGTGGATGGCAGCAGCTTCGATGCCGACAAGGCCTACAAGGACAGCAAGCTCTGCAATGTGCTGTTCGCCCGTGAGTTCGCGCGCCGCATGGAGGAGGCCGGCACGCCGCTGCCGGTGCTCAGCTGGAGCCCGGGCCTGGTGATCCCGCCCACCAGCGAGGGCGGCTTCTGGCGCTACAGCCGCCAGAGCAACGAACTGGGCCAACGCCTGTTCGCCTTCGCGGCCCGCTCCGTGCTGCGCCTCACCGAAAGCGTGGAAACCGCCGGGGCCCTGCTGGCCGCCCTCTGCTGCGACCCCACCTACGCCGCCAACGGCTTCAGCTTCCACCGCAACCGCGTGGTTGGCCCAGGCCGGCGAGTGTTCGAGGCGAGTGCCACCAGTGTTGAAGGGCAGGACACGGAGCTGGCGCGACGGTTATGGGTGGCGAGTGAGGGGGTGGTGGGGTGAAGGCGCCGGTGGGTTGGGGAACAGGCGTGACGAAAGGCTCAGCTGCTGCATAGCCCGTTGCTTGGTGTGCCTTGTCTCGAGCACCCACACCAGCTGTCCATCGGCCCTCTGACTGACCTGCGACGTACACGCTCCAGAAGCATCTCGGGAAGCCAGCCCGAATCTCATGCAGTCGATGACTGACTTGCCAGAAGGGCGGCGCCTTGTTTATTCAAAAGATGATGCACTCCGGCTCGCTCACCTGGATCTGTCGCTGAGCGAGATCGGTTCACACCAGCATGCATCTCGCCTTGGCGGTGCTTGTACGGCAAATTGACGGCCGCATTGCAAAGAATGTCATCAATGAGATGTAAAAACTTTCGTTCCCCTATTCTATGCAAACCCTTTCTCCTGTATCTGTTCCATGGCTTCAGCCAAGGGATCAGCGGAAGAGCCCGCCTTGTCGCTCAACTCATACATCCAAGCAGAGATTACGCGGTTAGCGGCCAGTGAGAATATCGACAAGTCCCTGCTGGAGGGCTTTGCTCGGTTTGTTGTGGCCAACCACAAGAAGAAGGAGCCCAAGCCACCGAAACCACCGAAGACAGCAAAGCCAGCCAAGCCGAAGCCTCTGACGCTGACCCAGCTCAAGAGTGCGGTCTTCAAGCATTTTGGCTGTGCTGATGTAAAGACGCTGAGGGCCAACAAGGATTTCCAGATGGCTATGGCAGGAGAAGATCTGGTGTTGAAAAGCCGCGCCGATTGGTTGAAGCTCTACCGGCAATGGATCGGCGTTCCGGAAGACGAACGCTCGCTCACTGGCCCTACAACGATCAATGGAATCGATGTGCTCGAGAATTTCAGGCCGTGGATTGCCTTTGGCCTTGATTCACAAACGGCCTCTGTCGACGACGTGAACGAGGTGTTCAGATCGCTCGCCAAGATTCATCACCCTGATCACGGTGGAGATCCCCGCGTGTTTCAGCAACTCCAGGTGATGAGAGACACCCTGCTGGCCTACTTCAAATAAGTGACGACCATTTCAACCGCCATGCGAGAACTTCTCACGGATACGGAAACGGCAGAGCTGCTGGGCATCAGCATGAAAAAGCTCTATGCGGTCGTCGCGTTTTTTGATCGGCACGGGAATGATGAGTGGGACTTGGCAGAAGGCGAGCATTTTGAATATGCATCGGGCAGTAACCGCGCCACCAGCAGCCGCTTGTTCTACGAAGAGGGGGTCACGGCGATTGCTGCCTATCTGAAGGAGAAATCTGGTAGCAACATCTTCAGCTTCGTAAAGGAGTTGTTTGTGGAGGCGATCACCAAGCGCAAGGCCAAGATGCGGCAGCTGCTGGTGGAGCGCCGAATCATCCAGGAAACCTTGAACGACAACAGTGTGCTGATCGCCAATGATCTGATCTATCTGCACCGCAACAAGGTGATCAATGTGCTCAAAACCAATGGCAAAGGGCTGAACAACTCACGCAAGCGGCAACTGGGATCCGATTCCTACACCGGCACGGAGCCATTGAAGAAGGGAACCCATTTCGATGAGTTTGACGGTGTGGAGCACTGGAGCCAGAAGGGAATCGGCCGCCTGGCCATCGATATGGCTGAGAACAGCAGCGTTTCCAAAAGCCGCAAGGCCTGGCTGAGTGCCGTGTCTGAAGTGGTGGAACCCTGCCTGGAGCACCGCAGGAAGTTCCTGGAATCCTTCGATGCCCATGTGAGCAAGGCGCAGGAGGCCGCCAAGAAGCTGGCCAACGGCCGCTGCGCGATCACCAATCGCGTCCAGAAGCCCACCACGGATTTCCAGCTCGATGGCCATCACTTGTTTGACCTCAACACCCGCAAAGATCTGGCCACCCGGCTGGAGAACATTCTGGTGATCGAGAGAAAGATTCACCTGGAGTTCCACAGCTGGCACGGCAAGGAGTCGTGCAACCCCCAAGACTTCCTCTCATTCCTCACCGAACGACAAAGCCACCATTTCGCCGGCCCTTATGGAACAGAGCGTCTACGCAAGCTGATGACGAGACTGGAGGGGCTTTATGTTCAGTACAAGGATCATATGAATTATAACTTGTGAGATATCTGGGTTTGAGCATTGCCAGTGCTTGGCCAGCAGGGAGTGTATGGATGTGTATGTCATGAGCTTGTGGTGGCCTCTCCGCGAGAAGTGCTTGTTCGGCCTCCCTCACGTCGCCACCGAGTTGAGTGCACGCCCAGTCCTGTAAACAGCATCCACACGAGCTTGCTGACTGGCTCCCGTTCACAAGAGCCTCGTATCGAACGTGAACGGTTCATCGCAGCTGACGCGTAGTCGCTGCGCTTCCGGATGCCGAGGATTGAGCAAGATGTTGCGTTCGACCGTGATGACGGCGGACGGCACGTTCAATGCTGCAGTGCGCCCGCTCGTGAGCCACGACGACCCGAGTGTTTGCAGTGATGCTGGAGCTGGCACCGAATGCCAGCCCTCCGGCAGCGAGCCCGTTTCGAGGACTTCTGTGGACAGGTCATCAGGGAGTTCGATCGCGAGCAGTCTTAAATCGGCCGGAGCCGTGAGTGGATCGACATGCACGAGCAGCTCAAGTGCCGCCAGCGCCGCAGAGGTGGCGGTGTAGACGATGGGATGTCCTTTGGTGTGCCAGCGTCCGGAGGTGTGCATTCCGCCGATGCCATCAAGCGCTGTATCCACGTAGGGCTTGCGGCAGATCCGCCAGACGCGCATCAGCTAAAGATCCCGTAGTTGAGGCGCAGCAACACGTCTTCCACCTGTCGCGCGCCGATCTCCGTGTCCAGAAGATCGAGAGGCCTCTCGTAGCCCAGTGCACGGTTGGGAGTCTTCAGCCACACGCGGGCCTTGTCGATGGAGCCAAGCACCTCGACGGCCTGCGAGGCCGCCCTTGCCACCCGATAAAGCCGATCAGATTCCTGGGGGTTGAGCTGTCGCGCCTCCTTCCTGCGGGCGACGGTTCGAGGGGGGATCCCGAAAACTGCTGTGAAGTGCTGCGGGGAAATGTCGAGTTCCTTTGTGAGCGCTACAAACGCGGAGAACGGCAGACCACTGCGGACAGCATCGCGAAGCTCAACCAAACTGGCTGCTGGCAGGCGCAAGATTGAGGCCGGTCCTCCCTGGTCAGGGCTGGAGGAGAAAGGTGCCAGCGATGTCTTGCTTGCCATATGGCAATGTTAGCGGCGCCATCTGGCGTTGCGGTTGTTGCGGCTTGTTGGGCGATCAGCATTTCTGAGGCCCATGGCCATCGCAAGCTGCACCCTGAACCTCTTGTCAATAGGAGCAAAGCAAGATGCAAGAGCAGGCCAGCGTTTAGGCCTTCGGATAGTTCAACGACTGCGGAGCTACTTTTCCTGCTGGCGATTGTTGCCGAGTGCTCCGCATGTGATATCGATTCCCTCAGAGGCCCAGCGTTCAAGATCAGCGGTGGTTACTTGTTCCATGCATTCAACTGTAACCTTATGCCCTGCCCGCTGTATCTTGACGTTAGCCGTCTCACTGGCGCTTTCAGTGACCAAGAACCTTAGCAAGAATAAAGACTCCATTCTTTGGGAAGCCCACGCCATGTTTCTCTTCATCGGCCAAAAACACAAGTGCATGCTCAGGTTGGTCAGATATCCAGGCCTCGTACTTGGCAACCCAGAGAACTAGGTGAGCCTCAAGTTGAGCAAGGAACACTGCAAGCTTTCCTAAATGGCGGTGAGAAGGCGGAGCCGCCCGAAAAAAGCGGTCTGTACGCAGCCACTCAAGGAGAGATTGGTTGAGAGGGCGGAACGTGTGAACGGTAATCGCTCTTATCAACGCATGAAGCTGCCTCTCCTCCTCGTTCATTTCTGCATAGATCGCGACAAACAGCCGATCAACTCCTGGGGGTAGAGAAGATGTTTCTGGTAGTCGTCTCCTTAGCTGAGCAGCAAGGCGTTTGACAAGTTCCCGTTGAGCCGAATACGCCGCGTCTCCAGCTCGCAACAATGCGTAGAGCTCCGTCAGCCGACTCCTGCGATCTCTGGCTGTCTCACGCACCTGGAGAATCAACTCGGCTGTCGTTTTGCCTACGAAGCCCAGAGCAGCGATGAATGCCGCAAGGAGCGCTGGAGCAGCCCAAAAAGGTTCAGTAGGAGTTGCCACGTCCGTAGACCCACGCGTATGGTGTAAGGCTAACGCTGCCCCTGAGTGGCAGGCATGGAGCGGGTGGTGGCATAGCTGAGATACTGAGGTGGCCTGTCCACTCGAGGGGCTTGTTCGAAGCGTCTTCGCATACAGACAAGATACGAGAGTTGAATTCCAAAACGATTCATTTGGTAGGACTCAGCGCAAGACGAAGTCTGATCGTGAGCGGGGATAAGTTGGAACTGTCCGGCTGTCGGACCTCGTCTGGTCGGTATCCATACGCTTCGTGAGCAGCTGCTTTGACAATCACAAGAATCGTGTGGGTCCTGCAAATCTCGTTAATGGGAGGGCGCGACACACCTGAAAACACAGATGGAGTAGCTGAAGGCTTGTCGGCAGTTTCGGATTTGAGATGTTGGCACAGGATCAGGATCAAGATCAGGCTCTGACCCTAAGCCGAAGCTTGGCTTCGAGTTGGGCCTTGATTTGGGTGTAAAGCCGGGCGTTTTCATTCTCCCAGTCGCGCATGCTCACCAGCAAAGAGTAGTTTTCCTCATAATTGCAGAGGCTTTCGCCCCAAGGATGATCATTGCGGGTGACGACAACGAATAGCTTTTGCTTGCGGAGCTTGGAGTTTGCATTGAATTGGAGAAATTGCCAGAAATCAGCTTGGTTCGTCCCCTTGCTGCGCGCTTGTTGGCCGATCAGGCCGGCTTTGAATTCTGGAATTCGTTCATAGTCGTCCTGTTGAGTTGCCTTATTAAACATTGTCGTGACATAATCAAGATCTGGACCGGTGACTAGGCGAAAATCAATTCGGGTCGCCCTGTACTTCGTCCGAGTCGAACGAACAGGTGGCGTGTACGCGAGAGCGGCGGCAATTTCTCTTAATCGACGTTTGCCGCCGTTGGCAAACTCAGGCGGAAGTGGAATTTCATAGAAGTGATGCTTCTTATTCTCGATTGCCCCTTCTGCTTTCAGGGTGACCGCAAATTCTAGTGAACGGAACAGAGCTCGCTCATCGACCTTCCCATAACCACACACCCTGCGAAACTCCTTGTTTTGATCAATCAGATCCTGACAGCGAGAAGGCATCACAGCATTGAGGCACAGCAAGGCCCGAATGAAGTTGCTATTCGCCTCAGGCTGCTCCAGCAGAACAGAAGCCGCAAGATTCGCAACCTGAGGAGCGGCCATGCTGGTTCCGTTCTTAATGGCGATCTTGGAGCCTTCCGGATTCTGCTGAGTTGAAACAACACCCAGCCCCCCTGATTGCTCTAGAAGTGAGTAACCAGCTCTTGTGTTGATAGCCCAGTTTCCTCCATAGTTAAGAAGTTCGGGCTTGATGGCTCCATCTACTGAAGGGCCGGCGCGTGTGAAGGGGGAGGGCTGGTTAGGCTGGGCTATAGGCAACTCAGATGGATCATGTGAATAACGCTGGCTGTTGAAGGTTTGATTATGTCTGGCTAGGCTCCCTACGGACAGAGCATTCAAAGCCGTGGCTGGCTCGATGATGCGCCATGAATCCCTCAATAAATAGTGGGGGTAGCTTTCTCTCCAACCCAAACCCTCTGGTGAATCCTCTCCGATGCAATGATTACCGGCAGAGACTATGAAAAGAATATCCAGCTCTCTTGAAAGTGTATCCAGAACCACGGAGAGCCCCTTAATGTGGCCACCCGTGTAGGGTTTACTGCTGTCGCCAAATGAAAGATTGAAAACCTTGCAAGCATGGGTCGAATTGAAATAGCGCACGGCCTGTTCAATATGGTTTTCGATGAAGCTTGTATTGTTGCTATTGTCTTTGTCTAGGATTCGGCCGCTGAATAGGCGCAGCCTTGGAACAAAACTTCGGATGCTTAAACAGTTCTCGAAATCCCCATACAAAGCAAGACCTCCCACGTGAGTGCCATGGCCATTCTCATCATTCGCACCTTCTCCAGGGAGAAAGCTTTTTGCTTCTCCCACAGCGGCCTTCAACAAAACATGACCAGTGGCAAGCCCACTATCGAGAACCACAACTCCTGGAGCGTGGTCGCTTGGCCCCTGAATTTCCGGGAGAGCTCCCAGATCCTGAAATATAGCAGCCCGCTCAAGACGGAAGTTTGGCGGTAAATCGACACAACGCACATCTCGATTTCGAAGCAGTAACTCCGCCTGATTCGCAGTGCAAAGCACTCGGAAAAGACTCAAAGCGGGCTGAACGACTTTGTCCTTCTTCAAGATGGCATTATTTCTCAACCAAGTTTCGAATGCAATATCCTCCAGCGTACGCCTGTTTGGGTGATCCTCCAGGGGCCAAAGTTCAACATCCAGCAAGAATTCATCAGTCGCTGGAAGTCCCAAGGTCTTCAGAGCCCACCCTTTACGATCCTCCGGGCTCCAACCATCAAGACCTCTCAAGGCGTAAAAAACCTGCTTATACGTCACCGATTCACCCTTTGCCATGGTGGTGAGTCGCTGTTCAAAATCAGCAAGTGCCGCATCGCTGGCAAAGCCAATGACTACGGTATCCTGCTCTTGACTAACGAATTCAATTGATGACGAAATCTTCTTGATATCATCAGGATTGAATGTCTTGTCAACAGAAAACTTGATCAGCTTGCGGTCATCAAACCCTCCCTCATCACTTGCACATTGCTCTCTGGCGCTCGTTAGGTGATCTAGCAAGCGAAGGCTGTGTGCACGAACATCGTCCGGTGCATTGATGCGAGGAGGTGATCCAGCGCGCTTGTTAGTGACTGGAGTTTCCCGCTGCAGCGCTAGATGGGGAAAATCTTCTGCCATTGCCCCTCAGCTTCTGTTGCAGCGGACAGTGCGAGCATCTTCCCGTTTGATCGCCACCTGAAGATGGCGCTCACTGAGAAATTCCTTGCCGCTTAGCACCATGTCTTTCGCGGCACGGCGCACTACTCTCTCCACATCTGCGTGGCTCATGCCCTTGAACATACTCGCGATACGGGGATCGTCCACTTCAAACTCACGACGGAAACCCCGCAGCTTCACACTCAGAAGGCGCCGCAATTGCTCTAGATTGGGGGACTCAAACACCAGCACTTCATCAAACCGCCGCCAAACTGCGGCGTCGAGACTACGTTCATGGTTAGTTGCCGCCACCAGCAAGCTCTTTCCCTCATAGCCGTCGAGCATTTGTAGAAAAGCATTCACCACCCGTTTCAATTCCCCATGGTCTCCCTCGTCAGCTCTTTCCTTGGCCATGGTGTCCACCTCGTCGAACAACACCACCATCGGCACAGCGGAAACAAAGTCAAAGACCTGACGGAGATTCGATGCCGTCTCTCCGAGCAGGGATGACATCACGCTGTCAATTCGCACAATGGCGAGGGTCAACCCCAACTCGCTTGCCAACACCTCGGCGGTCAGGGTCTTTCCGCAGCCAGGAGGACCGCAAAAAAGAAGTTTATCGGCCGGATGCAAGCCATAACACTCGAGCGCATCTTTGCGATGATGCTCCTGCAAGACCTCGTCCACAAGCGATGAATTCGCGTCGGAAAGAACAACATCTTCTAGTCGCCTCACCGGCTCCTTTAGTTGCAATAATGGCAGGCCACGCTCTTTTTCCTTGGGTAATCGGTTGGCCAAGAGTGAGTGCACATTGCTTGACGAGCTCCGACGGCCGTAAAGAATTTTCTCAAGATCATTTGCCAGCAAATGATGATTCTTCTCGCGCTCTTCCTGGATAAGCTGCTCAGATACTCGATGGAAGGCATCATGATTGCCTTCTGTTCCCGTTTTAATCAGTTGCCTAAGTAGCTTCGCGGAGGCCATGATTACTATTTCTCTCCCCAATGGGGCCATGTGCAAAAGAGACGGCCACGCCACACCGTTGTTATGATGGTAGCCGATGTAATTGGTACTAACTGGAAGGGTGTCATGCTTGGGGCCATGACATTGTGAGGTTGTATACTGGGATTACAATAGCTCCTGATGGGCCGATTGCCAGATCTTGACAAGCCAACCATTTTAAAGGGTGTGATCTTTTCAGGATACTAGCTCTGGCATGAGACCCCTCGCCGAGGGATGCTCCTTGCGTTCTGACCAACCTTAGTGCCCGTCGCCGGCGCCGAAATAGGTTCCCCGGAGCAATTGTGTGAGATGGGGGTGGGTGGCGCAGATCCAGCCTGGCCAAGAAAGTCTAGGCAAGCTGGATTTGATCCTGCGAACGCTCAAGATCAGTGGCGAGCAGGGTGAATGGAACTTGCAGGGAACTGTTGTACCTCGTCCGCTGAATCTTGATGTTAGATGGCGCTCAAAGACCGTGAAGGCATCCAACAGTCAGCATGCTGGATCTTGCTCTTGCATTGTTTTGGGCAAACGCATGCTAAAGTTGGATTGGCCTGTTGGCCAAAGACTTGGTGCAAAAGCTGCGCCGAGTCTCAAGTTCACCCTACTTGAGTGCAATCCCTCCGTATCTGTTTCCATCTTTGGAGGCCTACATATGGTGTGTGCTCAAGCCAAGCTCGATGTCATCATTCTATTTGTATTGATGATTATTGTCTGCCAGTGGGGGAATCTTACGCATGGAGGGAAAGCCCAGAAGGGCGTTCTCGCACTAGGTAGGTGACTTGAGATGTTGAGGCAATGCTTCCAAGACGCGTAAGTTGGTGGGGGTCGCACCCCCACCCCTCCACCCATCTAGCACTTTTCATCACTTAGCAATAGAGTGCCTAATCCATATAACAGTAATTGGGCGGTTCCTGTAATCGCCCTGATGGAAGCAGGCTTGACCGTATAACCACCCCGACCATCTGCGCCTGTAACGCCAAAAACCCTGTCACAGCAAGAGGCTTGTGAAATCCCAGTCGAGCGCGTTCCACCTTATGCGGATCCGCTAACCAAGTGTTCGGTCCGCTACTGAATGGCCATCACCCAATCCTTTTCCGCGCCTTGAACGCAACGGCGATAGGCGCATT
Source organism: Synechococcus sp. MW101C3 (assembly GCF_002252635.1). NCBI lineage: Bacteria > Bacillati > Cyanobacteriota > Cyanophyceae > Synechococcales > Synechococcaceae > Synechococcus > Synechococcus sp. MW101C3. The sequence continues at coordinate 283,294 of NZ_NQKX01000004.1, forward strand.
CAGATTCACTTCCTGCCCCCACACAGGCCACCGTGTGAATCGCAACTCCGCCCCCGCTTGCACACAACTGCCAAGCGCAACGTTTAACTTACATCCCCCAATCCCCCACGCCACCCACCACCCAAAACCTCTCCCCAAACACCCCCGTCACCATCAACGCATCCCCTACCCCCTCCAACTCCTCCGGCCCCAGGTGCATCACCACCCCCCACTGCCCGTCATCGCGCTGAGCGGGCACCGCCTCAGGGTTGGCGCCATCGCCCTCACGCGGAATGAACACCGGCGTGGTGCCCCAATCGCCGAAGGGCACCGGCGGCAAGTGGGCGGCCTGTTCCGGTTCGCCGGCGTACACCCACACCTCCTGGCCGTCTACCAACGGGCGGCGCTGCCGTTGGTATTCATTTGGCACGTCTTCCAGTAGATCGAGCCGCGCCAGGCCGGCGGCGTCCACGCGGTAGAGCTCGCCGTGCAGCAGCGGCGGGGGAGTAGTGGCTGAGTCGGGCGCAGGCGCGGGCACCGGCACGGCCATCGGGTAGGGGCCCAGGTTGTGCATTGCCATGCCCTGCAGGCGGGTGCGGCCCAGGGCTTCGGCGCCCACCAGCCAGTGGTGGTTGGCCTGGCCGCGCTTGAGCGTGCCGTACACGAACACCAGGTGGGTGGGGCCGGTGGCGTTCATGGGGCTGGAGCGGGGGTGGGATCGGTGGGTGGCGTGGCGGGCGGGCGCTGGCGGGTGAGGTTGAAGCGGCTGAAGTCGAGAAAGCGGTCGCCGTCGCCCTGGTCGAGCACGATGTCTTCGAAGGTCTCGTCAGGCCGCAGCTGCGACGCGGGGTAAGACATCCGCGCGAACACCGGGCTGCGCACCGTTTCGTCGATGCCGTGGAACGACACCAGGATTTCGCCATGGCGGGCCTTCAGCTCCTCGATCTCCAGCCCCGCCAGCGGGCTGTGCTCATCGATCAGGTGCATCACCGTCCACATCAGCCGGAAGTGAAACGCATGGTTGCGCACCAGCTTGAGCGTATGCACGCGCCGCATGCGCTGCCCCTCCGTGCTGTACTCGTCCATGCCGAGGAACACGTTCAGGTGCCCCTCCACCAGGCTGTTGTGGTGCACGTTCGCCATGCGGAAGGTGAGGCACGGCACCCCGTTCCACGGCTGCACCGTGGCGATCTCGCTGAACAGGATCTCCGCCTTGCTGCGTGAAAAGCGGGCGAACACCAGCCCGGTGGTCACCGCCGTGAAGATCAGGCTCACCAGCGCCTGCAAGGTCACCAGCAGATGCACCGTCAGCGAGCGGGGGTGCAGCACCCCATACCCGATCGTTCCGAGCGTCTGCACGCTGAAGAAAAAGGCCTCGCTGAAGCCGGCCACCGACCCTTCCGGCACGCCGCCGATGCCGGCCGGATCCAGCAGATACAGCCCGGCGAACAGCAGATTGATCGCCAGATACCCGGCCGCGATCAGCAGCAGGAAGCCCCACCATGGGCACGACAGCATCAGCCGGTAGGGCTCGCGCCATAACGAGAAGATCTGATCGATCTCGTCGGTGCGGTACACCCCCTCTTCCCGCTGCAGGTGGATCGGCCTCAGTCGCCGGGGCCTGGCGCTGGGGCGGGAGCGTGGGCGAGAGCGGGCCATGGTGCGGTGCGATGGCGTGCGGCAGGAGGGCGCATGCTGTAGCCCGCCAGCGGGCAACTTTCAGGCCTCAGCTGTGGGGTTCGATCCCCCAGGCCTCCCGTATCACAGGATGACTGAGTTCCCAGGCATGCTCCATCGGTTCGATCGGCGCCGTGCGGTTGCTGGGCTCCAGATCACGCGCCTGCATCACCTCGCGCAGCGCCTGGCGAAAGGCGTTGGTTTCCTGCAGCAACTGATCCACCGCTGTGCTGCCGCCCAACGCCTGGCGCATCGGTTCATGCCCAGACGACAGCCGCAGGCTGGAGAGATGGTCGTCGATCCAGGCCCATTCATACAGCAGCATGGCATCGCTGCAGGCGTTCAGATGCTGGCGGTAGCTGGCGATGTGTTGCTCGACGGCCCCACTCAGCGCCGGCACCTTGCCGCCTGTGGAACCAGCCGTCAGGGGCTCAGCCGGTGCCGCCTGGCTGCGGCGATCAGCCTCGGCCCGTTCTTTGAGCCGCCCCATGATCTCGCGCAGATAGCTCAAGAGCGTTCCGGCCACTTGCCCTGCAGCGTAAGCCATCTGCCGCTTTCGGCCCTTCAGCCGGGATCCACCGGCAGCCCCTTGGCAGCTAGCGCCAGGCGGCGAGCGAGCAGCAGCGCGGGATAGAGCAGACGGGTGCGATCCGGGTTGCCGAAGATCACCTGCAACAGCCTTAACAAGCCGTCACTGGGCTCCAGTTCACTGCACAGTTTTGCCACCGCGTCAGCGCCGTGCCAGATCCGCTCTCCCTCCATCAACACGGCACCGGTTGCCAGGTTGAATCCCTGTTGCTGGAGTGCATGTCGGAGCTCCGCATCGGCGCGGCCGTCAATGATCGTGAGCTGGGGCACTCCTCCGCGCAGCTCACTTGTGCTGGCGAAATGGCGGCAGAAAGGGCAGCCGCCGTCATACACCAACTGCAACGCTGGAGTGTGGGGATCGGCGCTCACTGGGCAACTTCCAACAGGTCCGATCTTAGGAAGCAGGGGAGAGCGGTCGGATTGGGCTGGCTGAAAGGAACCCTCTGGCAAGCGATTGCCTCGTGTGGCTATATTGACCTTGTCTTACACAACAACCCCATGCTCACCGGATCTGATCTCCTGGCGAAAGTCAAGGAGCTTGGTGATGTCGGTAAATCCGAGCTTGTGCGTGCCGCTGGGTACGTCAGCACCAAAAAGGACGGCAGCGAGCGTCTCAACTTCACGGCCTTCTACGAAGCACTGCTGGAAGCCAAGGGCGTCAGCCTCGGTTCCGCCAGCAGCAATGGCGTTGGTCAGGGCGGGCGCAAGCTCAGCTACGTCACCAAGGTCCAGTTCAATGGCAACCTGCTGATCGGCAAGGCCTACACCGCCATCCTCGGTCTGCAGCCCGGCGATGAGTTCGAAATCAAGCTCGGCAAGAAGCAGATCCGCCTCGTGCCCGTCGGTGGCGAAGAAGCCGACGAATGAGCTCCAAGGGGGTGGCACAACGCCCCTGATTCCGTCGCCGCCCCTGTCGCTCCTTGCGGATCTGGTTCTAGCGCTGGCCCATGCGTTGCTTCTAGCCGCGCGTTTTTCCTTCGTCTAGATCTGCACCGGTTTGCTGCCACCCCTGCGCTGGTTTGCTGCCACCCCTGCCGTTCGAACCATTTCTGGCGCCCATGCCTGAAATGTCTCGGGCGGCATTTCCTTTGTTCCGGTCTGATTGCAGCCTTTGGTGCTGCAGCATCGACACGTTGGTGTGATCTCTGGCCGGCGAGCTCTGAGGATGGCCGCCATGGAACATCCACGCGTTCGGTTCTCCTCCACCCGCGCACCCTGGCTGGCGGCTCTGGCCGCAGCGGCCCTGCTCAGCGGCTGCCAGGGGCAAGGGCCCGAGGCGCCCCGATCCGATGGCCCCCGCCCCAGCTGGGAGGTGCAGACCCTCGCGGATCCGGGCCTGCCGCGGCGCTCCGAGCCCGAGCTGGCCCGCTGCGCCGCCGCCATCGGCCTGGCGCCGGAACGCAACCAGCCCGCCGATCCCACCAACTTCGGCGAACGCCAGCCCGCTGATGCCTTCGGTCGTGCGGTGCCGGCCGGGCCGGCCCTGATCGTGCTGCACGAAACCGTGATCGATGAAGCGCAGACCCTGGCCCTGTTCCGCACCCCGCACCCCAACGACAACGACCAGGTCAGCTACCACCTGGTGATCAACCCCGCCGGCGATCGGCTGCGCATCGTTCCCGATGCCAACCGCGCCTATGGCGCCGGCATGTCGGCCTTCGGGGATTTCACGGTGCGGATCCGGCCCACCTCAGTGGGCTCGGTCAACAACGTGGCGCTGCACCTCGCCCTGGTGTCACCCGCCGACGGCCGTGGCGACACCCCCGGCCACTCCGGCTACACCGATGCCCAATACCGCTCCGCCGCCGCCCAGGTGCTGCTTTGGCAGGCGCGTTTCGGCATCCCGCTCAGCCGCCTCACCACCCACGCCGCCGTCGATCGCAGCCACTCCCGCTACGACCCGCGCAGCTTCCGCTGGGACCAGTTCATGGCCCACTACCGCCTGGCCGCCAAGGCCTGCGGCTTCACCGCCTACGACACCGAGCGGGCCACCTACTGATGGCGGCGGCTTCGTAACGAAGTTCAAAGATTTCTGTTACGCTTTGCGAAGCACCTCGCTACCCACCCCATGACCAACAGCACCACCCCTTCCCGCTTCGGTTTCGTTGCCTTCGCCGAAACCTGGAATGGCCGTCTGGCGATGCTCGGCTTCGTGATCGGCCTCGGCACCGAGCTGCTCACCGGCCAGGGCATCCTCTCCCAGATCGGCCTCGGCTGAACCCAGGCCCACCCACTGCCCACGGCAGGTCGATCGCCTCGGGCGGTCCACCTGCCGTGGGCTTTGCTATTGGGAGCTGAGCCCTGCCTGATCCGGTCGCCCACGCCCCCTTCTCCCTGCTATGGCCCACGCCCTCTGCTTCGTTCTTCACGGCAGCGCCACCGGCGCCTCCAGCGGGCCGCCCCAGTGGTCAGAGCTGCTGGCCCAGCAGCACGAGGCGATCACGGAGGCCCAGTCGCTCAGGATTTTTCGCTGCCCCCCCGGCTGGGACGGTTCCCTCGATGAGCTGGTGAGTGCCGGCCGGGCCAACGCCGCCGGCGACGATCCGTTCGAAGCCTTGCCAGACGCTTCCGCCGAAAGCTCGCCGGCCCGGCGGTTGCTCTGCAACGCCACCATTCCCCGCTTCGCGGCCGAGCGTCTCTGGCTCAGCGTCTACGACCTCGAGAGTGAAAACGCCTCGCCGCAGGCGGAACCCCGCCAGCTGCGGCTGCTCGACAGTGTCCCGCTCGCCGCTGCAGCCAACGAAACCTGCTGGTTCTTCCCCACCGACGACGGCCGTTACCTCTCCTGCGCCACCAATGAACAGGTGCGCTGCCTGCCCGGGTTCACCCCCGAGCTGCGCTTCAGCGACACCCCCTTCGCCTACGACCGCGCCGGCATCAAGGTGCTGTGGTCGTTGATGGCCGATGAGGAAAGCCTGCGCTGCGTTGGCCTCACCTACGAGCGGCGCCGCGTGGATTTCCCGCTGATCGAGCGCCAGCGCTCCGTCGACACCACCTGGATGGCCTTTCAGGTGGACAGCCAGGCCGAACAACCTCTGCAGGTGACCTCCACGATCACCACGTATCAGGGCTGATCCGGGCCATGCAGTGTTGAGCTCACTGCAGGGTCATGCGCCATAAAAAACCGGCCGGAGCCGGTTGATGGTTTCAGCTTCGATGCTCTCGATGGCGCGGTTGGGGCCCCGCTCAGCTGGCACGTTCAGCTGGCCTGGTTGTAGAGGCTCTCGAGCCGTTCGCGGCTGAGGTCGACGTACATCACCGAATCGCCTGGTTCCGGGGCTTCGGGATGGGGGCGGGGGGCTGAGGGAGCGGCGCGCCAGTCGGTCTGGCGGAGGTTCTGGCGCATCAACGCAAAGGCGCCGCCAGCGATCGCCGCGAAACAGGCGAAGTAGAAGAAGGCAAACAGTGCGTCCATGGGGTACATCCTTTTAGCCACTCTAGTGTGACGTTCTGTTAAGCGTGGCTCCATTCAGGCCTTGCTGTGCAGGCCAGCCCTTCTGGCCGCTGGACGCCTTCGCCCTCTGGCCTCACTGCACGCTTTCGCCCTTCCGGCCGCCCTCGCCCACCCGCAGTGGGCCGCCCAGATGCTCCAGCCAGCCGGAGCGGAACCCGGCCGCCCGCGCCGCCTCCCGCACCTCCCGGTAGCGCTCGGCGCCATCCGGGCTCACCACCGCCACGATGTGATGGCGGCTGGTGCTGTAGGTGCGGATCCAGTTGCGGAAGGCACCGGCGCTCATCACCGCGGCGGGCCGGGGATCCAGCACCAGCTGGCCCTGCTCCGCTGTCACCAAGAAATAGCGCTGCAGCAGGCCTTCACCACCCAGCCCCAGGGGGCGCAGCCCATCGGCGCTCACGAACACGAACAGCGGCTCGGTGCCCACGTCCCGCACCTGCGGCAACCGCAACTGCACTGGCGGGCGGCGGGGCGGTTGGGTTCTCTGCGGCAGCGGTGTTGGCAGCGGCGGGGCGGGCGCGGCCGCTGCCGGTTCCCGTTGCTCAGGCGCTGACGAGGGCCCTCCTCGCACTGACAGCGCCATCACCACGGCCGTGAGCATCAGCACCCCCAGCACGTTCATGAACACGTCGATCAGGCTGTCGAACGACAGCTCGGTGTGCCCCTGACGGCCGCTGCGTCTCACCGCCATGGCGTGCGCGCTCCCTCGCCGATCGGCTCGTAGCCCAGCTGCGCCCCGGTGCTGCGCAGGGCGCCCACCAGCGGTTGCACCGCTGCGAAACAACTGCCGGCGACGGCGAGATAGATGTAGTCGGTGCGCACCGCCTCGGCGATCAGCTCCGGCGGCACCAGGTCCAGATCCCAGCGGGCGGTGATGCTGCCGTTGATCGGATCGTGCCGTTCCACCTGGCCGTCGCGGCAGAGCAGGAAGGTGGTGGAGCCGGTGATCGGCACCCCATCGGCGCTGTTGAGCGCCACCAGCGGGGACGACGCGGCGGTGGGCACCTGCATCCACGGATCCGCGATCGGTTTCGCTGCCGCCGCCGCCGGTTTCGCGGTGGGCTTGCTGCGGGGCTCGACCCGGGCCGTGCGGCCGCGGTCCACCCCGAGCGAGAGCGCCAGCACGGAGATCACCAGCAGCACGATCACCATCACGGCGCTGAGGATGTCGAGGAAGCCGATCAGATCGATCGACGCGTGCCTACGGCGCCGGGCTGGTCTCATCACGGCTCAGGCGGGGGAAGAATCCGTCGTTGAGGGCTGTTTCGATTTCACCGGCCAGCTGGTATTCGCTCCGTTCGCTGATGCTCATCAGCACCATGCACAGCACTGCTGTGATGATGCCCAGCAAGGTGGTGTCGAAGGCGGTGGAGAGCCCGCCGGTCACCGCCGTGAGGCTCGACTTCACCTTGTCGAGATCCTCCACATTGGCCAGCAGACCGGAAAAACCACCGATCGAGATCGAGATGCCCAGCACCGTGCCGAGGAATCCGAGCATCGGCAACACCCAGATCATCGTGCGGGTCACGCCGTAGCCGTCTTCGATGTCGGCCTGGGTGAGGGCGATGTCGTCCTGATGCAGCTCGCGGGTGGCCCCGCGGGAGTGGGAATCCTGGAAGCAGCGCAGCAGCCGGCAGAGGCGATTGGCGATCAGGCTGCGGCGCTGGCCCAGCAGGATCAACATCGTGCGCAGATCGGAATCGGCCGGGCGCAGATCCACCAGCCCGCGGGGCACCCAGTCGCGGCCCACCTGGCGCCGCTCCCGGCGGCACACGATCAGGCGCCGCAGGCAGTAATCCACCACCGTGATCGCGATCGCCAGCGTGATCGGCTGGGTCACGCCCCGCTCCAGCAGGAAGGCGCCCACGGCGCTAGTGCGGTAGGGGGTGGCGGCGAATACCAGGGCCAGGGTCAGGATCACCCCCACCACAATCGAGAGCAGGGCGGGGCTGCGGATCCAGCGCCGCGGCGGCAGATCCAGCAGGGCAGGCGCGAGATCCTCGAAGTCGCTGGCGGCCGGCCCGGGCGTGTCGATCATCGGCGGGCCATGGGACTCCGAGGCAGCGGCGGGGGCGACGGCGAATGGTGGCGGGCGCTGGTGCCGGCTTCGACGTTAGGGCCGACTCCCCTGGTGGTTGGCAGCGGCAGGCTGCCGCGCACGGGCCCCACGCAAGGTCTCGCCCCCGGCCCCTGCACCGGTTTTCTTAGCCTCAGTCCATGACGGCCACCGCTCTCACGCTTCTGTATGACGGAGCCTGCCCGCTCTGCCTGCGCGAGGTGGCGTTACTGCGCCGCCGCGATGCCGGCCGGGGCCGGCTGGCGTTCGTCGATATCGACGCCCCCGGCTACGACCCCGCTGCCTATGCCGGCATCAGTTACCGCGACGCGATGGGCCGCATCCATGGCCTCAGCTCCGATGGCACGGTGCTGCGCGATGTGGCGGTGTTCCGCGAGGCCTACCGGCAGGTGGGCCTGGGCTGGATCTATGCCCCCACCACCTGGCCTCTGCTGGGCCCGGCCGTCGACGCCATCTACCGGCTTTGGGCCGCTTGGCGGCTGCGCCTCACCGGCCGCCCCGACCTTGACACCCTCTGCGCCCGCCGGGCCGCCCACTGATCTTCGCGCCGGGCCGCCCGCTCAGCGCTGCGATGCTCTGCCTCAGCCCGTACCCCCAACCCGTTGCCCCATGACTGATCCCGCCGTGCCGCCCCTTACCGCCGCCTCGCTGCAGGCCCTGTTCACCAAACCCTATGGACAGCCGGCCCCCACGCCGGAGCAGTGGCGTGCCGTGTATGCCGAGAACGTGCATTTCAGTGATCCCACGCAGGAGGCCACCGGCATCGATGCTTACCTCGCCGCCCAGGAGGGGCTGATGAAGCGCTGCGACGACGTGATGCTGCGCTCCGAAGCGGTGGTCGTCAGCGACCGGACCGCCTTCGTGGAGTGGGTGATGGGTCTGCGGATCAAGGGCGTGGAGTTTGTCTATCCCGGCACCACCCGCCTGCTGCTGGATGAGGCGGGCAGGATCGTCGACCACCGCGACTACTTCGACTTCGTGGGCCCCACCTTCGCCCCGGTGCCCGTGATCGGCCCCTTCGTGCGCTGGATGTACCGCCGCTTCGTGAGCTGAAGCTGCTCACCGGAGCGGTGCGAGCAGGGGAAGGCGGCACAGACAGGGCTGTGGAGGGGGCCCATTGGTCCTGCCTGATCCTCAGCCTTTCAGCTCACTATGGGCGCTCAGCGGATCTTCAGTTCCTGCCTTGGGATTGGCTGTGTGAGTGATCGAGAGGGCAAAGCAGAATGATCAGGGACGGAAAAATTGATAGGCAGGCATGAGTGAACTATTAGAGAGAAGTGAGAAGCTCTTGGCTCATTCTGTGCTTGACCCTTATCTACAAATGAGTAAAACTAGCGCTCATCTCAAGGTGCTTCAGATTGCAGCCTTGCCTGGCCATTGTTTGTTCTCTCTGATTCCGGTGGACCAGCACCCAGCTTCAGCCATGGGCCAGGGCTTTGGATCCGTCGACCCGGGTTGCGGACCCCTGACCCCACCCCAGGAGAATCCGCAAACAGGCACTGCGGGCATTGATCTTGCCGCCGCCCCTGCGCCTTCTGGGACAAACCCATACATCCCGGCCCATCGCGATCCTGGCTACGAGGCGCTCGTGTATCGCTGCAAACTCGAACTGCAAGCCGAGCGCAAGAAGGCTGATCAGTTCCTTTCGCCAGCCTGTACAGAGATCAGCGGCAACAATCCCGCGTGAACCATCGGCGGGGGTGTGTCGCGCCACTGCCTACCGGCAACCCCCTGCCTACCGGCAACCCCACGGCCTGGCCGCCTCAGAACCCTGAGCCGGGGGTCTGCAGGAAGGCGAGTTCTTCGCTGCTGGAAACCCGCGCGAGGGAGTCGTTGCGGTGTGGGAAGCGGCCGAAACGGGCGATCACCTCAAGGTGGCGGCGGGCAAAGGCGGCGGTGCGCGCATCGGTGAACTGCTCGAACAACGGGCCGGCCGCCTCTTGAACGGCCAGGTCTTCCGCATGCATCAGGGGCATCAACCAGAACTGCCGCCGGGCCTGGTCGGTTTCGGCCGCTACCCAGCCGTTCGCCACCGCGCTCTGGCTGAGCGCCAGGGCCGCACCATCGCCGCTGAACGCCATGGCGGAGCCCCGCCAGATCTGGCGGGGAAACTGATCGAGCAGCAGCACCAGCGCCAGGCCGGTGTGCGGCTGCCGGCCCCAGGCCGCCAGCTCTCCGGCCACCGCCTGGCGGGTGAGGCCGATGAACCGCTCCCGCACCTGGTGGTCGAAGGCCGGATCCTTGAGGAACCACTGGCTGGGCGACGCGGCTTCAAACCAGAAGGCCAGCACCTCTGCCCCCAGCTCCTCGGCAGCAGCAGCCATCAGCCTTCAGCAGTTGCCCGCATCCTGATCGGCCGGCTGGGGCTGCAGATCCTGCGGCCCCTCAGATGGTGATAGGTCGTTATTCCCACTCTTTACAGTCGGTTTCCGCGAGCAGCTGAGGATCAAGCTCATGCGCCTTGGACTCTGTCTGTCGGGCCTGTTGCTGCCCTCCTGCCTGGTGCTGCTCAGCGGTGATGCCCTGGCCAGGCCCAGCACCGAGTCCGTCGCCCAGTCTTCGGGCCAGCCGAGCGATCCGGCGGCAGGCCTGCAGCTGGATCCGGCCGCCTTTCGTGCCGTGATCGGCCAGCCGCCGGCTCCCGCCAGCCAGGCGGAACGCGACGATCTGGCGATCCTGCGCTGGAACCAGCGCACCCGCACGGCAGAGGGAGTGTTACTCAGCTGGCACTTCCTCAACCGCAATCTCAGCGTGTTTGATGCCGCCATCGGCACCAATCTGCAGGACGCCTCACCGACGCTTTACCAGGGCCTTCCTGCGTTCCTCAGCCGTGCCGACACCCTCAAGAATCAGCTCAAGAACGCCGTTGCCCGGCCGCGCCCCTTTCTGAGCCACCGGGATCTCAGGCCCTGCCTGCCGCTGGAATCGGGTTGGTCGTTCCCCAGTGGCCATGCCACCTGGTTTGCCACGGCGGCCCTGCTGCTGGCCGATGTCGTGCCGGAACGGCGGGAACGGCTGCTGCTGGTGGGCAGCCAGGGGGGGCATGTCCGTGCCTACTGCGGCGTGCATTACCCCAGTGATGTGCTGGCGAGCCAGCGCCTGGCCAAGGCGATCAGCCAACAGGTGATCGCGTCTCCCCAGTGGCAGGCGTTCCGGCAGCAGGTGGCGCAGGATCGCCAGCGGCTGCTGGTGGCCCCGCCCGCCGGTCTGCCGGTGCTCACCAACGCCTCAACAGATAGCGAGGGGCTCTAGCCCTCCGCCGAGCCTCAGCCGTGACACTCGCAGCCGCAGCCGGCGTGGCAGGGTTCACCGTTGGGGTGGCCACTGGCGCAGGCGTCGCTGCAGAACAGCAGGGCGCCGTTGCGGAAGGGGGTGTCGGCCTTCACGCTGCAGTGGCAGCCGGGGCAGGCGCACTGGGTGGTGGTGGCTTTCTCCAGGGTGGCATTCATCGCCTTTCCGCGAGCAGGTTTCTGCCTCCACTCTGCTGCCGCTGCCGCCCAGCTGCTTCATTCTGAAACCGGATGGAGCGGCGCCATCGCCGTGCAGAGGCTGGCGGCGGGCACACAACTTCATGGACGAGTGTGTCTGTGCTTCTCCGCACCTGGCCATTGCGCGGCCCGCAAGCGGTCGCAGCATGACGAAACCGAAGCACCAGGATGTTCCGACCGTGCTGCATACCATTCCGCTCCTGGCCGCCACCTGTCTGGCGGGATTTGCGATGTTGCAACTGCTATTCAGCGCTGGCAATTGGTAGGGGGTGCTGGATTTTCTGACAAGAGAACGGACAGATTCAAGCCCAGCCATGAAGGCGTGGTGCGGAAGCTGGAGAGTGCGCTCTGCATCCCCATCACCGGATCCCCTTCCCATCGCTACGGCTGGCGATGGGCCTCTCCGTCACGTGCGTTACCACCGGCACCTCTGCTCCGCGGCCAACGGACACCGCCGCTCCCACCAGCCCGAGTGCTGCCGCCAAGCGAAACGCCAACTGCTGCGCCCCCAGAAAGGCCTCCAGCTGGGACCCGCCAAGCCGCGCACCCACCTCCCCCGCCAGTGCTGCTTCTGCCCCTGCTGCGCCGAGGCCGCTGGCGAGCAGTGATGCCGCCAGCGCCGCCCCGATCGCCTGTCCGAAGTTCCGAGCCATCGACAGGAAGCCGTTCGCCACACTGAGGTGCTCGGCAGGAACCGTGTTGAGCGTGGCGCTGTTGTTGGGGGGATGGAAGAGCCCGCCGCCCATGCCCAGCAGCACCAGCGGCCAGACAATGCTGGCGGTGGAGGCGTCGGGACCCAGCCAGGACAGTCCGACCAGGCCTGCACTGATGCAGAGCATTCCTGCTGTGCTGAGGGTTCGTGCACCGATCCGATCGCCCTGGCTGCTGACCGTCAGGCTCGTGGCCGTGAGAACCAAGGAGAGCGGCACGATGAGCACACCCGCCATCACGGGCGAGCGTCCCAGCACAAGTTGCGCATACAACGGCAGCAGGAAATAGCAGGACACCGCGGCAACGAAGTAGAAGGCGGCAGCCACCGAGCCACAGGTGAAGGCACGCCGTCGCAGCAGTTCGAGATTCAGCAGCGGTCTCGGCAGGCGTCGCTCCACCTGCACGAACAGGGCCAATGCCACCACGCCACCCAGCAGGATCGCCAGGCTGGCTGGTTTCAGTCCAGCCTCGGAGAGTTGTTCAATCACCAGGAAGGGAGCACTGGTGGCCACGACTGCCAGCACGGCACCCGTCCAGTCCATGGCGGTGCGGTCCAGGCTGCGGGGGCGGGCCTTGAGGATCCGGAGGCTGAGGATCAGTCCGGCCAGGCTCACCGTGAGGATCACCAGAAAGAGGGAGCGCCAGCCGAACTGGCCGATCAGCAGGCCGCCGAGCACCAGCCCCGTGACCTGAGCCAGCGCCAGGATCGAGGCATTGACGGCCATGGCTTTGCGCCGCTCCTGCTTCGGGAAGACGGCGGTGATCTCGGCCATCACGTTGGCCAGCACCAGGCCGCCGCCCACACCCTGGAGAACGCGGAAGGCGATCAGGGTTTCCACCGTGGGCGCCAGCGCACACAGGACCGACGTCAGGACGAGGACGCCCATGCCGATCACGACGATGCGGCGGCGTCCCCAGATGTCGGCCAGGCGGCCGGCCGGCAGCAGGGTGACCGTCACGGTAAGCATGTAGGCGACGATCACCCATTTCAGAACCGATAGGCCAACGCCGAACTCACGCGCCATCGCCGGCAGGGCGAGTGTGACAATGAACCCATCCATATAAACAACGAAGTTGCCGCATTCCACGGCGGCCAGGGTCCACCAGCGATCGGGATTAGGCGGGGGCGTCTCTGTTTGTGTGAGGGCAGCTGGGTTGTCTGAGACCATGGCAGTGTGTGCCCTGATAGAGAAGCCTTCGTTGCCTGACTCTAAAGGAACGTGCTGGTCGTGGAAGGCAGCGAGCCGCTGCTGAAGCATTCACAGGGATCGATAGCCAGGGCCCGACCGACCCTATGGTCGAACGATCATGCAGGTGGACGGGATTGGCAGGGACCTCTGTCTGCACGTAGTGATGAGAGCCATCGCCCTTTTCTGTCTTGTCGTTGGGTTGGCAGGATGAAGGATTGTGCCGTTGGCGAATGCTTGACCATCACCTTCGCAGGGGTCCATGCGCCCCATTTCCATCCCCATTTCTGCCCTGGCCCATGACCGATACCGGAATCCGCCGGCTGCCACGCTTGCTCACTTCCGTCAGGCGCAGGCGCGGCTGAAGCCTGCGGTGACCGTGCAGCTCCAGTAGACCGTCATCCCAGCAAGCTCTCATTGCGACGGGCTAAGCCTCAGATCTCTTTTTTCCCTCTGAGCTGAACCGTTTGGTTTTATGAGCAGTAGGTTGAATCATGACGACCCGTCGTGAATTTGTGGTCACCGCACTGGCCACCGCAGCCGGCACTGCCACCGCCAGTGCCGGCATCTCTTCATGCTCACCGGAGCCCAGTGCTGACAGCTATGAAGCCTCAGTGGATCGCACCTGGCGTCACAGCAAGGCCGCGTCCGGCGGCATGCCTTCTCTGCTGCATGAGCTTGTGCGCTACGCCACTCTGGCGCCGTCCAGCCATAACACGCAGTGCTGGAAGTTCCGCCTCCGCGATGGCGCCATCTCGCTTGAGCCGGATCTTTCACGACGCTGCCCTGCTGTCGACCCGGAGAACCACCATCTGTTCGTCTCCCTTGGCTGTGCCGCCGAGAACCTGAGCCAGGCAGCCTTGGCCCATGGCTGGATGAGCCACTCCGGCTTTGATGCGGCAGGGGGCACTGTCTTGCGCTTCGCCTTAACGCCGACAACACCCGTCGCGTCAACACTGTTTCAGGCGATTCCCGAGCGCCAGAGCACACGTGGTGAGTATGACGGCCAACCCCTTGCTCGCGATGAACTGGAACTGTTGGTGAAGGCCGGTACGGGCGCAGGTGTTCAGCTGATTGTCCTGACCGAGCGCAAGGCCATGGAGACGCTCCTGGAGTCTGTCGTTCAAGGCAACACGATCCAGTTGAATGATGCCGCCTTCGTGGCTGAGTTAAAGCAGTGGATCCGATTCAACGGTCGTGAGGCGGTTCGAACGGGGGATGGACTCTACGCTGCATCGTCTGGCCATCCGTCTGTGCCGACATGGCTGGGACGCCTGCTTTTCAGCCTGCTGCTTTCACCGAAAGGCGAAAACGACACGTACGCCAAGCATGTGCGCAGTTCTGCCGGTATCGCGATCTTCGCCTCGGAATCCCCAACGCCGCAGCAGTGGGTGGAAGTGGGGCGTTGCTATGAGCGCTTTGCCCTGCAATCGGCAGCCTTGGGTATTCGCACTGCGATGCTCAATCAGCCCGTAGAGGTGTCCACGCTGCGCCCGCAGCTTGCTGATGATCTGGCTCTCGGAGGGTGGCGGCCCGATCTTGTCGTCAGGTTCGGCCGAGGCCCCAGGCTGCCGTCTTCACTGCGACGGCCACTGCAGGCGGTCCTGATTTGATTCGCACGGCTGCGCTACCACTGATGGATTGATGGATCGTCTCCCCTTTCGAACCATCAAGGCTGGAATCACCTACTTCGTATTGGTGTTCGGTGTGGGCTTTGTGCTGGGCGTGATTCGAGTGACACTGCTTGTGCCGCGCCTTGGTGAACGGACGGCGGAGCTCATTGAAATGCCGTTCATGTTCGTGGCCATTGTGGTGTCGGCCCGTCTGATCATCTGGCGTTTTCGTCTTCCCGCCAGTGCCATGATCCGCCTGGGGGCTGGATGTCTTGCACTGGGTCTGTTGGTTGGCGCCGAGGTCTTGCTTGCAGTTGCCATTCAGGAGCGCACGCTTGGCGAGTATGTAGCCAGCCGGGATCCAGTTTCTGGTGGTGTCTATCTGGCCATGCTGGTGCTGTTTGCTGTGATGCCGCTTGTTCTGGCGCGCCTCCCATCGGCTTCCCGTGTGTGAGCCTTCTCCATCATCCAGCCACCTATTGCCTGATGATGCCGCGCCTTGTCGTTGGTTCCCAGCGCCGCACAGACAAGTTGCGAGGAGTGCCCCATCACACCGGCAGCATCGGCAGACAGTGCGCCTTGATTCCATGCACTGAACCCATGCACGGATTCCATACACAGCTTCCCTGCATCAGAGCCTTGCCGCTGAACTCAATGTGTGGGGGCCTCCGGTCTTCCGGCACTGTGAGTTATCGGCACATCAACCCCACGAGCCCAGGCTTTCGCTCAGATCTGTCAATGCCTGTAAGCTACGTTCACCAGCCTCCAATCTGATCAGTGATGGCATCAGCCCGGTTGCTTGCTCTCGCGGCCATCAGCTGCGGCACCCTTGCCTGCTTCCCCTGCGGCGTCCATGCGCAGAATATGGAAGATGACCTGATCATGCACTACTGCACCAATGCCGTCAACGCTGAAGTTGCCCTTTCGGGCAAGCCAGCGCCCGCCGGTCTTGCTACGTACACGTGCACCTGTGTCGTTGATCAGGTGCACCAACGTGTGAGCATCAGCAATGCCAAGACAATCTGCAAGCAGCAGGCTGCCACCAAGTTTGGTCTCTGACGTTATGCTGGGATAGGGAATCAGTGGCGTTGATCATTGTGTAGACACGCTGGCTTTTCCAGTGGAAAGCCCTCAAGCGGTTGCTTTTGGGTTTGTTGAGGAACAACGACCCCTCCCCTGTCTCACACCGGGGAAGACTGAATCACCTCCGAACGATCCTCAGGCTGCAGCTGTTTGATTGCTCAGGGGTCGATACTCGACTCTTCTGATGGCTTCATCGGCATCACCAGCTGCGCCAAGAAGCCAACGCGGATAGAGTGACACCCTGCCAGCTCGTCATTGTTCCTCACCAGTGCAGACAATCAAACTGTTGATTGTTTTCGGCAGCTAGTTGCTTGTGAATCAGTCCCCATTCATCCCGCTGCTTCCCTTGTGCGACGTTGTCGCTGACAGCATGATCCCCAGGCTGATCATCAAGAGATTGCCCCTTCTCTTCTTCGACATCCTTGGGATCACTCCTGGGCCGATCAAGGCGAGCTCCACCCATGCGATCGCGATGATGCTGCCAGAGCGTACGGTTGGCTCGAGTCCGATGAATCCTGTCGGCATCGATCACCTCTGGCTGATGACCATGACGGCAGCGACAGACGCTCACTTGATCCTTCAGGCCTGCTCCTTCACTGGAGGGGACGTGGCTCAACCGATCCACACGGGTGAACCCATCACCCGTGACTGATCGAGAGATCTACCACATGCTGACTCGATTCAGACAAGGGCTTCGACTTCGACATTGAACCTAGCCTCGCAATCAACAGTTGACCTGAGAGAAGCGTCTATGAGGTTCACGATTCGATCGGAGCAGCTTCTGCTACCTGAGTGGTAGAGAGTTCTCCGCTGGAGTCCCAGTCTGCTCCTCGCCAAGAGCTTTTGGCACCAGTGTCTTCTTGCAGCCAGCGGCCAGCCACCGTAGTGGATAAGAGCATCAATGCCGGCAAGAATGTGCTCCAGATGGCCGGCCTGCCACTTGAGTGCCTTGCGATTCTTGCGGATGCGAGAACACTCCGTTTAGCCACAGCAAGACATTGCTACCAGCGCATCTTGCGATTCGTGCGTGGCTTCTGATCAAGTGCTCCAAGAATTCGTGGACCGATCGTCTCATTCAGTTTCTACGTGGCTTCTTTGGCTTCGTTGAGCAGGGATCCATCACTCTGTTGTTCATACCAACAGGTGCGCAGGTGGCGTTCCTCAAGAGTGGTGCTTGGTTGAGTGATGGCGCAGGCGTATGATTCCTGCTGCCATGCCCTGTTGAATAACCACCACCTTCACGGTATCCTCATCATCACTGGTACGTTTCCAATCCAATGAAGGACTGAAGATGCGGAGCTCTCTTGATTTGCTTTGCCAACTCTTCGTTTGTGATCACGAGGCGAGCCTTGATGAGCTGGGCAGCCAATGCCACTCGAGATAGCTTGGCAGGTGCCCCAATGTCTTTGCAGAACTGGGACGCATAGTCGTCTTCCAGTTCATCCTAGGAAATGAGCTCCGCGAGCTTGATCTACCATTTGGTGCCAGAGGGCTTGTCACTAAATCGCATGAAGCAGCCCTCTAACGAGAGCCAATGTCGCTTCTTGCACCGATCCATGTCGGCCAAGCCGGATGCTTTTCGGTGTTCTTGTGTCGAATCTAGTCTTTTCTGCAGTCGATAACTCATTGCTTCTATTGCAGGGTAGGCACTCTGCCCCTTTGGGGAGGGCCTACGTGATGCCCTGCAGCAGCACAGCGTCTTGTTCTGCTGCTGAGATGAACAGCTTGGTGGTAAGGAACCACCATCGTCGTGGTTAGTGGACTAGTTCCTGAAGAGGAACTCAGAACGGCGTCACCGTGACGATCAAATCGTTGTAATCCCAGTCAGCGCCACCGGAGCTCAGAAGGTCTTCGAATCCGAAGCTGTTGTCGCCAAACACCTTGAGGTGCTGGCGACCGTCAGCCGCAGTGGTATCTCCTAACGTAAAGAGATTTCCTTCGAATGAAACCACGACAGCTGCGTAATAGCCGCTGTCGGATGCATCAACTTCCCATGTCGCAAGACTCTTTGCTTGACCACCAGCCGCTATGCTGAAGTCCACGAGATTGTCGCGTACAGCAGTTCTAAACGCCTCGCCTGCGCTAGCAGAAACTCCGGCGACTTGGCTGAGAGGTTTGCCTGTCACAGGATCTACATCGAGCTTTACGAAGCTTAGGGTGTTGATGTTCTCGGAGTCTGTAACGATCGAGAGGTTCAGTGTTAACTTGCCTTCTTGTAGATTTGTGAGATCGAGAATGCCATCAGAGCTTGTACGCTGCTGACTTGCCAGCGAGACCACCGATTCGAACGGATCCAATGGTGTGCTGTCGACATCAACGATCAGATCGTTGAAATCAGAGTCAGGGCTAGGATCTCCATTGTCGTCAAGAGAAACACGATAGCGTTCGCCGATCTTTTCGATGCGGAGAGCAGGATCGACGTTTTCGTTGTCGTCATTGCTGTTCTGTACGAATCTTAGGGTTTCACCCACGCCCAGGAACAACTCCTTGCCGCCCAGGAAGGTGGCCTGCGCTGTAGCACCGACACTCCCAATCGATGTCTCCTGGCCGTTGGCAAGACGCTTCACAAGATCGAAGCTGTTTTGTAGCGCTGAGTTTGCGATTACGGCATTGAGGTCCAGCCAGAGCCCTGTTCCCTGGCCTGTGCCAGCCACCACCGTGAGCCCTTGACCATCGCTTGAAATCACTAACTTGGGCGGTTCGGCATTCGTGGCCTGGAAGGTAATCACAGCGTCATTGAAGTCCCAGTCCGCAGAGCCACTTGGCAAATCTTCAAAGCCGAAGCTATTGGCCCCAAGCACTTTAATGTGCTGTTTCTGATCGCTGCTTGATGATGCACCAAAGGTGTAGATCGCTCCTGTCGGCGTTATCAATACAGGTGCGTAGACCCCGGCTTGGCTGCCTTGCAGCGCTACGCTAAGCCCAGCAACTGTCTGTTTCCCTGATTGCGTGTAGCTGAAGCTCAGCAGGTTCCTGCGAACTGCTTCATCAAAGTCTGCGCCTGCGGATGGGGCCAAGCCACCTACCGTGCCGAGAGGGGTTCCGTTGGCGTCAGTGTCAACCTTCACTAGGCCGAATCTGTTGTTAAAGTCACTATCGGTTGTTACATCCATGCTCAGCACGATTCCATTGGCTGAGATCCAGCTGAGATCCAGATAGGCTTGATCGGATGCCTGTTGAAACTTTGCGAGCTTTGTACTTTGAGAGAAGGGGTCGAAGGTTGAGGTCTTTACCTTGAGTACAAGGTCATTAAAGTCGTTGTCGTCGCTGTTGTCGTCAAGTCGAACGATGACACGTTCACCGTCGCTGCTTATGGACAAAGCGGGTGAATTGTTGGCTGGCAGATCACCGCTGACTTGGATGAACTGAAGTTGATCACCAACGGCAAGCTTTACACGGGTATCCCCTAGAAAGCCGGAATCCGGAGTTGCTCCAATGGAGCCAACTCTGGATTGGCTGCCATCGGAGGAGATCCGCACGAGATCAAGCCCGTTTTGCTTCCGTGCATTCGCCAGAACGACTGAGAGGTCGACCCAGAGCTCATCCCCCTCCGTTCCGATTACCTCCAAACCCTTGCCATCATTGGTAGGAACGAGGATTGCGGGGCCGCGATCGTCGTCTTTGAGAGCGTTTGGATCGATGTTACCGGTGTTGTTATCCGGGTAGATATTGCCGGTGCCGTCATCAAGGATGGTGGCAGTGCCAGTGGAGAGTGAGCCACCGGTTGGTGTGACGGCGAGCTGGAAGGTTTCCGGACCCTCAAAGGTGTCGTCATCGTTGATGGCAACACGAACGAGGAGGGAGCCGTCGATCAGGTTAACGGTGCCGGAGGTGTAGTCGACCCATTCGGAGCCGTTGAAGTATTGGATCTGGGTATCGGTGTCGGTGCCAAGAGCGGCATCATTGGTGGCACCGTTGGCATCATTCTGCAGAGCAAGGGTAACGGGCTGATTGCCAGTGCCAGAGACGGTGAAGACCGCGAAGGGCGAGTTTTCGTTGACGGAGATGTTGTCAACAGAGATGGCGCGATCGTCGTCTTTGAGAGCGTTTGGATCGATGTTACCGGTGTTGTTATCCGGGTAGATATTGCCGGTGCCGTCATCAAGGATGGTGGCAGTGCCAGTGGAGAGTGAGCCACCGGTTGGTGTGACGGCGAGCTGGAAGGTTTCCGGACCCTCAAAGGTGTCGTCATCGTTGATGGCAACACGAACGAGAAGGGAGCCGTCGATCAGGTTAACGGTGCCGGAGGTGTAGTCGACCCATTCGGAGCCGTTGAAGTATTGGATCTGGGTATCGGTGTCGGTGCCAAGAGCGGC